>JANQWV010000067.1:0-15261 GCA_030729695.1 Flavobacteriales bacterium | reverse complement strand
CGCGACTGTATTCCCTTCTGTATTCTCTTGCGAAGCACCTTCCGCAGGACCTTGCAAAGCATCTTTCACTCCGTGAATTTGACCTTGCGCAGCACCTTGCAAAGCATCTTTCACTCCGTGAATCTTGCCTTCGGCATCAGTTGCAACACTCGAGCATTGAACAATAGCCGCAAGCAGCAGCGCAATGGTTCCGAATTTAAAAGTAGTAGCAAGTGTACTCATGCTAGATAAATTTAATGTGAAGAGAACATGGCAACGAAAAATTTTCGGCAATAGTGTGTGTTTCTGAAATACTAAACTTGCGCAGCACCTTTCGAAGAACCTTGCGAAGCATCTTGTTGAAAAGAATTTTTTAGAAATGTGTATATTAAACATGTGGTGTTACAACATAGTTATAACTTTGTGGAAAGATATTTGAACGATATGAAATCGAAAATAATTTCCATAGGCAACTCGAAAGGAGTAATCATTCCTTCTTCATTTATGAAAGACTTAGGTTTAACCGACGCTGTTGAAATGGAGGTTGTAGAGAACACCTTGGTTATTCGACCGGTTTCTAAAGTCCGCGAGGGTTGGGAAGAACGAATAGCCCAAGCCGCGAAGGATGATTCAGGTAAGGATCGTCTACCTGATTTTTTCAAAGATGAAAAGTTGGAGGATTGGACATGGTAGAGCGTTACGGAATTTATTGGATAAATCTTGATCCAACCATTGGAAAAGAAATGAAGAAGACACTTCCATGTATTGTCCTCTCACCGAATGAAGCCAACAGACACATGAGCACAGCAGTTATTGCGCCCATTACATCGACTTTACGCAATTACCCAATGCGATTATCGCTTACCTTGAAAGGAAAGAAAGGGCAAATTGCATGTGACCAACTGCGTTGTGTAGATTTAGGTCGCATTGGAAAGAAAATTCAGCTGCTTCCTTCCAACCAACAAAAAAAGCTTCGTGAATTGCTTCAAGAGTATTTGGTGGCTAAGTAATCACTCCATCCAAAAGTCAATGCTGTAAAGCAAATAACCTTCTTGATAAGCTTTGTAATTCGTGTGCCAATAGTTGTTGAACAAGTAGAGGTACATCTTTGAAAGGTCGGATGTGTTTTCTTTCCAAACCTTTGCGCCGTTAACTTGTTCTTCATTCACCATACTACCTACTTCAACCAAATTCAATTGCGGGGAATATACACAGGCAGTGTGCTTGCCATTGTTTAGTTTGAAGGCATTGGTGGTACAGATGAAATCGGCGTTCGAGCCAGGTAAGCGAGAAGTTTGGAAGTCGAGTTCGCTTCCGTCTTTTCCATAAGTCAATGTTCCGTTCTTTCCAGTTCCAACAGAGATGTGCAAAGATTCTTTGTCTTTTTCCAAAGCCTTGTCAATGGAACAAGTCATGCGAATAATGCCGTCTTCCTTCCATAAAGAATAATGCACGCTGACGGACTTCATACCTTGAAGTTCAAAGGTGACATGCACATATTTTTTGTCGTGCGTATCTGCCAAGGTCTTTATATTAACTTGCTTTGGATACATGAATTCTTGAGGAGAAATTCCCTTCGAATAAATAAATTCAAAGAGATGGTTATTTTCCGCAAAAACCAACGAATCATTATCGAAATAAATGTGATCAATCGCTCCCGTTTGTTTGTTCACCGTGTAATCATAGATGGCTTTGGGCTTGCGAACGGGATCTTTTTCCACGTATGCGAACTTCACTTTAGCGGAGAGATTCAAATACTGATTCAATGCTGAATCGAGAAAAGATTTCTTAATGCGCCACTGCTCTGTGGTGAAGAAAATTTCCGGATCGGAAATGCTGCACCACGATCCCCACGTGTGTTCGTGGAAGAGAATTATATTTTTTTGAAGTTGGAAAAGTTCCTCTTGATTTTCTTTCGAAGGGGGAAGTTGTGTGATGTGTTTTTCTAAATCGACTGTCAAGCGCGCAAGGTTCCTGTTTCCCATTTCCTCTTCTGCTGTTGAATAAGCGCCGTCTTCCCAATACGGAGAAATCTCACCCGTTACCGTGCGAAGAGATTCGCCGTAGCGTTTTTCGAATTCACTGAAAAGCTTGTCAACGCTGGAGAGCGTGAGCTTGGGTGAAGAATAACGCGCGTTCCAATTGTTCACGAACGTGCACAGCGATGTGTCTACCGGACCGTTGTCGGCGTTCTTTGTGTAGCGCAGTTGCACCAATTCATACGGATATTTTTTACCGACGAGCTCATTCACATACGCCGAAATTTTGTTCTCCCATTTCGTTTGCTTTTCATTCTCTTGAATGTTGTGGAAATAGGAGTAACCTTTCCCTGCCGTCCACACGAAGAGTTTTTTGTTCGGCTCGTTTTTCGGCGTCCAGTAGAACATGTCATCGCCGCATTCGCGAATCACCTTGCCCACTCGATCGCCATGGTCTGCATGCGTTTCAACATAATTCGGTCCCAACGATAAATACGGAATGTTGTTCTGGACATACATGTTCAATGCGTCGTAAGTAATACCCGGAATATCTGTGATCATCGCGTTTTGAATGCGTATGCCGAATTCTTTTTCCAAGCGTTTCGCGTAAGCAACAATCCAGTTGAGTTCTTCAGGCTGACACAATCCGTTCAACACATTCGCATAATTCGCAGACAATACAATGCGTCCTTCTTTTACTTTTTGAATGAAAAGCGCAATCTCTTCTTTCGAGGCTTGCTTCATGAAATTGTCAACCGCCCACAAACTCTCGATGTGCCAGATAGGTTGACAGTCGCCCTTTTCAGGAACAATAGACCAACGAATAGCTTTATAAATATTTTCAGTTTGAATTTTTTCAACTTCGGTTTGAAGGTGCGAATAGCCAATGTCGTTGTGCGAATGATGTATAATGTGGAAGTCGAAATTCTTTCGCGGTTGAATGGCTACCAATTCGGTATGCACCAATTTGTATCCCATGAAATATCGAAGTGTGTCTATGCCCGAAAAGCTTGCGGGATAACTTTCCAAGGAAATGGAATTGTATCCGGTAATAACAGGAAACGTATTTTCGAAATACTTCGAAACCACTTTCATACTTGGCGGTTTGAAATGCAAGTGGGGATAGTCTACTGCAATGTTCATTTGCAATTTGTTGTTTTTCCGAAGAACTAATTGGGTAGGTGTGGTAATAATTTTCAATGTCCGCTTGTACTCGAAAACCATCAGCCAATCGCGACTTTCAGCGTTAACACCAACAACAGTAAGTTCACCTTTGTTAAGCAGTCTGTCGGGTATTTCTATTCGAAGAAATCCGAAAGCGTCTTTGTTAATGTCTTGTTCCAACGTTCGGAATTCAAAAGCAATGTCGTTATCGCTTTTTCCCGCTTTCACAGTTCCGAGCGGTTCTTTCGGAGAAGTGGCAAAATGAAAAAGTTCTTTTCCATCAATCGAAAAAATGAATTCACGTTCACCGCTGCTCGTGCCTGTTGAATGTCCGATAAGTAGTTCAAAAGTTCGCAGTTCGCTCTCCGACTCTTCCATTTCAAGTTGAAGAGAAATAGGCGATTTCCCATTCGCACGTGTAAGCAACGCAGTATTCGCAAACTCATGCAAGGGTGAGAAATATTTAATTTCTTCTCCAGCTATTTTACTCGCATATCCAAGCGCAGTGGGAATCTCCTGCGCGTTAAGCGTTGAGGATAGAATGAGAAACAGAAAGAGAATGGGAAACAGAATAATATTCTTCATGCCTGTGAAATTAAGGATTCTTGCGCAACGCCACCTCGTCTTTATCTTCGTTCCATGAAATCGAAACTGCCCAACGTAGGGACAACCATATTTACAACCATGTCGGCCCTTGCTGTGCAAGAAGGCGCTTTGAACTTGGGACAAGGCTTTCCGGGATTCCCAATTGACGAACGCTTGATTGATTTGGTGACCAAGGCCATGAAAGACGGATTCAATCAGTATGCCCCCATGCCAGGCATGCCTGTTCTTCGTCAGATTATTACGGAGCAATTGAACGCGAAGCACGGATGCAATTACGATTGGAATTCGGAAGTGAACATCACAGCGGGCGCTTCGCAAGCCATCTTCACGGCTATTTCAACTTTGATTTTCCCTGGAGATGAAGTCATTCTTTTCGCTCCGGCATACGACTGTTATGCGCCAGCGGTTGAGTTGAATGGTGGGAAGGTGATCTGGATAGAATTGGAAGGAGAAGACTTTCACATTCCGTGGGGAAAAGTGAAAGCTGCCATTAATGATCGCACGAAACTCATGCTCATCAATACGCCGCACAATCCTACTGGTGCTGTGAATTCGTTAGACGATGCGCACCAACTTTTAGAGGTTGTTCGCGATACCAATATTTTTATTATTTCCGATGAAGTGTATGAACACATAGTGTTCGACGGAAGAAGGCACGAGAGTTTGGCGCAATTCTCTGAACTGCGCGAACGCTTGATGTTGGTGTATTCCTTCGGGAAGACGTTTCACGCAACCGGATGGAAATTGGGCTATGCCGTGTGCGATGCGAAGTGGATGGTAGAGTTTCGCAAACAACATCAATTTAACGTCTTCACCTGCAACGCTCCGTTTCAGGTTGCCATTGCGGAATACATGAAGACAGTTGACTATTCTGAAATCTCCCGCATGTATGAACGGAAGAGAAATCTTTTTGTGGAAGCGTTAAGCGGAAGTGCTTGGAAAGTCTTGCCTTGCGCAGGGACTTATTTTCAAGTGCTCGATTACAGTGCAATTTCAGATGAATCAGATTTCGATTTTGCTGTTCGCTTGAACAAAGAAGCGAAGGTGACAAGCATTCCGCTTTCTCCTTTCTATGAGAACGGAAGTGAAGCAAGACGTTTGCGTTTCTGTTTCGCGAAAGAAGATGCCGACATTCTTGAAGCCGCTCATCGTTTAACGCAGTATATTCGTTGAAGTGAAACGGATATTGTTCTTCATACTTTTTTTGAATGCTTCTCTAGCATGGACTCAATTTAGACAATTGAATCCCATGGCTTATTTGAGTACAGAGAATCCGTCTTTTGTGGTTTCGCCGTTAGACTACAACAAAGCGGGAATGTATCGTCAAACCAACGGAGCGGGCGGATTTCAAGGTCAAATGAATTTAGATGGAATTTATTCTGCGGTTGGAATTGATCTGTATAACAATACAATCGCGTTTAATGCCGCGGCTCTTCAGTTTGCAACACACTCGTATACTTCACGAAGTAACCTGCATGTTGGATTAGGGGCACGCGCTGAATTCACCAATTACGAAAATCATAATTTTAATTATTCTATCGGATTGAATGTCATGAGCAATCCGGCTGGAAGGTTTCTGGCGGGAGTCTCGTATAAAAACGAAGACTTGCAGGTGACTCCGTTTGAAAATGAAGTCACAGTTCTTTCAAATGTTATGAGTGCCCAAATAGGAATAGCTGTGGCTCGTCTTTCGCGCAGATCGAATTTGAGTTTTTCCGGAATTTACAAACGCGGATTTGAAGGCGAAGAAAAAGTGAGACAGTTTCAAACGGGACTGAATTTTTCTTCAAGAAAATATATGGTAGGTTTTGGTGTTCGCGCATGGGACAATGCACACATGGGTGCGTTCGTTCGCGGGTATTACATTTTTCGAAAATTTGTCATCGGTTATGCGGGCTTGGCGAGTGATCAGAACCGTTCACTTCAACAATGGAATCACGAAATTTCTCTTCAATATAAATTTTAATTATGAAAAAAGTAGTTGCTCTTTGTCTTACTGTTATGTCAAGTTTTGCCTTGATCGCGCAGACGAATGTAGATTCCAAGATTACGCAAGTGACAGTGTATTTGCAAGGTGCGCAGTTGGTTCATACGGCTGAAACGCAGGTGGCTCAAGGAAAGCAGACTGTTGTGTTCACAGGGCTAAGCGCCGACATGCAGCCCGAGAGTGTGGTGTTGGAATGTGGCAACAAGAACGTCGTGTTTCAGAGCGTTTCCATTCGAAACAATTATTTGAAAGAGCAAACGCCGAATGCGAAGATTGCCGAGTTGCAAGAGAAACTCGCTTCGGTTGAAGAGAAATTGGCTACGCTTCGCGCAGAGAAAGGCGTGTATGCAAAAGAGCGCGACATGTTGTTTCGCAACGAAGCCATTGGCGGAACAGCGAACAACGTTCCTATTGCAGAGATTGAGAAAGCAGCCGATTTCTTCCGCAAGCGTAACAACGAGATCAATGCGTTTTTGTTGAAGGCCGATGCAGAAGAGCGCAAGCTCATTAAAGAGTCAGCCGGTTATACTGCGCAATTGTTAGAGATGAACGCGAAGGAAAATCCGCCTACCTCAGAAGTAACGGTGGTTTTAGATGCGAAGGTTCGTGGCAACGCCACCTTCACCCTAAAATATTTGGTTCGGAACGCCGGTTGGGCGCCGAAGTATGACGTTCGCGCAGAGAACGCCGTTGATCCGGTGAAGTTGGATTACCACGCGAATGTGTTTAACAAATCTGGATTGGATTGGACGGAAGTGTTGATGATTTTAAGTACGAGCGAACCTTTGCAAGGTGCCGAGAAGCCAACGTTAGAGACGTGGGATATTGCAGAATCTACAACAAGAATTGCCGGCGTTCAGAAGAATTTAGAGTCGGTTATGGTTATGGATGTGAAAAGCAACCGTAGCGATTATTTGAAGAAGGAAGATAGAGGTGGGGAAGGAGAAGTGGCTTTTAAGCAAGTTGCAGTGCAGGAGTTGAGTGCAGAGTTTGAAATTGAATTGCCTTATACGATTCTATCTGATGGAAAGCCTTATGTGGTTGACGTAACCTCGTTCACTTTACCAGCAACATACATGCATTATGCGGTTCCGAAACAAGACGCCGATGCATTCTTAATGGCGAAGGTTGTAGGTTGGAACACCTTGAATTTAGTAAGCGGTAAGGCGAGTGTGTACTTCGCAGGCGCATACTTGGGACAGAGTTTCATTAACACCGCTTCAGTAGACGATACGCTTTCGCTTTCGTTGGGAAGAGACAAGCGTGTGGCACTGTCGCGCAAAAAGCAATCTGAATTAAGCAAGCGTCAGTTGTTGGGTAACAACGAGAAGGAAACCTTCTACTTCGAAACAACTGTTCGCAACAACCGCGACAAGGAAATCAATGTTTTGTTGGAAGATCAACTTCCTATTTCTTCCGATGGACAGATTGAAGTTGCTATGTTGGAAATTTCCGGAGCAGTATTGCAAAAGAACACCGGCAAGCTTTCTTGGAACATGAAGTTAGCACCAGGTGAAAGCAAGACTATAACTCTGGGTTACAGCATTAAAACTCCGAAGTCTATGCAAGTTTCAAAGGCGAAGTTCAGAACGATTGCTTGTCCGAGCTTTTAATCTGATGAAATCAGATCAATCACTTCGTGATCAATTCTTCGAATCAATCTTTCAGATCAATCCTGCGGATCAAACCTTCGGTGAAATCGGAACGATTGATCACGTAGTGATTGATTGCAACGCAATTGATCATCGAAGATGATTGATCACCAAAGGTGATTGAAGGAACAAAGTTCCTGTTACGATTTTTTTAGGGGTCCCATCGTAATCAAATAACGAAGAATCGCTTGCTCTTCTTTTTTGTCGAGGCCAGCACCTTTGTCTTTGTTCGCCATTTCTACCATTTCTGGTACATGATGCTTCCATCCGCGAACGCCTTCAGATGCTGGATCTTTTAATGCGTGACAGCTTTGGCAATGCTCTGTGTACAATACTTGTCCGGTTTGCAATTCAGCGAGAGTTACTCCAGAGAATTCTGTTTTCGCTAAACTTAAATCGGCTTCAGTAATTGTTACTTGCTTTGAAGCTGCACATCCAACAGCTACAGCTGCAATAGAAAGAAAGATCCATTTTTTCATGAAGCCAAGATACTTGATTTATTATTATTTCACATAACTTCGAATGCAAATGAAACTAAAGTCACTTTTACTGGAAACGTCCCTGCATTGGGAAAATCAAGAAGAAAACCGTGCGCATTTCAGAGCGTTACTGCAAAAACAACAGCCCAATCAATGGGACCTCATTGTCCTTCCTGAAATGTTTTCTACCGGTTTTACCTTGAATACCGCTGTCTCTGAAGTGCTTGTCAATGACGAGTTTCCGAGTGTTACGTTGTTGAAGGAAGAGGCTGCTCGATTGAACGCCGCTATCGTTGGAAGTCTGTCTGTGCGTGAGGAAGGAAAGGCCTACAACCGCTTGTTCTTCGTTCGTCCAAGCGGTGAAGTTTCAACATACAACAAACGTCATTTGTTCTCCTTCGCAGGAGAACACAAACACTACGAGGCAGGGCAGGAGCAATGCCTAGTGGAATGGCGCGGATGGAATATTCTGCTGAACATTTGTTACGACTTGCGCTTCCCGGTATGGACGCGAAATGAAATGATAAACGGACAACCGAAATTTGATTTGATGATATATGTCGCCAACTGGCCAAGCGTTCGCGCTGAAGTCTGGAAGACATTATTGAAAGCACGTGCCATTGAAAACGTGGCGTATGTAATAGGTGTGAATCGCATTGGAGAAGATGGAAACGGACACGCCTACAGCGGCGATTCCGCCATTGTGAATTTCAGAGGAGAGTTAACCCAAGAACTTTCGTTGGAAGAATTGAATGCCTTCCGCGAGAAGTTTCCTGCGTTAAACGATGCCGATTCGTTTCAACTTAAATAGAAAAACAGAAAGTTAGAATCTTGTTCCAACCCTTGAACTCATTCATGTTTAAGATCATCTTGTCTTTAGAAAACGCCAGCGAAAGCTCGGCGTTTTTATGTTCGCCTAAAGGAAGGAAGAAACCAGTACTCACGTAATAGCCAAAGCCAATGCCGGTTTGCGGCTGGTAGTTAATCGTCTGTGCTGGATTCGCAGCGCCTATAATTAATTCATAATTGCGATCTGCGAGAATAGCAACGTTATTAATCACCTTCGTTCCCAACATACTTCCACCAAACTGCATGAAGTACAATCCGTTTCCACTTAACGCCCATCCTGTTCTGTATCCCAAGCCCAATTGCAAGCGTTGTTCATTTCCTTCAATATTAAAAATGCGGATGTCGTTTTGCCCATTTTGTTGTGCAGAAGTACCGGTCAATTGCATGGTGAATCTGTCATAAGCTTTCACCTTACACACATTCAAATCGAAAATAAATGATGACTTGTTGTTGAAGTCATATGCCGTCTGAAAGCCAATGTTAAAGCCTCCGTTGTAGCGCATGGCTGCGGGATAAGCATCATATGGAAACTGAAATCCCGTTGCATTGAAGTAAGAGGTAATGTATTGTGTCTCCTGCGGAGTAAGGTTCAAGCGCTCTTCAATGCTGTACATGCGCACACCGTTCGGATCTATGTTGTTGTTGTAGAAGCCGTCTCCGTTGTAATAGTTCGCGGAAACCTTCGAAGGGAAGTACATGCCCATGTTCAGCCCGAAACGAAATCCTTTGCGCTCGTCGCTATCTTGAGCGAACACGTTGGAAAACATAAGACTTAAGTAGCAGAGAGATATGAACAAGAAACTTTTTTTCATAACAATAGGTGATTGTCTTCAAAAATAAGCCGAAATTCGGGGCCACGGAGAAAAGATGTTGTACGCAATTACAGATATTGAAACGACCGGCGGAAGAGCTGAGCAAGGTAGCATTACTGAAATTGCTATTCTACTGCACGACGGGCATAAGGTCGTAGATGCCTACCAAACCCTTATCAATCCAGAGAAAAGACTTCCTCCTTTCGTTGTTCAACTGACTGGGATCACAGATGCCATGTTGTCTCGCGCCCCTGTTTTTGAAGACGTTGCAGACGAAATCTACGACATGCTGAAAGACGCGGTATTCGTGGCGCACAACGTGAACTTCGATTTCAATTTCATTAAGGAAGAGTTCAACGCAATTGGATATTCTTGGACGCCTCAGCGTTTGTGCACCATTCGTTTGGCGCGCAAAGCGTTTCCAAACATGACGCGTTACGGACTAGACAATTTGTGTCGCGAACTGAACATTACCAACGCCAGCGCTCACCGCGCCATGGGCGACACCAAGGCCACAGCGGAGTTGTTCGATAAGGTTATTGAAGAAATAGGTTTAGACGGCGTGAACGCCATGCTAGGAAGAGGAAGCGCTGAAGCGTATTTGCCACATCACCTTCCTGAAGATACCATTGACAAACTTCCAAAGACCACGGGTGTGTATTACATGCGCGACAACAAGGGAAAGCCCATATACATTGGCAAAGCGAAGAACATTCGCAAGCGTATTAAAGAACATTTTCAGAACGGAGAACCGGAAAAGAAGATTTCATTTTCGAATGAAGTGCACCACATAGACTATGTGGAAACGTCTTCCGAGTTAGTGGCTTTCTTATTGGAAGACCAAGAGATTCGCGCGCACATGCCGAAGCACAATGCCGCGCAGAAGAAGAAGCGTCCGAAAGTTGGACTCTTTCAATTCGAAGATCAACAAGGCTACATGCGCTTAATGGCCGCGCAGCTTTCCGGACAAGCCACTCCGCTTCGCATTTTTCCAACCCTTCCTGCCGCGAACAAGTGGCTGGTGAAGTTCTGCAGTTATCACGGGTTTTCATTGAAAGCCATAGGCATGTTTAGCGAAGAAGAATTGTCTTCGCTCGAAGAGCACAACACGCGCATGCTTGAAGCCATGAAGCAAGCTTTCAATCCGCAACACGCTATTCTTACGCACCGCGGAAGAGAGCAGGGCGAGTATGTTTTTGTTTTGGTTGAAGACGGATTGCCTAAGGGCTACGGTTTCATAAATGAACACGTAGACACCATTACTTCGGTAGACGATTTAGTAGATCGAATTACACCTTTGAAAACTTCGGAATTGAGCGCTGGATTTATTCAGCATTTCATGGATGCGCCGCAAGGACACCGCGTGAAACCGCTTACGCAGTCAGGCGTTTGAAGAGATACTTCGAAACAATAAACGGAACAACAACGAACATTTGAACAGCGTTCAAGTATTCGTTCTTCAACCGAATTTCTTCCTTATACAATTTCCAAACGTAACGTTTTGAAAGTCCGTTTGCATCGCATTGCGCCACGGTTTCATTCACGTATTCCGCCTTTACATTTTTATTTTTTAGGTGGAAATGAATCTCGTAGTCGCCCAAGATTTGGTACGTTGTATTGAAGTTTCGTTCTTGAAACAACGCGCGTTTGTAGAGCACACCTTGTTGGTGAAGCGTGTGCTTCCAGATCATTCCATTTGGAAATGAAGGGATGTGAATTTTTGTAGTAGCGCTGTGTGAAAGCCCTGTGTTTTCAACGTTTCCAAAGACTAGGTCTGCTTGCGCGCCGCGAGAAATTAAATTCGAAAGCGTGTTTTCATTCGCTAAAATATCGTCGCTTCCCAAGAGGTAAATCCATTCACCCTTCGCAACAGCAATGCCTTTGTTCATGGCGTCGTAAACACCGTTGTCTTTTTCGTGAATAAAGGTTATGTGGAAGGGGTAGGAAGGGAGCGATTGAAACGCTGCGGGTTCATTCGCGCCGTCTACAATTACAACTTCAAGTTGAATGTTTTTTTGTGAAGCAATGCTATCGAGGGCTTGCGCAATGCGCGCGTCTCGAAAGGTTGGAATAACAACGGTGCATTGCATACGGAAGCGTTAGGCGATGGCTTCTTCTATTTCTTCTGGACGTGGAGACTCGACGAGTTTTTTTCCTTTGCACAAAACAATGCGTGAGCTGTATTTGCGCATAGCGTCGTAATCGTGCGAAGCCATAACAACAGCGGTTCCGCCTTCGCTAATCATTTTCAATAAATCTAAAATGCCTTTGGCTGTGGAAGGGTCGAGGTTTCCAGTAGGCTCATCGGCAATAATGAGATGCGGCGAGTTCAACAACGCTCGGGCAATAGCCAAGCGTTGTTGTTCTCCACCACTTAATTCAAAAGGCATTTTTTGTTTCTTTTCAGAAAGTCCAACAAGTTCCAACACATCGTCTATGCGACTGTGAATGGCGGAACTTTTGTTCCATCCTGTTGCACGCAGAACGAATTCCAAATTGTCTGAAACTGAACGGTCGGTAAGCAATTCAAAATTCTGAAAAACGATTCCCAATTTTCTGCGAAGTTCTGAAATGCGCTTCAGCGTGAGCTTGCGCAGATCAGCGTTGCACACTCGACCTTTTCCGTTTTTCAACGGAATGTCGGCGTAAAGCGTTTTCAATAAACTCGATTTTCCACTTCCGGTTTTACCAATAAGGAAAACGAATTCACCGTCGAATACTTCGAAGTCTATTTCTTCCAACACACATATTTTTCCTTGAAAAATAGAAGCGCGTTCGAGCGATACAATGCAATTGGTGTTGTCTTTCATTGAAGTCATTTAGTCTACCTTGAAGGCTTTCTTGCTCACTTTACCGTTGATTGTAATTTTCTCAATAGTCATGTCAAGTGCTTGACCGCCCGCATTGATTTGAATGGTTTTCGGGAAGATCATTCCATCTACGGTCATGAAATCTTTGAAGTTTGTTTCAGAAGTTACAGCACCTTCAGGTCCTTCTTCAACAGAATAAGTTGAAACCAACTGTCCGGTCGCTTTGTCGAAGTATTCCGTTTTCACCACTTTCTTTTTCTCATTCAACGTTTCAAGCATGTACACTTCTTTTTCGTTGCGCATAATGCTTCCAGCAAGATTCAACGAATATCCGAAGTCAGCCATGTGATCGCGAAGGAAAAAGTCAGCCTCCATCTTCGCCTTCAAAATATCTTTCTCTTCTGTTGGTTGCTCTTTTCCCATTTGCTTCACTACCAATTTCGTTCCGTCGAAAATCTGCGTAGACAATTTCATTGGTCCCATGCTCACTTCAACACGAAGCATTTTGTTGTCGAGAGTTAAAGTTTCAATGTTGATCGAAGTTCCTTGAACGCTCATCTTACCTTCTTGCTTCATTGATTTTACTTTCTTGAATTTGTCTTTTCCACCGCTTGCAGCATAGTATGCTTCAACAACAGTAGCAGCGGTAACTCCAGCAGCCGGAGGAATGATTCCTTTCGAAACAGTTCCGTCAGTGTTGAATTGCATCACCTCTCCGTTCTTGCTGAACGGTTTCAACTTGTCTAAGATGTCTTTATTTCCAACTACAGAAATGTAACAGTTGTTTGCTTTCAAGTATTTCTTAGCAGCAGCCTGAACGTCTTCCGCAGTGATAGCGTTCAATCTTTCCAAATAGGTTTCGTAATAGTTTTCAGGAAGATTGTATTTCGAAATGTTATAAGCGAACTGCGCTACAGTAGCAGCGTTTTCAAGTCTACGAGCGAAGGCTCCAGACATGATGCTTTTCGCAGATTTCAAAGTTTCAGCAGAAACTGCTTCGGTGCAAAGTCGGTCCATTTCGAACAACAATTGCACAATGGCGCTGTCGCTAACATCGTTACGTACGCTAGCTCCTGCGCTGAAATTTCCAATTACATCATCTGGACTCATAGAAGAATAAGCACCGTAAGTATACGCTTTGTCTTCACGAAGATTTTGCATTAAGCGTGTTTGAAATCCGCTTCCACCAAGGATGTTATTCAACACAGTCGCTGCTAAATAATCTGAAGAGTTAATGTTCAACGGAACAGCGTAAGTCACGTCAATAACGCTTTGCACAGCACCAGGCATAGCAACGAACGCCACTTGATTGGCTTTCAATTCAGCAGGAGCAGGGTAGGTTCTTGTAGGAACTGCGTTGCCTGTCCACTCTCCGAAATATTTTTTCGCAGAAGCCAACGCTTGATCCGGAGTTACATCTCCAACTACAACCAACGTCGCAACCATTGGCGAGAAGTAGGTTTGGTAGTAACCCATGAGGTCTTCACGCTTAATGTTATTCAATGTGTTTTCTGTCGCGAATTCTCCGTAAGGGTGACGAACACCGTAACGCACCACGTTTCCAACTTTGTCAGATACAGCGTTCGGATCAGTCTTTTCGCTGGTTAATGCAGAGATCATTTGCTTTCTTGTTTTCTCCAATTCTTCTTCTGGAAAACTTGGATGCAAAAGAACATCTTGCATAAGTGCAAGCAAGGTTTCGCTGTGTTTGCTTAAGCAAAAACCTGAAACGTTAGAAGCAGAAGTAGAAAGTTGTCCGCCAATGAAATCGATGGCTTCGTCTATTTGTCCTTTTGTCTTTGTTGTTGTTCCGGCAGAAAGTAATTCCCCTGCAATAGAAATGTATCCGGCTTTGTTTCCTTCAGCGAGTGGCGTTAGGTTCAACGAAAGTGAATAGGTCACGTTTGGAAGTTTGTGGTTTTCCACCACGATCACTTTCATTCCGTTTTCTAGTTTGAATGAAGTTGCTTTTCCGATTTGAATTTTCGGAGCAGGACCGGGCTTAGGAACAATGCTTCTGTCGAGCGGAGTTGCTTTCGGAGTTGTTTTCTTTGAGGGTTGCGCAATGGCTGTAGAAACAAGCAATGCGGCAAGAAGTGTATATATGAATTTCATTTTCGTTCGATTCTTAATTAGCAGAAAGTTTTGGATCGTTTAAGAAATACAACACCACGCGATTTTCTGCGGTGTAGTATTTACGCGCTGCGGCCATCATGTCTTCGCGAGTCACTTTCATGTAACGTTCAATTTCAGTATTGATCAAATTCGCGTTTCCGTAGTAGGTGTAATAGTTCGCAAGGCTTTCAGCAATACCCGCCATTGAACTGTTGCTTGAAACGAATTGACTTTCGATTTGATTTTTCAATTTCTCGAATTCTTTTTCGGTAATCAATTCTTGTTTCACTTTGTCGAACTCTTTGTTCATTCCGTCTTCCAAGGTCTTTGGATCTACGCCCATGTTTGTTAATCCGAAAGCTAACGTCAATCCTGGATCTTCAAGGTTGAAGGTGAAAGCGCCGCAGTACAACGAAAGTTGTTGTTCGTCTACCATTGATTTGTTCAAGCGAGAGCTTTCTCCGTTTGAAAGCAAGGTGTTCAGCATGTCAACAGCATAGAACTCAGGAGTTCCTTGAGCAGGAATGTGGTAGGCTTGAACAATCATAGCTAATTCGTCTTTTCCATAAATGGTATCGCGCACCTCGCCGGTGTTGATGTCTTCTTTCACGGTTGGACGTGGAATTGCGTTTGTTCCTTTTGGAATATCGCCGAAGTATTTCGCGATAAGCTTTTTCGTTTCTTCAACGTTCATGTCTCCGGCTAGCGAAAGAACGGCGTTGTTCGGAACGTAGAATGTTTTGTAGAAGTTCACGAAGTCTTCGTCTTTCGCAGCGTTCAAGTCTTCCATGCTTCCGATTGGAGACCAAGCGTAAGGATGTTTTTTGTA
>JANQWV010000066.1 GCA_030729695.1 Flavobacteriales bacterium | reverse complement strand
TTTCTGTATGAGTATTGTTGGATCTGCTGGTATGATTGCTGACGGAAGTCAAGCAAACAACCAAACAGTGAGAGTGGAAACAGCTGATGAAGTAAACATGAGCTTGTATCCAAATCCAACTCACGGTACAGATGTGAACATTAACCTTTCTGGAGTTGATTCAGAGAATGTACAAATCCGCATTGTAGATGCAATGGGTCGTCAAGTATGGAACAACCGTTATTCAGTTAGCGGAGTGTTGAATACTAACATCACATTCGAGCGTCCACTTGCAAATGGATTATACATGGTTGAAGCAATCTTCAACGGTGAAGTTCATACACAACGCATGATGGTTCAAAAATAGTCTTAAGACCTCGTCTTAGACTGCTTTAACCAATAAGCTGAAAAGGCCTCCTTCGAAAGAAGGGGGCCTTTTTGTTAGGCAACTTATTGTTTCTTCTTCGTCTTTTATTTACCTTAACATACTAGAGTAAATGAAGATATTGTTTTCTTTTATATTTTTTTTTGTTGCATTTTCTATAAATTCTAATTCCCAAGTGTTTGCAGATGTTACCGACGAATTGGGTATTGCTGCATTGAATGGTGCAACACTTTATGGCGTAGGGTCGAGTTTTTTCGATGTGAATGAAGACGGGTGGGATGACCTTACTATTTGTATCGCCGGAGGGGCAACACGCCTCTACATGAACAATCAAGGTGTTTTTCAATTGCAGTACGCTTTTGATAATATCTATGATGCTAAAACATGTTTATGGGGTGATTATGACGAAGATGGAGATAACGATTTATTCATTATTAAAAGAGATGGACCTTCGCAACTTTTTGTACAAACAGATAGTCTCGTTTTTACTAATCAATCCTCCTCGCTTAACTTCCCATATAATTCAACGTACAATTCATTCGGAGCTGCGTTAGGAGACTACAATCGTGATAGCTACTTAGATTTATACGTAGCAAATTACAGCACAGCCACAGCGGGAGGCAAGAAAAGTATGTTCTTGACAAATAATCAAAATGGAGGTTATAACTCAAATCTTCATGGCTACAATAGAAATCATTTTCAACCCGTTTTTATTGACTTGTATCGTGATTTGTATCAAGATATTTATGTGATTGTAGATTTTCGCGTGGGTTCAGAGTATTTTCTGCAAGGCACTAATGGAGAGTTTACTGACCATACCCTGGATGGTGCTTTTGGTTTGGATGAACCTATTGACGCTATGACTAATTCTTGGTGTGATTACGATAACGATGCTGATTTGGATGTTTACATTGCAAATACGCCCACTAATGGGAATTCTTTAATGCAGAATGATGGAACAAATAATTTTACGAATGTTGCACCTTCAATAGGAGCATCTTTATATAAATGGTCTTGGAGTTCGCTGTGGTTAGATATTGAGAATGATGGTTGGAATGATTTGGTAATTGATGAAAGACACGTGAATCAGTTTTTTTTGAATAACTTTGGAAATCACGTGCTTAGGAACACTCAGGGAACTTTTGCAGAGGCAGAAAATACAGGGATTTCAAATTTGCCTTATGGTTTTTTCACTTCTTCAAAAGGAGATTTTAATAACGACGGACTTTATGATTTGTATCTCGGTGCGGAGTCTGGACAAGTTTCAAGGATATTTAAGAATAACACAGAGACAGAAAATAATTACTTGAAATGCAGACTGAAGGGAAGATTGAGTAATCATAATGGTGTTGGGACCTATATTGATTATTACGTTGGCGGCACGCATCGTGTCCATTACACTCAATTAGGAGAGAATTACTTATGTCAGAATTCACAGAATTTGATTTTTGGGATGGGGCAAGAAAGTGTAATTGACTCATTGAAATTATCTTGGATAAGTGGTGTCGTAGATACCTATTACAATCTTCCAGCAAACACAACACATGTTTTTATCGAGGGTGAAACTCGTCCTCAAATTGAAGCGTCGAAGCAGTTTTTATGTCCTTCGGGAAGCGATAGTCTCCAACTCAGTATTTCAGGATGGCCTATACATATATGGGGTAATGGCTCTAATGAAAATTCTATTTGGGTGAGTGTTCCAGGTGTATATTCCGTTACGGTGTCTACCGGCTTTGGGCACAGTCTTGAACTGTATTATGAAGTGAGTATTCAAGCGATGGAAAGCCTTGTAATGCACAAGTCAGATGTTCTTTGTAATGGCGATTCCAACGGTGCATTCGAAATTATTAATTCATCGAACGGAGAGGTCTTAATTGCTGAGGAGAATCTCAGTGCCGGGGCCTATTCGGCTCAGATTGTTCTTGCTGCAGGATGTGTTGTAGAGCAACAAATTATTATTGAGGAACCATTGCCTTTTTATCTCGTAGTAGATTCAATATTTAACTCTTGCACAGGTCAAGGTAACGGCAGGGCAATCGTATACGGATTAGATGGTACAGCACCTTACAGCGATTTCAATAAATATGGAATGCTTCAGTTGATGGATTTGGCGCCCGGAGTTTATTCAGATACGATTTCAGATTCGAATGGATGTTTATCTAGTTATTCATTTGAAATAACAGAAATACCCCATGCAACTATAGATGTGATTTCGCCTATTTGGGTTTGTCCGAATGACAGCGTAGAATTTGATGCAAGTGTGGCAGGAATTGAAGGTCCGTATTTTTGGGGCGACATAGGGCCCGGATCAGTGATAGGTTCCGGAAGTTATATTTTGTCTGTTGTTGATACACTTCAATGTGTTACATCTTTAATTATCACTATTGAAGAAATCACGTTGCCTGTAATCACAGCAAATGTTGATTCAGAGAGTATACTTGGTTTAGGAAATATTTCGATTGATGTCTCAGGCAATTACCCACCTTATACAGCAACCTGGGAAACAGGATATGTAGGTTTGAATTTTACTGAATTGGCTGAAGGAAATTATAACGTCACAATAACAGATTCGTTGGGTTGTTCAGTTGACACTACATTCACAGTATTGTATAATTTTGTGGAAGAGGGGGAGGGGACTGCTGAATTTATAGTCGATTGGGAAACGGGACAGTTAAAATACGTAGGAAACGAACGTTTATTCAGTCTTGAAATATTCAATGCAATTGGACAATTGGTTTTCACGAAGTCGAGCTTGGGGGCGAATGAGAGTCTGCATTTGAATATTTCCCCGCAGCCCATTTATATTTCTTCTTCAAAAGGGAATTCACGTTCCAAGGTAATTCTTCGATGAGGCAACCATTTATTTCCTCTTCGTCTTTCTAATACCTTAACTAAAACTTTATTTATGTTTGAAACTGCTAATGAACTTTTTGTTCTAAGTGTGAAGACCATCACGAGCTAGCTTGCGGTGGTCTTCTTTGTTTTTTATTACGTAAACTCCCTAAATCTAAATACTATGAACTGGACACTTCACAAAGATGGTCTTCATTACGAAGGCACTGAAACACTTCATGATGTATTTATTTATGATTCTGTTGGGAAATTGCTGCATCGAGAGCAAATCTTGGCTGCACACAGTTGTCTGCCCTTAGACTCTAATGGCCCCTTATTTATTCTCTCTCACGAAGGCAATTGGAAGTCTTCGATTTCACTGGAATAATCCTTCGAAGAAGGTCATCACTCGAAGAGTGTCATCCACGAAGTGGTTGAGTTAAGTGGAAGAGCGCGATTCCCCCGCTGACCGCCACATTCAAGCTGTGCTTGGTGCCGTGTTGTTCAATTTCAAGCGAGCCGGTAACGAGCTTGAGCACTTCTTCATCTACACCATTCACTTCATTGCCTAGAACCAAAGCAATAGGCTTCTGCGAGTGAAAGGTGTGAAGAGCAACACTGTTATGCGTCTGCTCCAACGCCCACACTTCGTGTGAACCCTGTATCTCTAAAACAGCCTCGGCAGTGTTGCTGAAATACTTCCAGCTAACCGATTCCGTTGAACCCAAGGCAGTCTTCAAAATCTCGCGGTGTGGAGGAATCGGAGTAATTCCGCAACAGTAAATCGCTTCAATGCGAAACGCATCGGCACTGCGGAATAGACTTCCGACATTCAACGCGCTACGGAAATTATCTAGGATTAAGACAATCGGAAATTTTTCAGCGTGCTGAAATTCTTCAGCGTTTAAACGCTGAAGTTCATCCATACTTTTCTTCTCGAAACTCATTCTACCGTAATGTAAAATGGAAGACGCGTCTGAATCTTTCCGCCGTTACTCAATTGACGAATGTCTTGATAATTCTTGAATCTGCTGCCGAGTAAACGCGATAGAATCGCGTCTTCCGATTTACCAGAAATGTTATCGAAAAACTCTTCCAATGGATCAAGCATTTCAGGTAATTCAAGAATTGAATTCGAGCTAACACCTGCCTTCGCTGCAGCATAGGCAACAGCTTCACGCAAGCCACCCATCTCGTCTACAAGTCCAATGGTTAAAGCATCTTCACCACTCCAAACACGGCCTTGACCAATGCTATCCACATAATTCTGAGAGATGTTTCGTCCCAACGCAACTTTGCTTGTGAAGTCGTTGTAAATGTTGCTCACCATGACTTGCATAGCGCGTTTCTGAACGGTGTCCAATGGAGAAGTCAACGTCATCATGTTCGCATGCTCATGCGTCTTATATGCGTCGAAGGTGATGCCCAACTTGTGATCTAAGAAGTTCTGTAGGTTGGGAATAATTCCAAATACACCAATAGATCCGGTAATGGTATTCGGCTGCGCGAAGATGCGATCTGCTCCGCAAGCAATGTAATATCCGCCAGAGGCCGCGTAATCGCCCATGCTCACCACAAACACCTTTCCGCTTTGCTTAATCAATTCCGCTTCCCTCCATATAACATCACTTGCTAACGCACTTCCCCCAGGAGAGTTTACGCGCAACACCACCGCCTTGATTCCTTCATCCAAACGCGCATCGCGCAAGGCTTTCGCTATACGATCACTTCCAATCGTTTCATCGTCGCCCTTTCCACTTTCAATTCCACCAATGGCATACACCACGGCAACTTGAGCAACGTCTGAAACTTTGTCTTCCATCTTCACGACATCCAAATAACGGTTGTAAGAAATGACTTCTTCATCCATCTTCTTATCATCTTCCAACTTGCCTTTGTCTTTCAAACGAGCCGACATCTTCTCAGCGATCTCATCTGGATAAAGCAATCCGTCTATCAACTTCGATTGAAGCAGCGTGTTGTTGTTAATGAATCGAAGGGAAGTGGCAGAAGCATTCAGCTCCTCAACAGAGACACCGCGTTGAGCAGAAATCTTTTCGCACATGACCTTCCAAATATCATCAATGAACGTTGCCATTTGCAAACGGCTTTCGTCCGACATGTGGTCGTAAATGAAAGGCTCTACGGCGCTTTTGAATTTGTTGTTCGGACCGCGAATCACCTGCGCTTCAATTTCCAAATTGTCTAACAATTTTTTATAGAACATCACTTCCGCGTTAAGTCCGTGCCAATCGAAAGTTCCTGTTGGATACATGTACACTTCATTCGCAGCGCTCGCCAAGAAATAGCCCGCTTGCGAATAGCCTTCGCTGTATGCGATGACCCATTTGCCCGAAGACTTGAAATCAAGAATCGCGTTGTGAATTTCCAACAACATAGCAGGCGCGGCTTCAATTGCTCCAATGTTCAAGTAAACGCCTTCAATGCGCTCATCGGTTTTCGCGAAACGCAATACACGCTCTAAATCGCGCAGTGCAATGCGATCTTCAGTTCCATTCAAGTTGAACGAAGGAGTGTCGAGTCCTCTTTCCGTAAATGAATTTTCCAATTTGATTTTTAGAATCGATTCGTTTTCCATGGAAACATCTTCAGAAGAAGCGAGTGCACCAATGATAGCAGCAATAACGGCTACAGTCAAAAGAGTTCCTAGGATTGATGCGATGATGTTACCCACGAGCGTGGCCCAAACGGTTTTCCAAAAAGTCATAATAAGTAATTTGAATTAAGACGCTGTTGCGCGCTCAAAGTTACGCAGGTGAGTTGTATTTTCGCTCTATGGAAAAAATGAATCGCGTACTACTGAGCATTGGTGGAAACGAAGGCGACCGAGAAGCAAATTTGGAAGAGGCGCGTATGTTTATTTCGTTCAACATGGGCGATATTGTCACGGTTTCTGAAGTAATCGAAACAGAGGCTTGGGGCATGCCCGAAGGCACAGAACCTTTCTTGAATCAACTCGTGGAAATTCAAACAGCACTCACACTTGAGAAGTTGCATGCAGAGATTGTTGAGTTGGAAGAGTATTACGGAAGAACGCGCAAAGAGGGTGTTTACCTCGATCGCGAGATGGATGTAGATGTTATCTTTTTCAATGACGAAATTGTGCGTGAAGGAGACATTCAAGTGCCGCACGAACGCATGCATTTGCGTGAATTTATTTTGAAGCCCTTGGCTGCAACTTGGCCAGAGTGGATTCATCCGGAAATGAAAATGAATGCTGCGCAATTGCTCGCTGAATTGAACAAGAAAGAAGATTGAACAACTACACCGTTATAGAAGGCATTATTGGCGCGGGTAAAACCACGCTTGCACATTTGTTGTCGACAGAGCACAATGCTCAATTGGTGTTGGAAGAATTCGCAGATAACGCGTTCCTTCCGAAGTTTTACGAAGAGCCGAAGCGTTATGCTTTCCCTTTAGAATTGAGTTTTCTTTCGGAACGTTTCGCGCAATTGAAGAGTGTTTTTCAATCGCCCGATTTGTTTCAACCCAAAGTTATTGCCGATTATTTTTTACCGAAATGTCAAGTCTTCGCGAAGAATAATTTAGAAGATGACGAATACAAATTGTTTCTGCGATTGTATGAGATCATGGAGAATTCTCTCCCGCAACCCGACTTGTTGGTTTATCTGTATCTCTCGCCAGAACAGGCGTTGCAGAATATTAAGAAACGCGGAAGGTCCTACGAACAAAATATTACAGTTGAGTATTTAGAAAATATCCAGCAGCAGTATTTGTCGTTCATACAACAACATCCCGAGTTAACGGTGCTCATGATTTCCAGCGATAAACTCGATTTTGTAGAAAGAAAAGAAGATCTATTATTCTTGAATGAAACCATAGCGAAGAACTATGCGCCCGGCATTCACAGAGTGGAGCCGTAAGCAGTAATCCAATTGCAAATGCGCTCAATACCTTCCGAAGCAATTTCCGGAGTGGTTGCTAAACTTATTCGAAACGTACCTATTGCACCTGGGCCAAACCATTTTTCCAATCCTGGAACAACGTGAACTTTTGCTTCATTCGCTAATCGTTCGCAAAGCATTTCAGTGTTCCATGTTGAAGGATGACGAACGGTGAGAACGAACGTCCCTTGTGGCATTTCGCAACTTAAAAAATTGGTTTTGTTAAAAGCAATAACGGCTTGTTCAAGATTTTTCTTGAAGAGCGAAACAGCTTCTTGCGTGTGCGTCCAACCGTTTTCTATAGCAGCAGCAGCAGCTATTTGCGAGAGCGTGCTTGCACCTTCAATGGTGCGAGCGTAGCCTTGACCGTCTGCGAGCAAGACGGCCTGTTCTTCGTTAGGGGCTATGATTGCGCCAATACGAAGACCTGCAAGTCCAAACCCTTTCGACAACCCATAGACTATCCAAGCGTTTGAATTCACGGCACGAATAGATGTGAAAGATTCTTCTGTGTGAACAATGTCGCTCCACACTTCATCTGAAATAATTACAAGGCCTTTGTCATTCGCCCAGTTGGAAAGGGATTCAAGTTGTTTTTTTGAAAGCACATATCCCAAAGGATTATGCGGATTACAAATAACAAGGGCCTTCGTTTTTGAAGAGACAAGTTTATCTAATTCAGCAAGGTCAATTCCGTTTGACCGCTGCTGATAGCGCTTAATTCCGATGTTTTTTCTTCGCGCGCATTCCGCCAATAAAAAGTCAACAGGATCTGCAATGAGTATCTCGTCTCCTTCCTTCAACAAGAAAGAATAAACGTCGTCTATGGCTTTGGCTGCGCTGTTGGTCGCAATAACTTCTTCTGATTGAATACTTGCGTTTTTTCGTTGATTGAAATGAAAAGCAATGGCATTTTGAAAGGCCTTCATTCCCGAATTATTTCCATATGGAAACGAATTGAATTGAAGGTAAGCAGTTAACGCTTCGCGCACTGCACTGGAAGCTTCAATGTCCCAATCGGCTGCTGTAAGCGGAATGTGGCCTTCTTCCACATTGGCCCAACGCATATTGAATGCGTTTTCAGTAAGGAAGTTTTTATCCGTAGCCTTCATTTATTTCAAGATCGTTATTGGAATCTTCGAAGCTACTTCGGAGAAATCGGTGAAGCAGAAGTCGTGCATCATTTCAATTCCTGATTTCACCATGGCATTGGTTTCTGCTAAGCGTTCTACGCTGTATTGGTGAGCAAATTCCGGAAGCGGTTTTCCAGATTTTAAAAGTCGTATGAAGTGTGCAACATCTTCAATTGCGCTGTTGGTTCCTTGACTTGTAAAAGGAAGGAAGAGGTGAGCGGCATCTCCGAAAAGGAAGATGTTCTCCTTAGCAAGGCACGATACATTTTTCAAAGTTCGTCCTTGCCAAACATAAGTGGTTTCAATGTTCGCATTCAAAAGTGCTTGAATCATAGGGTTTTCGCAATCGCCCACTTTTTCTTTCAAGAACGCAATCAACGATTCTCGATCTCTATTTGGAACACCGTGATCGATGCTATTCACTTGAAGATACCAAATGATTTCGCCGTCCTTCAATGGAAGAATTCCCATGGAAAGTCCGTTGTCTGCAATGGCGTATTTGTGCAACTCGTTGCCAAGCATGTTGTAGAGGAAATCACTTTTCACCACACCCATGACTTCATAGGTTGCGGTCTCTTGATTTTCTGCTTTGTCATTCAAGAACACGCGTGTGTTCGAATGAACGCCGTCTGAACCCAAAATGCCATCGAATTCTTTGGAAGAAATGTTCGTGTGTTCACCAACAAGAAAGTCTCCGTTTTCAGAGAGTTTCACCAAGTCTTCAACGACTTGTGTGCTGTGTTTAGAGAGCGCCTCAATAAACTTGATGCGACTGATGCTGTATACCTCTTCAAAATCGATTTGATTGGTCAGATCTCCGCTGGTATTGATGTAGTTTACTTTTCGAATGCGAAGGCAGAAGGGCTCGACGTCTTTCCAAACGCCCAATTCTTTTAATCCAGCTATACCATTCGGCAACAATAGAAATCCGAAACCACTTCGCATTTGAAATGAAGACTTATCAAAGACGGTGAGCTCGTGTCCAAGCTCCGTTAACGTGCGATTGAGCAATCCGCCCGATACGCCACCACCAATGATACTGAATTTCATATTAGCCAATTTAAGGTAATTATGAAATTCCTTACGAGAAAAGAGAGGAGAAGGTTACTTCTTAAGAACCTCGGCCATTTTAGCGCCAATCTCAGCAGGAGAATCTACTACGTGAATGCCACATTCGCGCATGATACGCTTTTTAGCAGAAGCACTTTCATTTTCTCCAGATACAATTGCACCTGCGTGACCCATTGTTCTTCCTTTCGGAGCAGTTTCACCAGCAATGAATCCAACAACTGGCTTCGTGCCGTGTTCTTTGATCCACATAGCAGCCTTAGGTTCAAGTTCACCACCGATTTCACCAATCATAATGATACCGTGCGTTTCAGGGTCGTTCATTAACAATTGAACGGCTTCTAATGTAGTTGTTCCAATGATTGGGTCACCACCGATTCCGATAGCAGTCGTTACACCTAAGCCGGCTTTCGCAACTTGGTCAGCAGCTTCGTATGTTAATGTTCCTGATTTAGAAACGATACCCACATTTCCTTTTTTGAAAACGAAACCAGGCATGATACCCACTTTCGCTTCGCCTGCGGTAATGATACCTGGGCAGTTAGGGCCTATTAAAGTCGCACCGCGATCGGTAGCGTAGATCTTTGCTTTCACCATGTCTGCAACCGGAATGCCTTCAGTAATTGTAACAATTACTTTAATACCTGCAGCAGCAGCTTCCATGATAGCGTCAGCAGCAAATGCTGGTGGAACGAAAATAATGGTCACGTCTGCGCCCGTTGCAGTTACTGCATCGGCTACTGTGTTGAACACCGGACGGTCGAGGTGTGTTTGTCCACCTTTGTTCGGTGTAACACCACCAACAACGTTGGTTCCGTATTCAATCATTTGTGTTGCGTGGAATGTTCCTTCACTTCCAGTGAATCCTTGAACAATTACTTTCGAATCTTTGCTTACTAAAACGCCCATGAGGTTTAATTTTTTGCTCGGGCGAAATTAGTCATAATTTGGAAAGTTTAGTCGTTCTATTGCGGATTGTTTCTCATTTTTGCAGAACATGAATGCAATTTCAAGAGAAGAGACGATCTGTGCCCTTTCTACACCGCAAGGAGTAGGCGGTATTGCGGTGGTTCGCGTAAGCGGAAAGGCGGCTTGGGAAATAGTTGGAAAACTCTTCTCGAAGCCGCTTCAACCCGAACAAAAACGCAAGGCGTTATTCGGATGCATTTTCGATGGGAAGGAAATTTTGGATGAAGTGGTGGTGACCTTGTTTCAAGGTCCGCATAGTTTCACGGGTGAAGATGTGGTTGAAATTGCTTGTCACGGATCACGTTATGTGCAACAGCGCATCTTGCAATTGCTGCAAGAAAGCGGCTGTCGCATGGCCACTCCAGGCGAGTACACCATGCGTGCCTACTTGAACGGAAGAATGGATTTGAGTAGGGCAGAGGCTGTTGGAGATGTGATTGCGTCTGAAAGTGCTGCGGCGCATAAGCAAGCGGTTCATCAGATGCGCGGAGGATTTTCGAAAGAGATTGAATCGTTGCGCGAACGCTTGATTCATTTCGCATCGTTGCTGGAACTGGAATTGGATTTTTCGGAAGAAGATGTCGAGTTCGCCGATCGCACTCAATTATTGAATTTGTTGAATGAGATTTTGAAGGTGGTGGTTCAGTTGCGCGACAGTTTTCAGTTGGGCAATGCCATTAAGAATGGGGTTCCTGTTGCCATTGTTGGCGCACCGAATGCGGGGAAGTCAACGTTGTTGAATGCCTTGTTGAATGAGGAGCGCGCGATTGTAAGCGATATAGCGGGAACCACGCGTGATACGGTGGAAGAGGTGTTGAATGTGGAGGGAATTCAGTTCCGATTTATAGATACGGCTGGAATTCGCGAGACATCGGATACCATAGAGCAGATGGGCATAGCGCGCAGTATGGAGAAGGTGTCGCATGCGCAGTTGGTTTTGTTGTTGGTAGATGTGGTGAACACTTCGCAAGCGCAGATTGACGAGATGTTGGAATCGATTCGTTCGCATGCACGCGCGGAGGCGAAGGTGTTGGTGGTTTTTAACAAGATCGATTCGAATCCGAATTTTGAATTGAAGGTGGAAGGCGCGGACACGTTGCGCATCTCTGCGAAAGAAGGTGCTGGCATTTCAGAGTTACGCAGTTGGTTGGTTGAAAGCTTCGCGCCACAATTGAACGAAAGCGATACTGTTGTCACGAATGCGCGTCACCACGAATCTCTGCGTCTCGCATCCATTGCCCTTACGGAAGTCTTAACGGGCATGCAACAGGGCATTCCTTCGGACCTCTTAAGCGTAGACATCCGCAAGACCTTGTATCACCTTTCCGAGATCACCGGCAACATCTCGGCTGATGATATTTTGCATTCGATCTTTGGGAAGTTTTGTATTGGGAAGTA
>JANQWV010000065.1:44779-50550 GCA_030729695.1 Flavobacteriales bacterium | reverse complement strand
AGACCATGGGCGAAGGAAAATGGATCAATCAATTGAAGCGTATTGGAGCAAAAGGTGAAAGCGTTAATGTTCGCAATGCACCTTGGAACTGTCCCGGTATGGCTCTTCAATTCCCGAACAGCGAATTCACCTCTGCCCTTTTTGTTGGGAATCCAGAAGGAGGATGCAACTAAAGGTGCGAAAAATTTTTCGCCCGTATTGAATAAAAATAAAAAGTATAAAATATGAAATCGATAAAACTATTTTTGATGATAGCCTTGACTGCAGGTTTGTTCGCTGGTTGTAAGCCAGAGACAACCGGTGAGTTAGGAGAGCCTTCAGATAAGTTGCAAGGAATGGGTGGCACTTGGGAGCTTACCTCATTCATTCAACAGGATCCAAATAATCCAGTTTTGGAAGAACGTGATTTAAGTGAGTTCTATTTGGTGTCTGGTGTTGAGCCAATGCGCATTACTTTAGATGTACCAACTCAAACCTATAGCGTTACAATAACTGAAGGGAAAAACTTCTTTGGTGAAAGTGGTACATGGACATTGGACGACAACTTAGCTCCTTCATCTATAACACTGATGAACGCAAACGACACACTTGAGTTGTTCCTTGGTAATATGGTGCTGCCGACAAGCAACAACATGGGCTTGCAATATCACCGCGTATGTTCCGACGACTTCAAGAATGTGATTTATAAGTTTAACTTCCAACGCATTTAATCATGAAAAAGATATTATTTACACTCGCGGCATTCGCATTTGCTGTTGTCGGATTTTCACAAGCAGCATTCGTATTCCCCTCTCCTACTAATGCAAATGCGACTATGGATTTGTACATTGACGTTGCTCAAACGACAGGAGGTCTTAAGACGCTATTGGGAAATCATCCTGAAGAAATTGATTCTGTTTATATGTGGACCTGGCAGCCAGCAGGGCCTTCTTGTGGAAACGGTGAATGGGGAAATTCAAACACTTGCATGCGCCTGACACACGTGAGCGGTTTGTTGTATAAAATGACTTTCGTTCCAACAACTTATTATGCTTGCACTCCGTTGCAGTTGTTTCAGAATGGCATCTCTTGTTTAGCTAAATTGAAAAACGGCAATGCTTATAGCTCAGATGGCGTTGGTGAAGCAAAGACTGAAGATTTACATGTTGATATCGTTCCGGCTTTATGCGCAGATCGTATTTGCTTCTTCCCTGAAGCTGCAAAGCAAGACGATTTCTTCAGCATTAGTTATGACAATACGCAAGAGACAGATGTGAATTTGCAAAACCTAGGAACTGATGAGTGTTATATTTTTCTTCGCGCATTCACCGGAACTTTTACATTCTTTGATGTTGCACCAATTGCCAACGTCACCTCTACTCCTTCTTTGAAGATGACTGAGTTTTCGCCTGGTAAATTCAGAAAGACTTTTATTCCTGAAGATTTTATACCAATTCCAGAGGGTTCAACCATAACCAAAATAGGATTTTACATTGTGAAGCCAGGGTATTCTCCTAACCCTCCACCCTACCAATATTACTATCCGTTGAACTGTCAATAAATAAATATTTAATGAATAAAGAGGTGAAAGTTTTTTCACCTCTTTTTTTTGTTTACATTCGAAATATGAAATCAATTTTTAATGCGCGTGTATTCGCCTCTTTGGCGGTTGGACTATGTGTCGTTCTTTCCGCATATGTATTTATGAAAGGATATCGCGATAGAAATGGAAAAGACAATGTCATTCATGTTACGGGAATGGGAAGTCGGAATTTCGATTCTGATTTAATTGTATGGCGAGGTTCGTTTTCAAAAACTAGCAATGACCTTGCTGCCGCTTCTGCCGCATTGGAATCAGATCGCAACACCATTAAGAACTACCTTGTTGGTAAAGGAATTCAAGAGAATGAAATTGTTTTTTCTGCAATGGAGATTAACAAGAACTACAGCAACATTCGAAATTCGGAAGGAGATATTGTTGGATCTGAGCTAACAGGATATAGCTTATCGCAGATGATAACTATTGAATCTTCTGAAGTTGCTAAAGTTGAACAAATCTCTCGCGAAGTAACCGAACTCATAGCTTCTGGAGTTGAATTCTATTCTGAAAGTCCGGAATTTTATTATACGAAACTAGCAGAATTGAAAATTGAAATGGTTTCTGAAGCAACAGCCGATGCTCGTTTACGTGCTGAAAAAATTGCTCTTTCATCTGAAAGCCATTTAGGAAACCTTCAAAATGCTGAAATGGGAATCTTCCAAATCGTTGGTCAAAACAGCGATGAAGATTATTCTTGGGGTGGAGCTTTCAATACATCTTCAAGAAGAAAGACCGCTTCGATTACCATGCAGCTAAACTTTGAGATTGATTAACACCAGATTGTTCCAAGATCTTCATAAAAGTTTTTATCGAATGTGGCTTTAGCCGTATTTTCGCCACCTAACTTAACCCTCAATACATTGAACACACTTGCATTTACCGCAATCTGTCTTTACGGTTTCTTTTTAATCTTCATATTTTTCTACTCATTGGTTCAATTGAATTTGGCCATTCAATTCGTGAAAAAGAATAAGCGCAAACGTCAGATGCCCGTCATTGCTGAAGAAGACTTGCCTTATGTAACAGTGCAACTTCCTGTGTTTAATGAGATGTATGTGATTGAGCGGTTGATTAACGCTGTATGTGAATTCGACTATCCTAGAAACAGATTAGAGATTCAAGTATTGGATGACGGTAATGACGAATCTGTTGAAATTGCAGCTAAGTTGATTGAAGAAAAGCAAAAACTTGGAATTGACATTCAACACATTCGCAGGGTTGATCGCAAAGGTTTCAAAGCAGGTGCTTTGGCTTATGGATTAGACATTTCAAAAGGAGAATTTACGGCCATCTTTGATGCTGATTTTGTTCCAAGAAAAGATTTCTTGCGTCAAACGATTCCTTATTTTTACGCTGGTGAAAAAATCGCTGTTGTTCAAACCCGTTGGGAACACCTAAACGAGGATTACTCTTTGCTTACGCGTCTGCAAGCATTTGGACTGGATGCTCACTTTACTGTTGAGCAAATTGGACGCAACTATTCAAACCACTACATTAACTTCAACGGTACTGCAGGTGTTTGGAGAAAAGAAGCTATTTACGATGCTGGTGGATGGCAGAGCGATACCATCACTGAAGATTTGGACTTAAGTTACCGCGCTCAATTGGTTGGATGGAATTTTATTTACCTTCCCGCAATTGGCTCGCCTTCTGAGTTACCAGCTGAAATGAATGCATTGAAAGCGCAACAATTCCGCTGGACGAAAGGAGCTGCGGAATGTACCCGCAAAAACTTGGGCAAGGTACTCAAGGCTAAGGACATGGGATTTGCGCATAAGGTTCATGCCAGTTTCCATTTGATGAACTCGGTTGTTTTCTTGAGTATTCTAGGTACATCTATCTTGAGTATGCCAATGTTATTTATTAAACATTACTTCGATGGATGGCATACATACAACGGAGAGCACTTGAATGACTATTCAGTATACTTTGCAGTGGCTTCTGCCTTCTTGGTAAGTTTCTTTATCTTAGGATTCTTCTATTGGGTCTCTCGTCCGCCAATGCCATTCTTCCAAAAGTTCGGTCGTTTCGTAATTGATTTCCCATTGTTCCTTGCAGTTTCTATGGGCTTGTCATTACATAATGCCGTTGCGGTAATTGAAGGATTAACCGGAAAGAAATCGGCATTCGTTCGTACACCGAAGTTTGCCATTAGCACAGGAAAGAAAGGAACTTGGACTGATAAGAAATATCGCGCTCCAAAGATTTCTCCATTGACAATTTTAGAATTTTTCATGCTAATCTATTTCGCTAGCGGACTGGTTTGGCCATTTATTTTAACTTGGTCGGAAAGAGATCCAATTTCAAATAAGATCAATTGGGAGTTCACCGATTTCGGTTTGATGCCTTTCCACCTTATGCTTACAATCGGTTATTTCTACGTAACCTACTACAGTGTGAAACACGCAAAGGCAAATTAGAATTCCATTTAAAGTTTAATAATATTAAAAAGCTCGGTTTGTGCCGGGCTTTTTAGTTTTATATTGCAACCAACTATTTTGTTTATGAAAAATCTATTCCTGTCAGTTTTCCTAATTACCTCTGCTGCGGTTGTTGCACAACCATGCATCAATGGAATGGCTGGTATTTATCCTTGTGATAATGTTGATCTACTTGCATACGTACCCTTATCAAATATCGGTGCTAATCCAAATAATGACAACACGAATGATATTTGGGGTTGGGTTAGTCCGGTTTCAGGAAAAGAATATGCCATAGTTGGTGTTTCGAATGGAACGGCCTTCGTCGATATTTCAACTCCGGAATCTCCTGTTTATCTTGGAACTCTTCCTTCACACACCAACAGCAGCTTATGGAGAGATGTTGAAACTATGGATCATTATTGTTTCGTTGGAAGTGAAGCGAGTGGACATGGACTTCAGGTTTTCGACATGTTGCAATTAGACAATGTCACTACTCCTACCTCATTTATAGAATCGGCTTATTATGGTGGATTTGGAAATTCACATACAATAGCCATTGATGTGGAAAGTAAAATTCTCATGGCTATGGGCACTAACACGTTTAATGGTGGCCCTCATTTAGTGGATATTTCAAATCCACTTCAACCAACATTAATGGGAGGTTATGCTGAATCTGGATATACGCATGATGGAACCATACTTACCTATTACGGTCCAGATCAAAATCACGTTGGCGATGTTATTATTGTGGCTTGCAATGGAAACTCAGGTTGGGGAGTTGTGACATTAAACGCTACTGACCCAACGGATATTCAATATTTAGATAATTACGATTATCCAGAAACGGGATACACCCACCAAGGTTGGTTTACCAAAGACATGATTCATTATTTAGTGAATGATGAATTGGATGAACAACAACTGGGAACAGGAACTCGTACGCATATCTTCAACTTTATAGATTTAGATAATATTGGTTACATGAATTATTATCAAAGTACCAATTCATCTATTGACCACAACCTTTATACGAAGGATCAATTCGTTTATGAAAGTAATTACCGCAGTGGTGTTCGTATTCTCGATGCTTCACGAGTGAGCACGGGAGTTTTGAATGAAGTTGGATATTTCGATTTATTTCCAGCTAATGATAATCCGCAATTCAGCGGAACATGGAGCAACTACCCCTATTTACCAAGCGGAGTTAATTTGGCAACAAGCATGTACGACGGTTTCTTCATTCTTCGTCCAACCCTTCTCTATTTGCAAAACAACCAATTAAACGCATGCAATCAATCGTCAGACACGCTTCAATTGAAAATAAATGCAGACTTGCAATTTCCATTAACTGCAAATATTACAGGAATTCCTGGTTTCCCGGTTTTCAGCGGTGTTAACATTTCAGGACCTGGGACATACAATATTGTGATTTCTGATTTGGGAACTGTTCCTACCGGTAATTTCAATTGCACGCTTCAACTTCAAACAACTTTCGGAGAGTCATACGATTTATTCTTTTCAATTGCAGTTGGATCTGCTCCGGCAGCTCCTTCGCTCTTGTCTGTTCCTTCAACCATTCAGTACACTGGTTTTGATGGTCTAAACATCTATGCTGGTACTGGTGAAGTTGGAAATGCTGCTAACGATGACGATCATGATACTTACGGTATTAAGTATGCTTGGGGTCCAGTAACAGTAGGTTACCAACATTCAGAAATAGATAAAGTTGCTGCAAACTCAGACTTAAAAACAGATATGTATTCTATAGC
>JANQWV010000065.1:42429-44769 GCA_030729695.1 Flavobacteriales bacterium | reverse complement strand
TTCCTTCAACCATTCAGTACAATGGTTTTGATTACACCTTCAATTGGAGTGCTGTTCCTGGAGCAACGTCTTACTTATTTGAAATTTCGGAGAATGACGCAACATTTGGAAACATTGTCTACAGTTCAACTGAGTTAGGAAACTTCGCGACTTTGCCTTTCGACTTTGCTTTCGGTGAAGGGAAAACATATTCTTGGAGAGTAACTGCAATTAACCTTTGCGGTTCATCTGCAGCCTCAGTATCTGAAGATTTTCAGTGGCTTCCTGCAAGTGTAAATGAAATCGCAGAGCGCGAGTTTATAGTTTACCCAAATCCGGCAGAGAATGAAGTCTTCATTCAAAACTTCCAATCGGGTAAATCGAATGTGACCATTTACAATTCTACAGGACAAGTGGTTTATGCTACGAACTTTAATCAGCCTGGTGTTCACACTCTTGAAGTTGAGAAACTCTCAACAGGAATTTATACGATTCAGGTTGGAAGATTGACGAAGCGTTTATTGATTAAGTAAGCTCTTCAGTCTGGAAATATTTTTCCTGGATTAAGAATTCCATTGGGATCGAAAGCCTCTTTTATTTTCTTCATGAGGTTCAATTGAACTTCATTGAAGGCAATATCCATGTAGTTCTTCTGCACCCATCCTATTCCGTGTTCACCGCTGAGTGTTCCGCCGAGAGATACAGTTAGTTCGAATATTTCACGAATGGCTTTGGGCAGTGTATTGTCCCATTGTTCATCGGACATTTCATCTTTCAAGATGTTGATGTGAAGGTTTCCATCTCCCGCATGTCCGTAACAAACGGAACGAAAGCCGTAACGCTTTCCAATGGCCTTCACTTCACGAAGTAATTTCGGAAGTTCAAATCTTGGTACAACAGTGTCTTCTTCTTTGTAAATGGAATGAGACTTCACGGCTTCGCCAACTTTTCGGCGCACCTTCCAAAGTGCTTCTTTCTGATTGTGATCTTCAGCAAATAGTATCTCGCCGCATTCGTGTTCCATGAGCACGTTTGAAATGGTTTCGCAATCGAGCATGAGCGATTCAACATTTGAACCGTCTACTTCTATAAGCAGGTGTGCTTCCACCCCATCTAAATTTACCTGTGCATCTGGAACAAACTGAAGCGTATATTCAATGGCTTCGCGCTCCATGAATTCCATGGCGCTTGGAGTTATACCCGCGCGGAAAACTGCACTAACGGCTTCGCATGCTTTTTCAGCGGAAGCGAAAGGTGCAAGTAAAAGCAAATTGTGTTTTGGAAGTGGTAGTAATTTCAGAACTGCCTTTGTTATGATCCCAAGCGTTCCTTCACTTCCGACCATCAATTGTGTGAGATTATAACCTGTCGAGTTCTTCAACGTATTGGCACCTGTCCAAATAATTTCACCGTTTGCCAAGACCACTTCAAGATTTAACACGAAGTCTTTTGTTACGCCGTACTTCACCGCATGAGGACCACCACTGTTCTCGGCCAAATTTCCACCTATCCAACAACTGCCTCTGCTCGCAGGATCTGGAGCGTAATACAAACCTTGTTTGGCACATTCCTCTTGAAGTACTTGCGTAATAACTGCGGGGTCCGTGTGAACCTGTCCGTTTTCAATATCGATTTTCAAAATTTTATTGAAGCGCTCCATTGAAAGCGCAACTCCCTTTCGCACACACAAAGCTCCTCCGCTTAATCCAGTTTGTGCGCCAATAGCCGTAACAGGTATCCTTTGTTCGTTGCAATACTTCAACAGACGGGATACTTCCTTGGTATTTCCTGGTTTTAAAACGACATCTGCCGGAAAACTCAAATTCTCTGTTTCATCCTTTCCATACTTAATGCGTGTTTCATTATCGGTAAAAACGAATTCTTGACCAATGGTCAATTCAAAAAAGTCGAGATCAGATTTATTCATGATTGAAATAGAATATTCAACAAATCTCAGAGATAACAGCAACTCCACGACGATTATTTACTGTGGTCTTTCAACAAAGTAATTCACTTTTTAACATTGCGTCAATTTTTGTTCTGAAATTACTTTTTCGGGAAGCAAATCTTTTTATATTCGTCAAAACTAAAATTATTCTTATGAAAAAATTAATGATCCCAGCAGTTGCTCTTGCAATGTTCATGGCATCTTGCGGTGGTGTAAAGTCTGACGCAGAAACTATCTGTGACATGATGAACAAAATGGTTGAAGCTCAAAAAGCTAAAGACACTGCGAAAATCGAAGCTCTACAAAAAGAGTACGAACCTAAAATGGACGAGTTACAAAAGAAATATCCAAAAGGTAGCGAGGAAGAAAAAGAATTGGAAGCTCTTGTTAAGCCATGTATGGAAGAAGCAATG
>JANQWV010000065.1:20421-42419 GCA_030729695.1 Flavobacteriales bacterium | reverse complement strand
AAGATCTGGAGACAAAGCTAAAATGGAAGAGTTTAAAAAAGAAAACGAAGAATTTATAAAGGAAATTGAGGAAAAGTACAAAAATGATACTGTAGCTCAAAAGAAATTTGATTCTATCATTAAGCCATGTATGGAAGAAGCAATGAAAGCTGCAATGGGCGGAAACTAATTTCCCCTCTTCTTTAAAAAAATTAAGGGTCTCATTTCGAGACCCTTTTTTATTACTTGTTGTTGATGATAATGTTTCCCTTCGGAAGTTTCACTTCATTCGGATTGTCGTAGACCACTTGCGCGTTTACACCTGCGAATTCAGAATTCACTAACTTCCACCCTTCTGCATTTAATTCCCACGTATCCTTTTTGGCGTAGTCGTTTCCTTTAGAACTAAGCGCTACCAATTGCACTTCAACCTTTCCTCCGATATTCATAAAGAACAACGATTTCATGGGCTTTTTATCTTCGATAGGTGGAGCTTCTTTTCCCTCTTTTTCAGGCGCAGGCGGATTTGGAAAATACAATTCTTGCAATTTCACAATCTCATCTTGACTGAAATTTAAAGACTTCACCAATTGTGGCGATTCGTATTTCCCTGAATAATAACTCAGCAATGCTTTGTATTCCGGAGTAAGCGTATTGATAAACAGTTGATCTATGATGAGTTCATTCGCATTCACCAATTGGTAAACGATTGACTTGTTTGGCGACCACAATTTCACCCGATTCTTCAAAGTCGCTGAACCCGATGTCCCCACAACTTTCGTTGAACGATTCATGTAAGTCACTCCTCCTTCTACATTCATTTCCAACAGATCAGCCGATTTAATCTGAATAGCAAATGTGTTTATGCTGTCCGCACATTTCAAATTCAAAACGTCCCATTTTTCGTTGGGCTTGTAATTCCCAAGAAAGGTCTTTGCCTCTCCACCTAGAACACGAGTTCTTAAATAGAAACTGCTGTCTGCATACAAAGCCAAGGAATAAATAGTCCCCGAATTCTGATTCCAAAGCGTATCATCGAAATCGCCAATTAACTCGGCACTTCTGGAAGGCACAGAAACTTTCTTCTCTTCACATGACACAAGAGCCAAAACACAAATACTGGCTACCAGCAGTCCTTTCATTTTATTCATGTTCCAAAAGTAGACATTGTTCATATTTCCGCCAAGACTTTAAGTTCGCAAAACTTATGAATTTCTTACTTTTGCAACTATGGAAGAGGCACAGATAGACGTTTTTAATTTCGATCCCATTCGTCCGTATAACGACGAAGAATTAAAAGCTGCCATCGAACGCATTTTGGAAGTTCCTGAATTTTACAAAATGTTGAAGTGGGTTTTCCCCGGGTTAAGTCGAGCCGCCATTCAAAAGATGCTACGTCAAGTGACTAGCGTTGACGAATTTCAGTCTGAAATTTCAGGTCCGGCATTCAAGATGGCAATACAGACAACTACAAGCGGTTTGTCTTTCACCAACTTCGAATCGCTAGACAAGACAAAGCCCTATCTCTTTTTAAGCAATCATCGTGACATTATCCTCGACAGCGCCATTCTGAATGTTAGTTTGCTTGAACAAGGTCATAAGACCACGCAGATAGCCATAGGCGACAATTTGTTGCGTCAGAAGGTTGTTGAAGATATCGTTCGTTCCAACAAGAATTTCATTGTTAATCGAAATGTAAACGCGAAGGAGATGTTTTATTACAGCCTTCGCCTTTCCAACTATATTCGTCATACACTAACCCAGGACCATACTTCCATCTGGATTGCTCAACGTGAAGGAAGAAGCAAAGACGGCGACGACCGAACTGCAACTGGATTGTTGAAGATGTTTGCCATGAGTGCCGACAACATTGAAAACGGATTGCAGGCCTTGAATATGATACCCATGGCCGTTAGCTATGAGTATGACCCTTGTGATATGATGAAGACCAATGAGCTTATGCATTTGAAAGTTCTTGGTGCCTATGAAAAGAAGTCGGGAGAAGATTTTCTTTCTATGTTGAAAGGAATCACTGGACATAAGGGGCGTGTGAATATATCTATGGGAAATGCATTGACCGAGCACATTGAACACATGCGTTCCATTCAGAATAAAAACGAAAAGTATCGATACTTAACTCAAGCGATTGACAATGAAATGCACCGCATTTTTCACCTTTGGCCAACTAACTACATCGCTTATGATTTGCTGAACGGAACGAAGGAATACAAAGACCATTACACGCAAATTCAGAAGATTGCCTTCAGTAATTACATTCGCGGCAATACATTCAAGTTAAGTCTTCACAGAAAAAAGACCAACCTGCCAAAGGAAAACTTCACGCAGATTGCGCGTGATATTATGCTTCAGATGTATGCGAATCCTGTGATAAATTTTCGGAATCTGTCGGTTTAACCTCAAATCGCTCGTTGCGTTTACCCCTGAACAATTCGATTCCACGAAGCTCGCACTCTAGCTTTCCGTTCATTAGTCTGACTTTACGCTTCTGACGAAGTCCTATTGCATGAAGTGCTTGAAGATCTGAAGAGATGATCCAAGCAGTAGAACCGGAATAACGGTGTTTGAAAACGGAACCGATCTCAGCGTAGATTTTTTCCAATTCTTCAATCTCCATTCGCTCACCATAAGGCGGATTCAAAACAACTATACCTGGCACTTCCGGAACGCTGTCTTCACTAAAGAAATCTGATTTTTCAAATCGAATGGCATCTTTGAACGGAAGGTTCTTTCCGTTCTTACGCGCCACATTCAGTTGGTCATAATCAATGTCTGAGGCCACAATGTTTAACTCTTTGTTTTCAATCAACGCGTTCGCATCTGCATGAACCGTCATCCAAAGCGCATCGTCGAAATTCAACCAGGTTTGAAAATTGAATTTAGGATAAGCCTTTTGTGCTGGGACATTCAACGCCGCATATGCTGCTTCGAATGCAATGGTGCCTGATCCGCAAAACGGATTGTATAAAGGCGTTTCTCCTTTCCAACCGGTAATGGCAATGATTCCTGCTGCCAATACTTCGTTCATTGGAGCTTCACCTCCATTCACGCGGTAACCGCGTTGATTCAAAGAACGTCCTGAGCTGTCTAATGAAATCTGAACCTTCTCTTGATCGATGAGCAAGTGTATTTGCACATCAGGACTTTCCGGATTCACATCTGGACGTGAGCCGTAGACTTTCTTCAAGCGGTCTGCTATAGCGTCTTTCACACGTAGTGAAGGAAAATGCGAGTGTGTGAATAACGAAGAGAACACCTGGGGATCTATTGCGAAAGTGGTATCTGCATTCAAGTATTCTTCCCAAGGCATTTCATAAGCCTTGGTATATAAATCGTCTGCTTTGCGAATTTGAAACGAGTTCAACGGACAAAGCACGCGCAACGCCAAGCGCGCGCGATAGTTGATTTTATAAAGTGTTTCGAGGTCGCAATTCGCGCGAACCACTCTTCTTCCCTCTTCAACTTCTGTTGCGCCTAATGCAATCATTTCTTTCGCCAGCAAAGGCTCTAGACTCTGCATGGTCTTCACTACGATTGGAAATATTTTCTCCATTTATCCTCCTGCTTTTTTAGCTGCATAACCCATGTCCTGCAGCAGTTTAATAATCTTTTCTCTGTGGTCGCCTTGAATGATGATCTCACCATCTTTCGCGCTTCCCCCTGTTCCGCATTTGTTTTTCAGCACCTTGGCTAACTGTTCCAAGTCTTCGTCGTTGCCAACAAAGTCTTTAATGACAGATGCTGTCTTACCCCCGCGGTGATTCTTTTCCAACCAAACTTTCAATTTCTGTTCGTTGGGTGGAAGGGTCTCCGCAGCTTCATTTTCATTTTCTATGTTGAAGTTAGGATTCGTGCTAAATACGAATCCGCCCTCACTCTTGTTGTTCTTCTTGCTCATGTGCAATTGGAATTACTGTTTTCTTTTTCAGTTCTTCGTATTCCGCTTGAATACGTTGAAAGGCGATGACATCATAAATGATATGCGCCACAATGGCTGCCAACAAACCTAAGTATTCTCCTAATATTCCGAGGATGGTTCCTACGGCAAATAAAATCAATCCGAAGATAACCTTCGGCCAAGAACTGTAGCTCATGTATCCGTGAAGCGCAATAAACATAAACGATGTGGTTAAAATTCCCAACCAAGGTTGAATCATACCACGAAAGACAATCTCTTCACCAACACCCGCACAAAAACTCAGGAATAAAATTTCTTGTAAACTGAAATTGAAAATTCCCAGACGTAAGGTGAAATCGAAATTCACATCGTCGAGGTATTTCCATTTCCCCATAAGCCATGTTATTCCGCTTAAAAGAAAACCTCCTGCAACTCCCGCCCCTAATTGAATCCAGATATTCAATTTTCCAATTACAACAGGAATCATGAAGGCTGTTGCATTGAAGTAATACAAGATTGCCACAATGACTAAAGGAACGACTAGCGTGAGTAAACCCATGCGCATAAACAATTCCCGACTCGCTCTCATAAATGCAAAGGTAAGCTTTGTAACTTCGCGCTATGGATTTTATCTCATCTACTTTATTGGACTATTGCGAAAAGCATTCAGATGATGAATCTGATTTATTGAAGGCGCTTTCGGCTGAAACCTGGCAGAAGGTGATTAATCCGCGTATGCTAAGTGGACATCTTCAAGGACGGTTTTTAAGTCTGCTTTCTCAATTGATTCAACCCAAACGCGTTTTAGAGATTGGAACGTTCACAGGATACAGCGCACTTTGCATAGCAGATGGACTTTCCGAAGGAGGAGAAATTATTACCATTGATGAGAACGACGAACTGAGTTGGTTACACGAGAAGTATTTCCTTCAACATAAAAATGGAAAGGGAATTAAACCTATTTACAAAGCGGCGTTAGAAGCCTTCAAAGAAATCGAAGGAACCTTTGATTTGATCTTTATAGATGCAGATAAGCGCAACTACATACATTATTGGAATTGGACCTTAGAGCATGTTCGTGCTGGATCTGTTATTCTAATCGATAATGTTCTTTGGAGTGGAAAGGTTCTAGAACCCGCTGCTGAAAAGGATTTCGACACGCAGGTACTTCAAGAATTGAATGATTTAGTGGCGAAAGATTTACGCTGCGAGAAGGTGCTTTTGCCGCTTCGCGACGGATTAATGATGGTTCGCGTGAAGAAGTAGACTACCTTTGCGCCCGCAACAAGTTCCGTTGGCAGTTCAACTTTGAAATACGATTGGGAATTTGGCGACCACGTATTTTATGTCATTTGAAAAATTAAACTTAATTGAGCCTATCCTTAGCGCTCTAAAAAAAGAAGGTTACACTACCCCCACTCCTATTCAAGAACAAGCCATTCCAATTTTGTTGGAAGGAAATGATTTGCTCGGATGCGCGCAAACAGGAACAGGAAAAACAGCGGCTTTCGCCATTCCAATTTTACAACTACTTACTCAGAATCCTGGACACACTGGAAACAAGCGTGCGATTCGTTCGTTAATTGTTACTCCAACCCGTGAGCTTGCCATTCAAATTGGTGAGAGCTTCGCGAGCTACGGAAGAAATCTGAATCTTCGTCACACCGTTATTTTCGGTGGTGTGAATCAATTCTCGCAAGTCAATGCGTTGAAAGCTGGAATCGATATTCTTATCTGTACGCCAGGACGTTTGTTAGACTTGGTACAACAGCGTCATGTTAATCTTGGACACATCCAAATGTTTGTGTTAGATGAGGCCGATCGCATGTTGGACATGGGATTCGTGAACGATGTGAAGCGCATTATTAAATTAATTCCTGAAAGAAGACAGTCTTTGTTTTTCTCGGCTACCATGCCGAAGACGATTCTTGAATTAGCGAATTCTATTTTAACGACTCCGAAAAAAGTTGAGGTAACTCCTGTTTCTTCCACTGCTGAAAAAATATCTCAGGGCATTTACTTTGTAGATCAAGCGAAGAAGAACGATTTGTTGGTGCATGTCCTTCAAGACAAAACTATCAAATCTGCTTTGGTGTTCACACGTACTAAGCATGGCGCAGACAAAGTGGTTAAGCTTTTACAAAAGCTAAACATCAAGGCTGAAGCCATTCACGGTAACAAATCTCAGAATCACCGTCAGCGTGCATTGAGCAATTTCAAAGGTGGAAGCACACGTGTGCTTGTGGCTACAGACATTGCTGCGCGCGGTATAGACATTGATGAGTTGGCCTTCGTTGTGAACTTCGAAATTCCGAACATCCCTGAAACCTATGTTCACCGTATTGGAAGAACAGGTCGTGCCGGTGCATCTGGACAAGCCATTTCATTCTGTGATATTGAGGAGCGTGCTTATTTGCGCGACATTCAAAAGTTAATCGGATTGGAAATTCCTGTTGTGAGCGAACATCCGTTCCCTGCAGAGAACAAACCTGCTCCGGGTGTCGCACAAAAGCCACAAGGCAAGAAACCATTTTCAAGATCAGGTGGCGGAAAGACACATCGTGGAAGTGGCTCTGGTAGCGGAAGTGGAAACGGTGGTGGCGGAAACAGACCGAAAAGCGGCGGTGGATTTAAACCACGTTTTTCTGGAAACGCTGATTCGAAAAGAAGACCGTCTTAAACACGAACCATCCAAACGAATTCGCGCATTTGTTTCCACCAATTGAATTTCACTACCTCTGAAGGCGTGCATTTGAGTTGGTTGGAGATGGTTGCCAATGCATCTTGATATCCGATTGTTTCTGCTTGAAACAGATTCAACTTCGATTCATTTTCTATGAGGAAATCGGCTACTGCTGAAGGCAAATCTATTTTCTGGTATCCCGATTTATGCACGAATAGCAATTCTTTGTTCGGACCGTTTTTCTTCAAAGGCTTCAATGATGTTTGATGAAGAAAGAGCACCATGCCCTTCAATTCTACTTCATCTTCCGGAAGTTTCTTCACGGCTTTTTCAATCATGGTTCTTGGAACCAACGGATTGACGATAGGAAATTTGAAGAATTTCTTCAAAGGAAATTCGAAGCCAATGCCATGCATGTAGTTGTACAAAGCCTTTTTCAATCCTTCGGAATATTGCTCATGATTGGCGCCTTTCGGATCTTCATGGAACAAATCGTTGTTCGCGAAACCTTCGAAAACAGGTCCTGTTCGAACCACTCCGTATTTCTCGGGGTCTTTTCCAACGGGGCTGTGAACGGTCATGGCGAACTGGTGCCAATGTCCCGAATGCAGCAATTGATTTTCGAATAATTGTCGCACTACCTCCAGCGAATCGATGGTTTCTTGTTCGGTTTGCGTAGGGAAACCGAACATTAAGTAGGCATGGACTAAAATTCCGGCATCGCGGAAACCTTTGCAGACCTTGGCAACTTGATCTATGGAAATTCCTTTGTCAATCAACTCTAAAATTCTTGGACTCGCCACTTCTAAACCGCCAGTTACGGCAATGCATCCGGAGGCTGCTAGAATTTTACAGAGATCCGGAGAGAATGTTTTTTCAAAACGGATGTTGGTCCACCAAGACACTTGCAAGCCTCTACGAAGAATCTCTATGGCTAAATCGCGCAGTGCAGCTGGAGGCGCGGCTTCATCTACAAAGTGAAATCCGGTTTCACCGGTTTCCGCAATGAGCGCTTCCATTTGATCTACTAAATGTGTTGCGCTCGCTTGGTCGTATCTTCCAATGTAATCGAGGGTAATGTCGCAGAAGCTGCATTTCTTCCAATAACATCCGTGAGCCACTGTCATCTTGTTCCAACGCCCGTCGTTCCACAAGCGATGCATGGGGTTCGGCATGTCTATCACCGAAAGGTATTCGTTGAAACGAAGACCCGTATAACTCGGTGCTGGTTTTTGAGCGTGAAGGAAATCTCCACCAACTTTGTTGTCGATGAATTCTACTTCGTTGCTTGAATTTCTACGGAACGTTCTTTTCAGTTCTGAATGAACTTCTGCATCTTCAAGATGCTTCAAAAGTGCAAGGAATGGTCCTTCCCCATCGTCTAGGGTAATGTAATCGACGAAGTCGAAAACGCGCGGATCTGAAAGTTCACGGAGTTCTGTATTTGGATAACCCCCACCCATTGCGATTTTCACTTCCGGATAATGGGTCTTAATCCATTGTCCCGCTTTGAAAGCGCCGTATAAATTTCCACCAAAAGGAACAGTGAACCCCACCATGGAAGGCACTTCTTCTTGGAAGTACATCTTTACCCTTTCCACCAAAATATCGTCGAGATAATTGTTGGGCTTCTGCAACTCTTCAAGAATGGGACTGAAGGAAACGGCGGTTCTAGAGATGCGTTCAGCGTATTTCGAAAAACCGAAATGCGGACCCACGGTAGCTTGAATGAGATCTGAGATGTCTTCCAAGTACATGGTGCACTTGTATCGCGCTTTGTCTTGCACTCCAATGTTTCCGAAGAACCATTCGAGGTCTTTTATTTGTTGAAATCGAGACCCTTCGGGCAAATAAGCACCCGCTGCTATGCGGTATCCGAGCGTGTAATTTTTATTTTGAAGGAAGGAAATCACGGCATCTACAGTGTTCTCGTAGGCCTTGCGATTTTTCACCAACGCATCGAGTTGATGGGTTAGGTTGAAGTTGGAAGATTCAATGGCATCAAATAATTGCTCGAATCCCTTTCTGGAAAACACTTCCAGCACCATGTCTAATCCTAAGTCTTTTTGTCTTGAATCAAAACCTTGCTGTTTCAGGAATCCGGTTAAATAAGCGGTAGCCGGATACGGCGTATTCAGTTGCGTTAAAGGCGGGATTATAAGTAAGGGTTTCGACACGAGTGCAAAGAAACGAAAAAGAGCCGCGTGTGCGGCTCTTTCCTTGAATTCAAAAAATAATTATTCGTAATTATCAAATTCGCCTGAATAAACTGGATAAATATCAGGATATTCTTGCGAAGGCGCATATAAGCTCATTGAATCTATTGGCGCTGGTTCTACCGAAACAGACTCTTCAACCTGCTGCTCATCTGCCTTTATCTCTTCAGCTACATCGTTCGCTTGTTCGCTTGGCGCTGGAGCTGAAGCGGTCATTCCAGGAAGTTCATTAAACATTTCGATTGATGTTGATTTTGCTTTTTCCCAAATTGCTTTAGGAGCAGTTAAATCCATTTTCGAAACATAACCGAATAACATCAATGAAGTCACAAACGTAAGCAACAAACCAAGCAGAGGTTGATTCTTATTTGCAGTATGAGCATCACGGATTTGAGTAGTGATCAACCAATCTGAATGATCCACTGAATCGTAGACAACACTGTTCAAGTGCGAATAGATGCTGAGCACAAATCCCATTGCAATAGCAGCAAGCGCGCACATCCAAATACTCATAAAGAAGTAACCAAGGTGCTTCGCAAGGTTTTCATTTCCTACCATACCGTTAGCAGCCTCTTGCATTTTATTCAAATGGGTAATTACCGATTCTTTGCGGGCTTTCATTTGAGCAATCTTACCGTTATCGGCTTGAATTTCGGCAATAATTCCATCGATGCGTTGACGCTCTGCGTCACAAAAATCAACAGGAATATCTACTGCAGGGGCAGGTTCTTCAATAACCATTGGTTCTTGAACAATAGGAGCCACTGGGGCTTCAACTATTGGAGCTTGAACTGCACAAACCGCATCTTTCTCTGTCTGCCAATATGCAGCACTTCTGTTGTTTCTAACTACATTAGAATCCATTTCGGCAATTTCGCCCTTGTATTCTTTTGCAAGATGAGCGAAAGAAGAATCGCTATCAGCTTCGGTATTCATTGGTTTAGCTTTCAAATTCTCACTCACCATATCTGAATAGCTGTTGTACATGTATGCCAACAAACCAACAGTTACAGCACCGTTTCTATTTGCGAAAGCTGAATAAGATGAGTCCAAGTATGCTTGACCGCGACCAACACCATTCAATGCAACACGAACAGAGAGCATTCGCATATCTGCCTCCATGAGTTTGTTTAAAGAATCATTTGAAATTGAATCAATGTTGCACCAATCGGCATAAGGTACCATACTCTCTTTTGCTTCCTCCGTGATACTCGCAATACGCTGCTCGTATACATAGTCGGTGGCCTTTTGAGTAAAGTAAGTCATACCTTGAGTTACCAATCCAGGAATGATCGATAAGATAAAGGCGGGAATTATTATTGCGGGTATAGCCAGTAGGTATGAAACCCATCCGCTATACAAATGGGAAAAGAAAGCGCGGTATACACCTTTCAAATCACCTGAATAAGCATTAGCGAAAGATGGCAAAGCGCTTATTACAAAAATGATAAGAATTGAATTGATAAGAATAAGGAAAGAAGCAAAAAGACTTCCTCCGGCAAGTAACGTTGAAAGTGAGAATTGGAACGATGTGCGTGAGCCAACGTTAATTAGAAGGTATTCAATTCCAACTAAAGCAATCATTGGGACAAGAATGGCCGCAGCGATTTTCGCGTAATTCATTCCTTGTACTTTCCATGTTGCGTTTCCATTTTTACGATTGAAAGCAATCATGCTCGCAGCCATTCCAATTGGAATAATGGATAACAAAGTAGTTGCTTGTTGAATGAAACCTTGAATGGTCAAATGCTCATCACCCATAAATGAGTTGATGTATCTGCCGAAGAAAGCTATAATAAGGCTAGCGAAAATTCCGATTGTAGCGGTTTTATAGCTCGACCATTTCGATGCATCTCCAAGAAGTCTGAATGCTTCGCGGAACCAGCCCCATGGAATACAGATGAGGTAGTGCCATATCAATTTCCATAAGAAATAGAAACCTGCAATTACAACCTCGCTGTAAACCCATTTAACAATTGTAATAATGAGTTTAACTAAAGCAGTTCCTAAATGAAGAAGCTCTCCAAGGAACCATAAAACAGAAACTACAGCTTCGAAGAACAGAATAAGGACTCCTGAGATAGGAACCATAAACCACCACACTCCGCTGTTTTTTTGAAAAGCCTCTTTAAGTTCCGAAAGATTAAATCGGCTACCTGGGGTTTTTCCAGTTACACTGGAATACAGGCGACTGATGGCATAAAGCCCCAAGACGCCTAGGATTAAATTCATTTCCATAGGGTATATTTTTAGTTAAGGTTAGACCAAGATAAAATAAATATTGAAAAAAGTATAACATATAAAAAATAAACTTTAAAATGGACACCTTAGTCTAAAGAATCATTAACTAAAGTATCATTCAAATTTGAAAACTAATTAGTCATAAAGCTGGGTCAAAACTGCATGATTGAAAAAAATTACATGAAAAGTTTGTGTAATTGAAAATTGAGATTACTTTTGCATCGCTTTACGGCAACGGTCGGGTAGTTCAGTTGGTTAGAATACGTGCCTGTCACGCACGGGGTCGCGGGTTCGAGTCCCGTCCCGACCGCTAACAAAGGAATAAGCCTCTTGAAATTCAAGAGGCTTTTTTTATGTTCCGTGAATCAATCGCAAGCGATCGCACAAATCACTGCGTGATCAATTCTTCGAATCAATCGCACGCGATCAAACCTTCGGTGAGCATTTAACTTTTAGATTTCCCAAGGCGCAATCTCAACCCCAACGAAGGAACGACCGTTAGCCCTTTCATCTGGAAAGATTCGCCAACGAAGTTTTGAAGGGTGCCGTAATTCTGATAGTAAACTGCTACGGCGGGGACGAAATAGAAATAACGGAATCCGATTTTCATGTTGGCGAAGGCGCCAAAACTGCTGATGTTCTTGGTTTCTGTGATGGCTTTGGAATTCAGTGCCGTTATTACACCATTCGCGTCTTGAATGTACGCATACGTAAACGGCGAGGTTGAATAATGCATGCGCGTGAAGTTGTATGCCAATCCAAACGAGATGGCTCCAATAGACTCTTCATTGCCTAATCCGTAACTGAAAATCAAAGGAACCAAAATATCCTTCCGACTGAAATCATATTGCAAACGCGAGTTAATTGTACGTGCCCAAAATGGCAGAGAGACATCCTGACTTGAATACTGAAGCCCAATGCTTCCGTACCACTTGCTTGTAGCTGATTCTGAGAAGTCGTCTACATTTCCCAATGCTCCTAAAAACTGATACTGAACATCAATTGCTTTGGCTCTTCCAGATCGCTTAAATCCAACATCGAATCGTTCAGCAATTCCGTAACGAATACCAAATTCAAATCCACCACCCAATGGATCGAAGTTATTCGCCATGAGCGCCTCACCTACTTTCTGCCAATCGGCAGTTATGGCAATTGAGTCTGCTGCCGGTGAGCTTTGATTAGACGAATTTATCAAATTGTCAATGTCAATGTCGGCAGCGCTTGCCACCTTTAAAGCAGGCGCAGTAGCAATGTTGTACGTCTGATTGGTTGAAACAACCCAATTACCTTTCGGAGTTACTTTTCCTGAATTCGTAATGGCTCTAGGAGCAACACAACTGCTTACCGATACAAGCAATCCGAATATCCAAACGTACTTTTTCATGCTATGATTTCTTTTTTAATTCTTTTGCTTTGTTCCAGTACTCGTCCATTTCATTTAAGGTCATCTCCCCCATCTTTTTGCCATCTTTCGCGCTTTCCGTTTCCAAATACTGAAAACGATAAATGAATTTCTTGTTCGTTTTCTCTAATGCATCTTCCGGATGTATTCCCTTAAAACGCGCGTAGTTGATGAGTGAAAAAAGTAAATCGCCGAATTCTTCTTCTTGGTCTTCCTTCGTCTTCGCTTCTTTGAATTCATTCAATTCTTCCAAAACCTTTTCCCAAACCTGATCGGAATTTTCCCAATCGAACCCCACTCCTTTCGCTTTGTCTTGTATGCGCTGCGCCTTCACCATTGCAGGCAACGAACGCGGAACGCCTTCCAACACACTCTTCTTCCCTTCCTTCAATTTTAATTTTTCCCAATTGGAAAGAACTTCCGCTTCGTCTTTGACAACAGTATCTCCGTATATATGCGGATGTCTTGAAATTAATTTTTCGCAAATTGAATTCAACACATCGGCAACGTCGAATGCTTCCGTTTCACTGGCAATGCGCGAATAAAAAACCAAGTGCAAAAACAAGTCGCCCAATTCCTTCTTCACCTCTTCCATGTCTCCATCGAGAATGGCATCGCCCAATTCATAGACTTCTTCTATGGATAAATGACGAAGACTTTCCAGCGTCTGCTTCATGTCCCACGGACACTTCTCGCGAAGCTCGTCCATGATGGTTAACAAGCGCTCGAACGCTTCCTTCTTCTGCTCTACTGTGTTCATTCGCCTTGAAGTGCTTCGATCATTAATGTTAAAATTTCTTGCGCCGCTGTGGCAATCTTAGTCCCTGGGCCAAAGATGCCTACGCATCCTGCGTTGTATAAAAACTCGAAGTCCTGCTCGGGTATTACTCCGCCTGCAATGACCCCAATATCTTCACGTCCTAATTTTTTCAATTCGGAAATTAATTCCGGAATTAACGTCTTATGTCCCGCTGCTAAAGAAGAAACTCCGACCATGTGGACGTCGTTCTCTGCGGCTTGCTTCGCAACTTCTGCAGGCGTTTGGAACAACGGTCCCATGTCTACATCGAAGCCAATATCTGCAAACGATGTGGCAATCACTTTCGCTCCGCGATCGTGTCCGTCTTGTCCCATTTTCGCAACCAATATGCGCGGTCTTCTTCCCGCTAACTCTGCAAATTCATCAGAGCGTCTGCGTGCTTCAATAAAGTCTTTGTCCATTGCTGATTCATTAGAGTAAACACCTGAAATACTTCTGATCTGCGCGGAATATCTTCCGTACACCACTTCGAGTGCACTTGAAATTTCACCTAAGGTTGCGCGCAAACGTGCGGCTTCCACCGATAAGGCTAAAAGATTTCCACTTCCGCTCTGTGCCGCTTCAGTTAAGGCCTTCAGAGCATCTTGACAAGCCTCTTCGTTACGCTCTGCTTTTGTTTTTACTAATCTTTCGATTTGTGAAATACGTACAGCGTCGTTGTCTACTTGCAAAATATCCATGGCGCTTTCTTCTTCCAACTGGAAAATATTCACCCCAATAATCTTGTCTCTTCCACTGTCTATACGCGCTTGTTTCCGCGCTGCTGCCTCTTCAATGCGTAACTTCGGAATACCGGCTTCAATGGCTTTGGTCATTCCGCCCATCTCTTCCACCTCTTCAATTAATTTCCAAGCGGCATCCATGATTTCTTGCGTGCGCTTTTCAATGATCTCACTTCCTCCCCAAACGTCTACCACTTCGCACAATCCTGTTTCTTCTTGAATAATCAACTGTGTGTTTCGAGCAATACGCGCGCTGTTGTCGGTTGGCAATGCAATGGCCTCATCGAGCGCATTCGTATGCAAACTCTGTGTTCCGCCCCATGCGGCGCCGAGGGCTTCAATGCAGGTGCGAGCCACATTGTTGTATGGATCTTGACGCGTAAGACTCCAGCCACTTGTTTGACAGTGGGTTCTTAACGCCATTGATTTTTCGTTTTTCGGGTTGAAGGACTTGATGAGTTGCGCCCACAACACACGGGCTGCACGCATCTTCGCAATTTCAGTCACGGTGTCCATGCCCACGGCCCAGAAGAACGACAAACGCGGTGCGAAATCGTCAATGCTCATTCCCGCTTTCAAGCCTGCGCGAACGTATTCCAATCCGTCGGCCAACGTATAAGCCAACTCAATTTCTTGCGTCGCTCCAGCCTCTTGCATGTGATATCCGGAAATGGAAATCGGATTGAACTTTGGCATTTCCTTCGAACAGAATTCGAAGATGTCTGAAACTATGCGCATGCTTGGCGTAGGCGGATAGATGTATGTATTTCGAACCATGAACTCTTTCAGAATGTCGTTCTGAATGGTTCCGGTGAGTTGTTCTGGACGAACGCCTTGCTCTTCAGCAGCGACGATGTAAAACGAAAGAATCGGTAGAACCGCACCGTTCATGGTCATGCTCACCGACATTTCGTTCAACGGAATTTCATGAAATAAGACTTTCATGTCTTCCACTGAATCTATGGCTACGCCTGCCTTTCCGACGTCTCCCTTCACGCGATCGTGGTCGCTGTCGTACCCGCGATGGGTGGCCAAATCGAAGGCAACAGACAATCCTTTTTGTCCCATGGCCAAGTTGCGTTTGTAGAACGCGTTCGATTCTTCAGCGGTGCTGAATCCGGCATATTGACGAATGGTCCAGGGGCGAACGGTGTACATGCTTGCATACGGACCGCGCAAAAACGGCGCTGCGCCTGCTCCCCAAGTGGCAGTCTTCACTTCTTCGTTGAAGTTGAAGGGAACTTCTTTCCAATTCAATTTACTCATGACTGCACATATTTGTTTTCACCAACAACAACACGTTGTGCATGTTGAAGGCTTCTTTCCTCTTTGTTGTTTTGAATGAAGTTGAACAACTTCTCTGACGTTTCGAAATTCTTCATAATCTCAAAAGCCTTTACTGACAGGTCTTCCGTAAGTTTTTCCAACGAAAAACTTCCTTTCGCTAAATCTGAATATTGATCGAAGTAAGACTCTTCAATTAATAAGTGCTGAATGTTTCGTGCCCAACGAAGATGGTCGTTTACATCTGTTCCCTTCGCGAATTCCATGGGAAGCACTTCTATGCGATTTGCTCCGCCAACGCTTGCTGCCAATGCTTGAATGGTAGAACGAATGAGATTGTTGTCGGTGTCTTTCTTCGCTTGGAAGTATCCGTCTGTTTGCACTTTCACGAACGCGTGATTCGAACACGCGTGTTCAGGAGAACCTGATTTCATCACGTGCGACCACACTGCGCGGAAAGCGCGGAGCTTGGCGATTTCAACATACAATTCACTTCCAACCGAAAAATGAAAAAGGATTTGTGCGGAAGCCTCGTCTATAGTTAGATGCGTATTCTCAATGAATTCAATTCCGGATAAAGCCGCGAAAGCGATTTGCTCTGCTGCTGTTGCATGGGCTGCAAATGCAAGATTTGCATGAATGTGTTTGGAATGAATCAGCGGCAACACTCCGGCGCGGTCTTGTTGCTCGTAGGCTTGTTTAACTGCATCTATCTGATCGTCGGCTTGCTCAGCATGTGCTTCCAACTCCCAATTGATGAAGCCGACGAAGATATCTTTCAACGCCACCTTCATATCATTAGCGTTGAAAGAAGCGGGAATGGTTAAGCTATTCGCTCCACCATTCAAGGCTTCCAAAGCCAGCGCGTTCCAAGTCGTTGGATCTGTCGTTTGGAAAGACTGGTGCAACTGCCACGAAGGCGTTGCACGAAAAGTAACTTCGTTCGTTGAGCTACCTTCGGTAGCATAGGGAAATAAAAAAATCCCTTCTTCTTTTTGGCGAACCAAAGAGCCGAGGGATTTTCCTTTTAATTCTTTTTCGGCTAGCGTCTGCCAGTCTTGAAGAGATTGATTTGAAAAAACTTCGCCACGAATATTCATGCAACGAAGTTAATTCGAAAATGCTTATCTGAACAGGGTCAATGTGCCCATTAATTCCAAAGGCTCACGTCCACCAATTGGCTTCACACGAAGCTTCCAAACGTACGCGTCGTTCGGGACATAGTGGCTACCATTTCCGTCGAAGGTTCCGTTCCAACCCTTCTCTGGGTCATTGGTTTCAAAAATCATAATTCCCCAACGATCATAGATTCCAAAGTAGTAATCGCTCGGATCGTATGCGTTAAGAACTGGAATGAACACTTCATTCAAGTTGTCGTCGTTCGGAGAGAATGTGTTTGGAACATAATACAAGAAAGGCTCTTTCGAGAAGTTCGCAATGATCGTGTCTGTTGTGTTGAACGAAGCCGACACTTGATCTGCTGTTAGGTTCGGATTGATAGGCGTTCCTGCCACAGACTGCCATCCGGTGAACATCCAATACGGTTCTGGAATTGCAGTGAAATTAACAGAAACATTGTCTTCGTTTTCAATGGTGAGCATCGTTGTTGTTGCGTTACCCGTATCGAAAAGTACAGTTCCAGCAGTGGCCGGATTTACGATTACCGTAAGCGGATGATGCGGAGTTACGTCGAATACTGCAACCAATGTATCTTCTTCAGTAAAGTTGAAATTCACATTCGTGCTCGAAATATTCGGAGCCAATACGTGGTTATTTATTTCCCAGTGATTGAATGCTGTCCATGAATCAATTGGTGAAGCCACGAAGTTCATGAATGTATTCTCGGCAAAGATTTGTGTTGAAGGAAGTGGCGTCCATGGATTTCCATTCATAGTCACGGTTCCCGCTCCTGCTGGTTGAACATCCACGGTCAATGGGAATTCATCGATAATTGTGAATACCGCTACCAACGTGTCGCTCACCATTAAATGTAAGATGACATCTGGAGTAAGTGTATTCGGGGCAAGCGGATGGTTGTTGATTTCCCAGTGGTCGAAAAGTGTTACACCGGGAATTTCATTTGCGTTGAAGGAGTAATCAACATCGGCTAAAATCTCGTTGTTCCATGGATAAGCTGCTAACACCGTTCCATCCATGGTAACAGTTCCTGCACCTACTGGCATAACATCTACTTGAAGAATCGCATGAGGAGTCTCGTCGAAAATAGCCACTAACGTGTCTGCAGCGCACGGATTCAAATAAATTGAAGTTGTTGTAGTATTTGGAAGAAGTGTTGCAGTGGTAGACTCCCAATGGTTAAAGGTGAACCAAGGATTTGCAGTAACGCTTACGGTAGTTGAATCTCCGGCATTCACGCTGAAGGTCTCTGGGTAAGTGATTTGAGGAGTTCCGTTGAACACGATGTTGCCGGCTCCCGCAGGAAAAACATCGCTCACAACTGTCACTGGTCCTGAAGCTGGAATACCAAATATGGCTTGAACAGTAACATCGGACTGAACAATTAAAGTTGTGATTGGAGCTGTTGGGTCTGCAATGATTCCTGTTCCACTTATGATTTCCCAGCCTTGGAAGGAACTGCATGGTCCGACCACAAAATCTATTATTGCCTCGAGGTCTATTTCTAAATCTCCGAAATAAGTTCCTGAGTATGGCGCTTCATATGGACTTATTTCAGTCTCTCCTATGATGATATCACCCACTCCATCGATTTGGAATGTCACGTTGTACGGAACAACATCATAGCAATCGACTATTCCGTCAATGATACTGTTGTTGCAACGAGCCAAAATGAAATCACGAACTTCTTGAACGTTGTTGTTCCAAGTATTGATATTTCCACCCCAACGTTGAATTTGTCTTGGCATTTCAGGCTCGATAACCAATATCATGCTATCCAACACTTCAATCATTCGCTCGCAAGAGAAAATGGTATTTGATAATTCCGCGTAGCGTTGAATGTAGTCGGCGAAGAATTCAGGATTGTCGAACAATGCGTTCAAAACAGGAATGTGTCCTTGTCCGCCAATGTTACCCTCGTTTTCAATCTGACAAGGGTCTGAAGTAGGCTGTGTGCTGTTTACTCCGGTATAATTAGCCCCATGACCAAATGTGTTGTCATTATCCCAGAGGGCGTATCTCCAGCGCTTCGCATCTCCATTGGGGTTTGTTCCTTTCCACCAAGCGGTGTTCCAGTTCAACCAGTCGGTACAAACAGTATAACCATTCAAAATAAAATAGTCAATCAGGCTCATGGTATTGAATTGTGAAACCACATAATCGTAGTTGGCTTGATTGACCATACTGTTGGTAGTGGTAAAGTTCACAAATGTATTCCATTGGGTCTGGGGATTAAATCCTGGAGCTGCTGCATACTCAGTCCAGGTTCCGCCCCAAGTTTTTAGAAAATCTACGTTACCGGCGGGTTGATCGTAATAATAGTCTGTATAGTCTGTGTCATCTACCTTCTCGCGAATTTCATACACGCCCCAATACTGACCATTTATGTATAAAATACAACTTCTTGTTTTTCTCTCGTCAAGGTGAAGATCTGCAAGGATCGACAATTCGCAAACATAAGCATCGCGAATGTGCGCTCCTCCGTTTGAGAATGGGTAGTTGTCGTTAGCTGCTGCTTTGAATATTAGTCGTTGGTACGACTGGCGATCACTTGTGTGAAGCATTGGGTACTCTATCTCATGGTTATAACCAAGCGCATCACGTGTTACATAATCGAAACCTCTTTGTCCGTATGCATTGGAATCATTACCATGTTCGTTGCTGTCTCCTGAAGTTTCTACTGTAAATGTACCATTTTGAAAAAACTCCAGGTGTGTAAGCTCATCCCCATTCCAACCTCCGTCTAATGTAGTTCCAGAGATAGACACAACTGGAATGGTGTGGTTATCATTTCCGAAGAAGTATGTATTGGTTTCTGTGAAAGAAGGAAGTGTAGTCGCTGCTGGTGAGTATACTATTGCGCGAACAACAGTTGTTGTGTTGAGGCTAATAGGCCCCGTATAGAACGTGCTCGTGTTGGAAGGTTGAGCTCCGTTTGTGGTGTAATAGATTGTTCCACCAACCTCAGTTGTTGAGAGAGTAACACTAATTGGTGAGGCATAGTAACCCGCTTGAAAATCCATGGTGGGACGGGCTGCATAACCTGTTGCAGTTGCTCCTGCATTTACAGCTCCTTGAGAAGGATTGGTTTGAATAACCATACTACCTGTTCCGTTGGGCACACGTCCATATGATTGATTTCGTTGATTCGGACTGATTATATCAAAGTCATAACTCTCTAAAATAACTCCGGCAGGGCTTGAGAAAACCAACTCTTCACCATCAGATTGTGACACTTTGAAGTTTGTATTTGTCTGACCTAAGAAACCTGGATTGTATGCGCCAACTCCACTTACTAAAATGAGTTTATATCCATTAGCGGGAACGCTAACCGTTGCTGGAATCTGATATTTCTGCGGGTTGAGGACATTATCGCTAAGCCAATAGCCACCGATATTTACAGCAGCACCTGTTGGATTGTAAAATTCAACCCAGTCTTCAAACTCTCCACCTACAGCGTAGTCGGAATAATTTGCAAAACAGAATTCATTGATAACGACTTGCGATGATGCAGAAAAAGAAGCTATCAAGGCCAAGAAAATGACAGCAAATCTTTTTGGTAAGTTTAAAATCATTGGTTTCAGTATGGTTTCCTATTATAGACAATAATACGAAAGAATAGGTTGCACGAAAAGGCTTTTGGGAAAAAGAAAAGGCTAACCTTGAAGTGTTAACCTTTTTTATTTGGGCAATTGCACAATGAAATTATATTTGTGAAAAATTAAACCATGGGACATTCACACGACGATCACGGACACATTCCACACGAAGCTGAACAAAACGAAATCGGCGGACCAGTACTTTTTGCTGTTACCCTTTTTGCAATTGCAGTAGTAATCATTTATTTCCTTATTCAGTGGTCTTAAAACATTAGCGTCGAATGGTCATCTCTTTCAAGAGATGGCCAGCTCCGGCGTAGATGTCTATAACCCAAAGCACGTACCTCGCGTCTACCATTACATTTCGGCAAATTTCCGAATTGAAATAGAGGTCACTCATGGTGCTTTCCCATGTTCTGTCGAAGTTTATTCCGATCCATTCACCACTGCCGTTTAATGCTGGAGATCCTGAATTTCCACCTGTTGTGTGATTACTTCCTGTGAAGCAAACAGGCAAGTTTCCGTTCGAACCGTATGTTCCAAACTCTTTGTTCTTCAACAACATTTTCAATCGGTCGTTGATTTCGAAATCTGGATTGCCCGTGCTGTTTTTATCTAAAATTCCTTGTCCAGTTGTAAAAGGTGTATACGCCATTCCGTCCACGGGAGTGCTACCTTCCACCCTACCATAAGTCAATCGCAAGGTAGAATTCGCATCGCACCACTTCTCTTTCTTACCGCGCATTTCTTCCAACAAGAAAACATATTGCTCCATGAGCTGATCATGCTTTGCATTGAATTCACGTTTGGCGGGAACCAATGTATTCATGTAATAATTACTTAAAGCCAAAGCTTGTGCGTACAGATATTCTTTCGATAATCGTTTAACGTATTTCTTCGATTTACCGCTCATAGACACGAATGTGTCTTTCGAGAATGAACGAATCATGCCCAAGAATGCAGCACTGTCTGCAACCAAAGACTGCTTGAACCACAAGTCTGCAGCGGCTTCGCGAGAAAGTTTTGGATGATCAAAATGAATGGCTCCTTTCGTGAATTGTTCAAACAATGCAGACATCGCTAAAAATCTTTTCTTATCGGTTTCCAAATCGTAGTCTTTGTAAAAGGCTTTAGCCGTTTCCAAAAACTCGTTCATCTTTCCTTCCCACTGATTTCCTTTTTTAAGCTTTCCTTCTTCTGCAGCTATTGCATGGAAATCTTGATACAACGCAAAAATCTCGGGCCCGTTAAATACGAATTCTGAATAAGCCGCAGCAGCCATGTTCACTCCGTAAAAGTCTTTGTAAAGCTTGTCAATGGTGGAAAGCAAATTCGAATATTCCAATTCTTTGTTTGAAAGCTTTGCAATTTCCAACCACTTTGCTTCTTCGTCTTTCTTCAATTGAATGGCGTTGAACTTGTTCAACCCCAATTCTTGTCCTTGCCATTTCTTATAAGCGTTGGCTACACTGCTTTGTTTCGCTGCATACTTGATGCGCAAGACGTCGCTGCTTTTCATTGCCGCGTTAATGACAGACAAATTCTTTTCGCGAAAATCAATGCGCATAGGTGCTAACTGCTCATGGTTGTAAGCAACTCCTGCAGAAGTAAGCAAGTGCTCTGTTCTTCCTGGGAATCCGTATACCATGGTGAAATCGCCTTCCTTCACTCCTTTCAATGAAATCGGAAAATGATGTGCTGGTTTGAATGGCTTGTTGGTCGCTGAGTATTCTGCGGGTTCATTCTTGTCGTTTGCATAAATACGGAAAACTGAAAAGTCTCCCGTGTGTCTTGGCCAAACCCAGTTGTCTGTATCTCCACCGAACTTCCCAATGCATGAAGGCGGAGCGCCTACTAAACGAACGTCGTTGTAAGTCTTTGTCAAAACCAAAAAGAACTGTGTGTTGTAATTGAATCCGCGAACGAACCCGTCGCACTTGTTTTCAGACTTCGCCTTCTTCGCAATTGCTGTGAAGAGTTCTTTCATTTTAGCGGCGCG
>JANQWV010000065.1:2587-20321 GCA_030729695.1 Flavobacteriales bacterium | reverse complement strand
CTAAGTGCGTGTTTTTTCATGCTGAATAAATAAGATGTGCGAATCTACGAAATACTAAAAATATCTTGCTTCTTAATGAACCAATAATATGAAGCCCAAATGCCCATGGCAAATCCCATGATGATGGGAACTAGAAAACCAATAAACGGACGTTGATCTTTTTCCGGAAGTTCTTGCTGAAGGATGTACATGTATATGGGCACCACAATAATGAGCAAGCAAATGAACAAAAAGAGAAAGTTGAATCCGTTGTTTACTCCAACAGCGAGTTTGTAATACTTCGATTTTTTGAATTCTTCGAAATCTTGACGGGCGTATTGCTTCGCTCTGTTTCTTGCTGCATACTCTTTGTGCTGGTAGTATTGCTCGTACCTAGGAGTAACGCGGGTGCGTTGAGCCAAGTCATATGCCTTGCGTTGTTTTTCATCTCCTAAAAATTCATACGCTTCATGAATTTCTATAAAACGCAAATGCGCATCGGGATGCGCATTTTTGTCGGGATGAAATTGCTTACACCCGTTTCTGTAAGCTGTTTTAATTTCTGAACTAGTAGCGTTCCGAGAGACTCCTAAAATAAGGTAGTAATCTTTCACGCTTTAATGGCATTAGTCTCTTCTTGCGAAAACGCGCAACAAGAACATGAATAAGTTAACGAAGTCTAGGTACAATGAGAGTGCACCCATTAAAGCAAGCTTCGATGCTTCGGCTGTTCCGAACTCTACTCCTGCTCCAATGCGCTTGATCTTTTGTACATCATATGCTGTAAGTCCGGTGAATACCAAAACACCTACACATGAAATGATGTAATCCATTTGAGAACTCTTCATGAACATGTTTACCACAGAAGCGATAACAATTCCAATTACAGCCATCATTAAGATTCCGCCAAATTTGGTTAAGTCCGTTTTGGTAGTGTAACCTATGAATGCCATAGCTCCGAAAAGACCCGCAGTGATGAAGAATACTTTGGTAATGATTCCTAAGTCATAAACCAAGAAGATGAAGCTTAAGCTAATTCCCATTACAGCAGCATATCCTAAGAATACGGCAAGCAATGTCGTAAACGACATTTTATTGAATCCGAAATTCATGGCTAGAATAAACGCAAACGGAGCAAGCATTACGATCCAACCCAGCGGAGTCATACCAGATTTTGATACCAAAGAGAAAATTAAGTCTGTTGTTCCGAACAAATATGCCAATGCTCCTGAAATGGCCAATGCCAAAGACATGTAGGCAAATACGTTTGAAACGAATGATTTTGAAACGGCGTTGTCATTCACATAAACCCCGTCGTTGAACTCTAAATTGTTGTTCATGGTTTTATTATTTTTTCAATTGAAGTAAACTTACAAATTCTTTTCTTGTTGTTTCGTTTGTTAAAAACTCACCACTGAATGCACTTGTAATGGTGGTACTGTTTTGTTTCGCAACACCGCGCATTTGCATACAAAGATGATGACAATCTAAAACAACTGCCACTCCGACAGGACTCAATGCTTTTTGAATGCTGTCACGTATCTCAATTGTCAGACGTTCTTGCACTTGGAGTCTTCTAGAATAAACATCGACTACACGAGGAATCTTGCTTAACCCAACAATCTTTCCATCTGGAATATAGGCCACGTGCGCTTTTCCGAAGAAAGGCAACATGTGGTGTTCACACAAACTGTAAACTTCGATGTCTTTCACAATGACCATTTCAGAATACGTCTCGTGAAATATAGCACCGTTCAAAACATCGTCTGCACTCTCCTCATATCCCTTCAACAAATGTCCGTATGCTTTCGCAACACGTTCTGGCGTTTTCAACAAGCCCTCACGCTGCGGATTTTCACCAACAGCGGCAAGGATTTGCTCCACTGCCATCTCTATCGTTTTCTGATTTTCCATTACTTACCGCCGTAGTATTCTACGTATTGATTTTCTGTTTCTGTTACTTTAATGCAATGCAATTGACAACCTTTCTCGCTTACCAATTCTTCCAATTGTTCCCAAATTGCAATGGCAACATTCTCAGTTGAAGTCTTCATTCCTTTCATGAACTCTACGTCCATGTTCAAATTCTTGTGATCCAACTTGTTTATGACCTGCGTCTTCACGATGGTACTCAAATACTTTAAATCCATGCAATACCCTGTAGTTGCATCTGGAACACCTTTCACCGTAATGAATAACTCATAATTGTGTCCGTGCCAATTTGGATTCGAACATTTTCCGAATGTCTCGAAATTCTTTGCTTCATCCCACTCGTCGTGCCACAACTTGTGCGCTGCATTAAATCTTTCTCTGCGTGTGGCGTATACTAATTTTTCCATGTTTCAATAATTGTTATAAAAGTAAATCACTTGAGTGCCTTCTTTGTTCGAAGGAATCAATAGATTTTAAGATCTTGTTGTAGATAATTCGTTACATAATCTTTCACTCCTTCTTCCAAAGAATGAAATGGCTTACTGTAACCTATTGAAATTAACTTGTTCATGTTCGCTTCGGTGAAGTATTGATACTTGTCGCGAATGTCTTCCGGGGTATCTACAAAAGAGATGTTCGGTTCTTTTCCCATTGAATGAAAAGTAGCGGTAGCCAAATCTAAAAATGTTCTAGCCTTGCCACTTCCCAAATTATAAATGCCTGAATCTTTTCTGTGGTGCATTAAGAACATAAGTACCTCAACCAAATCTTTCACATAAACGAAGTCGCGCATTTGCCCGCCGTCTGTGAAGTTTGGATTGTGACTGCGGAACAATTTCATTTCACCTGACTTTCCAATCTGATTGAACGTATGCCAGATAACGCTTGCCATGCGGCCTTTGTGGTATTCATTCGGACCGTAAACGTTGAAGAATTTCAATCCTGCCCAGAAATATGGGGCATCCTCTTGTTGCAATGCCCAGACATCGAAGTCTTGTTTCGACTGTCCGTATGGATTCAACGGTTGCAATTGTGGAATGGTCGCATGATCGTCGTTGTATCCGTGCTCTCCGCCACCGTAGGTCGCAGCAGAAGATGCATAGATAAATGGAATGGCATGTTTCGCGCAGGTCTTCCACAGCGATTGTGTGTAATGAAGATTCAAGCGATCGAAAATTTCAACATTGAATTCAGTCGTATCTGTGCGAGCACCAATGTGGAAAACACATTCCACTTGATTCTGATTTTCTTCCAACCACGTTGGAAATTCATCTCTGTGAACGAGCGCAGTGTATTTCTTTCCTTCCCAATTGCGTTTGCGATCTTCGCGTGAAAAGTCATCGACCAACACCAAATCGAAAAAACGGTCTTCGTTCAAACGCGCTACTAACGCGGAACCTACGAATCCTGCTGCTCCTGTTACAATAATCATTTTGCAAATTTAACTTAAATAATGCGCCAACACGCCTTCCTTCAAGGCGTATTCCGATTGATACATTTTGTTGAAGGACGATTGCTCTAAAACGAATTTCACCAAGTAGGTTGAAAGCGGCATGTACTCGGCACGCATCTGCGGAATACTCGGATGCTTCAAACGTTCTTCCAATGTGCTTCCGACTAACCATTGATGAATGGATGGATATGATGAGAAGGGGATTTCGTTTAATCGTTTATTATGGTCCATAGTACCTTCGGTAGGTTCTTTGAAAGGTTCTTCGAAAGCGCCTTCGGCGAAGCCGACCTTGCTTGCACCTTTCGCAGAACCTTTGGCTTCGCCAACCTTGCTTGCACCTTCGGCTACGCCGAATTGGTACATATCAAAAAGCGTATCGAAAGAACCCGACGACCCCACTAAAATCTTCACCGGATTTTCCTTCAAAAAAGAAATTAAATCTTGAAGTTCCTTGTTCAAATGAATTCTTAATCGGTTAACGTCGTCTTGATTAATTCTTGAAGCGGGCTTGAGCATTCCGTGTAAGCGGCTAACGCCCAACAAATAACTTTTTCTCCACAACGGCTTTTGATCGCGGACGAAAATAAATTCGGTGCTGCCACCGCCGATGTCCATGATTAAATAATCTTCTTTCAATTCTCCAGTGGTTTGAACCACACCTTCGAAAATGAGTTCTGCTTCGCGATCTCCGGAAATAACTTCCATGTCGAAATTCAAATGCTTCTTCACGCGAGCAACAAATTCATTTCCATTGGAAGCCTCTCTTACTGCGCTGGTGGCGAAAACGCGAACGTCTTTCACTCCCAATGAATCTATGACGTTCTTGTACGAATACAATGCATCAATTCCGCGCGCCATGCGGTTCGGAAGAAGCACATTCTCTGAAAATCCGCCTGCACCCAACTTCACGGGAAGCTTGGTTTTGAAAAGTGTCTTCCACTTCCCTTCCACCTTTTCCTTCACCAATAAATTGAATGTATTGGTTCCGCAGTCGATGATGGCAACGCGTTTGTTTTCGTTTAGTTCGACTGTCGTATCCATTTCCATAAATCTTTGTAACTCACTTTTTTTCCGTAAGACAAAATGCCCACGCGATAAATTTTTCCACCTAACCAAATGAAGAATAAGAACGCTACTACCAAGGCGGCCATGGCGCTTATTAAATGCCAAACGCTAATGTTTCCAATGGCAGTCTTCACCATAATGGTTATGGGTGAAGTGAGTGGAAATATGCTGAAGAAATTTCCAATGGGGCTTTCCGGATTGGTAATGAGCATGGCCGAAACAATGTAGGAAAACACCAACGGCAAAGTCACTGGAAGCATGAATTGTTGCGTGTCTGAATCGCTGTCTACGGCAGCACCAATGGCTGCGAAGAGCGAAGCATACAACAAGAATCCGCCAATGAAAAAGAAGATAAACATACCCACCATGAGCGGCCAGTTGATTAAGAAGATCCAATTGATGGCTTCGTTATTCATGAGCGATTGTGCCATGGCTGCTTGATTCATGCCGTTTCCAACGACAGCGCCGTTTTCTAAAACAGCTGCGCCGTTCACCAAATGCGATTCGAAATAATTCAGACCGAAGGTTGCTAAAACAGCCGAAAGAATAACCCAAATAAGGAATTGTGTAAGTCCAACGAGTCCAATTCCAACCACCTTACCCATCATGAGTTGAAACGGCTTCACCGAACTCACCATGACCTCAACAATGCGATTGGTCTTCTCTTCGAGCACGCCGCGCATCACTTGCACACCGTACATGAAAATGAACATGTAAATGAGTATGGCAAATACGAATCCAATGACTGCGCGCTCTTGCGTGTGATCTTCTTCACCGAGTTTGTTGATGTTAATTTCTGCGAAGCTCACATCGAGTTTTGCGCGTTTGTATTTCTCATAATCCAGTTTCAATGAGTCAACCACACGGAATCGTTCGAGCGACTCTTGCAAGTCGTTCTTCAATTTACCTTGAATATTTTCGGAAGGAAAATTATCGAAGTACATGTTACATTTTCCATCATTAATCGTAATCTCGTCGAGCTCAATCATGATGTTGTAAAACCCGTCTTTCAATTCTTCGGGCTTCTGCGTCTTTTCCGTGAATCCGTAGATTACATTTTGATTGTCTTTGAACTGATCTGGAAATCTTGGAACCAAAGTAGAGTCTTGCTCTCCGCGGTATTCCGTAACCAATCCGTATGGATCGCTAATTAAAACTGTGTAGGTCTGTTGGTCGTTTAGCGTAATCCAGATGGTTCCAAACAGAAGTCCTGCAAACAAAAGCGGACCTAAGATGGTCATAATAATGAAAGACTTCTTGCGAATGCGTGTGGTGTATTCGCGCTTAATGATTAATCCTATCTTACTCATGCTTGTGCTTCGTTAAATGAAAGAACCGATTGAACAAATATGTCGTGCATGCTTGGCACTTTTTCTTCCGCGCTCAAGATGTCAACTACAGGAATTACTTGCTTCAGCAAGTCATTCAATTTAAATTCAGGTTTAATGCGAACGGTAACGGTGTGAATGTCGTTTTTCAATTCGTTGCTCATTAATTCAAAGCGTGCCCCCAAGGCAATGGTGAATTCCAATAAGGTTCCTTCGAACTTCAAGGTGTATGTCTTCGTGCGGAAACTGTTGCGCACTTCGGCTACACTTCCACTTAAAATAACTTGAGAACGATTGATGAGCGCAATGTTGTCGCACAACGATTCCACACTTCCCATGTCGTGCGTGGATAGCACAATGGTGGTTCCTTCGTCGCGCAGACGCAGCATTTCATTGTGAATGAGTTCTGCGTTTATGGGGTCGAATCCGCTAAACGGTTCATCGAGAATGAGCAACTTCGGCTTGTGAACAACGGTTGTGATGAACTGAATTTTCTGCGCCATTCCCTTCGACAAATCTTCTACTTTTTTGTCCCACCACTCCTGTATTTCGAATTTCTCGAACCACATCTTCAATTCGGCCAAGGCATCTTTTTCCTTCATGCCTTTCATTTGAGCCAGGTAGATGCATTGTTCGCCCACCTTCATTTTCTTGTACAGTCCGCGTTCTTCCGGAAGGTATCCGATGTCTTCTACATGCGAACGCTGAAGCGGGTTTCCGTAGAACTTGATTAAACCGTTGTCGGGTTCAATAATTTGATTGAGTATGCGAATGAAGGTGGTTTTTCCAGCACCGTTCGGTCCTAAGAGTCCGAATATTTTTCCTTCCGGAATATCGATACTCACGTTCGTGAGTGCCTGGTATTTTCCGTACGTTTTATTGATGCCTTCGGCTTGAATGGCGTATTTCATAGGTTCCTTTTAATGACAAAATAGCACTACGAAAGTAAGTCGCTTAATCGTATCTTTGCACCCTTATAAACTTAATTTATGAAGATAGCCGTAGTAGGAACTGGGTACGTTGGATTGGTTACTGGAACATGTTTCGCAGAAACAGGCAACAACGTAGTGTGTATAGACATTAACGAAGAGAAAGTTGCGCAAATGAAATCGGGAGTTATTCCCATTTATGAGCCACACCTCGATGTGTTGTTCGAGCGTAACATTCGCGAAGGACGTCTAACTTTCAGCACCGACTTGGCAAGTTCTATTGCAGATGCGCAAATTATTTTCTTGGCTCTTCCTACCCCTCCGGGTGAAGACGGAAGCGCCGACTTAAGTTATGTGTTGGGCGTTGCGAAGCAATTGGGACATTTACTTTCCGATTATAAAATTATTGTAGATAAAAGCACAGTTCCAGTTGGGACGGCTGAATTGGTGAACAACGCCATTGCTGAGAATGCAAAGGTTCAGTTCGACGTGGTGAGCAATCCTGAATTTTTACGCGAAGGATTTGCGGTAGACGATTTCATGAAGCCAGACCGTGTGGTTATTGGAACCCGCAGCGAGCGCGCCAAGCAGTTGATGAACGAATTGTACAAGCCGTTTACGCGTCAAGGCAATCCGATTATCTTCATGGACGAGCGCAGCGCAGAGTTAACCAAGTATGCAGCGAATGCTTTCTTGGCAACGAAGATTTCATTCATGAATGAAATTGCGAACTTCTGTGAAAAGGTTGGTGCCGACGTAGACATGGTTCGTTTGGGTATTGGAACAGACGATCGCATTGGAAAACGTTTCTTGTTCCCAGGAATGGGTTACGGCGGAAGCTGCTTCCCGAAAGACGTTCAGGCATTGGCGAAATCGGGTAACGACAGTGGGTATGAATTCAAGATATTGAAATCGGTAATGAAGGTGAACGAGCGTCAGAAGACGACGTTGTTGAAACCGATTCTTGATCACTTCAACAATTCATTAACACACACGAAGATTGCTATTTGGGGATTGGCGTTTAAGCCTGACACCGATGATATTCGCGAGGCACCGGCCTTGTATATGATTGAGCATTTGTTGGAAGCCGGCGCAAGTATTGTGGCTTACGATCCAGAGGCTATGCCGAACGTTCAAAAACAAAAAGGTTATGCCATCTCTTACGCAACCGATGCCTACGAGGCGTTGGAAGGAGCAGACGCGTTGTTGATCTGCACGGAATGGGGCATGTTCAGAAATCCTGATTTCGATAAAATTGGAAAAGCATTGAAGTCGAAAGTTATTTTCGATGGAAGGAATTTATATGAACTCGACAAAATGCAAGAGTTGGGTTATTTCTACAAAAGCATTGGAAGATCAACTGTTAATCAAGACTAATTATGGAACGCGTACTTATAACCGGAGCTGCCGGATTTCTTGGAAGTCATTTGTGCGATCGTTTCCTGAAGGAAGGGTTCGAAGTGATTGGCATGGACAATCTGATTACAGGTGACCTGAAGAATATTGAACACTTGTTTCCGAACGAGCACTTCACGTTTTACAATCACGACGTTTCGAATTTCATTCATATTCCTGGGAAGCTCGATTACATTGTGCATTTCGCTTCTCCGGCCTCTCCTATTGACTATTTGAAGATTCCTATTCAAACCTTGAAGGTTGGATCGTTGGGAACGCACAACTGTTTGGGATTGGCCCGCGAAAAGAATGCGCGCATTATAGTGGCATCTACCAGTGAAGTGTACGGAGATCCTTTGGTTCATCCGCAAACGGAAAGTTATTGGGGACATGTGAATCCTGTGGGACCTCGCGGAGTTTACGACGAAGCGAAGCGTTTTCAGGAAGCCATTACCATGGCTTATCATACTTATCATGGCGTTGAAACGCGCATTGTGCGCATCTTCAACACGTATGGACCGCGTATGCGTCTGAACGACGGACGTGTATTGCCGGCGTTTATTGGTCAGGCTATTCGTGGGGAAGATTTAACGGTATTCGGCGACGGGTCACAGACGCGTTCGTTTTGTTATGTAGATGATTTGGTGGAAGGAATTTATCGTTTGTTGATGAGCGACTACGCTCAGCCGGTGAATGTTGGGAATCCGGATGAGATTACCATTTTAGATTTCGCGAAAGAGATTATTAAGTTAACAGGAACCGATCAGAAGATTGTGTTCAACCCTTTGCCTACTGACGATCCGAAGCAGCGCAGACCGGACATTACTTTGGCACAAAGTATTTTAGGTTGGGAGCCGAAGGTTCATCGCAGTGAAGGATTGAAGATTACGTATGATTATTTCAAGTCGTTAACAACGGAAGAGTTGAATAAAGTAGAACACAAGAATTTCGAGAAATACTCACATTAATGGAAAAGGAATACTTCGCGCATGAATCTTCTTTTATAGACGAGGGCTGTACCATTGGAAAAGGCACTAAGATTTGGCATTTCACGCATGTGATGTCGAATTGTGTGTTGGGTGAAAACTGCAATTTGGGACAGAATGTGGTTGTTAGTCCAGGTGTTAAGTTGGGCAACAACGTGAAGGTTCAGAACAACGTCAGTATCTACACGGGCGTTGAGTGCGAAGACGATGTATTCTTGGGCCCCTCGTGTGTCTTCACGAATGTGATTAATCCGCGTAGCGCTGTCGCGCGCAAGGATGAATATCGGAAGACGATAGTTCGTCAGGGCGCGAGTATAGGCGCTAACGCAACGATTGTGTGTGGATATGAGATTGGTGCTTACGCCTTTATTGGCGCGGGCGCAGTGGTTACTAAAGAGGTCCCGGCGTATGCATTGGTTGTGGGGAATCCTGCGCGTCAAACGGGCTGGATGAGCAAGTTCGGGCACAAGTTGCATTTTCATGCTAACGGCGAAGCCGTTTGTCCGGAAAGCGGAGAGGTTTATGTTTTAGAGAAAGGCACGGTGCGAGCGGCGTAATTCAATTCGTTTGAATTCGTTTCTTTCAATCTACTTCAAGAAATAAACTGCTTTGCCTTGATCGAAGTTCTCAACCACGATTCCCCATTTCATGAGTTTCGCTAGTTTTCGAATTAAGATAGGTCGTGGGGTTCCCGATTTTCGGGCAAGCTGATTCAAGGTAAAGGGCTGTTGTTTCAACAAAGCAAAAAGCTGTTCTTCCCTTTCCGACATTTGAAAGAGCTCATTTGAATCTTGCTGCGAAGAAACCTCTTGCATGGCTATCCACACATTTGAAGCAGGCAGCGTAACGTCATGCTCACGAACGAAAGCCTTCCACCCTTCTTCAATTTTTGCTAAATGAGGTTTTGCTGAAGATTCTTCAATGTCAATTTCAAGAACCGCCTTTCCCTCTACCTTCCAAACAGAATGAGAGAAGTGAACGGGAGGCTGACAGAATTCTTCAGCGCTGCGGATGATCATGTGAAGCTCTTCCTCTGGACGAACACCGCACACATTGCCGTTGTCTTTCACGCCAATGAGCAATCTTCCTCCGGAGGTGTTGGCAAAAGCCACCAACGAACGTGCAATTTTCTGCGCATCGTCGATACGCATTTTAAAGTCTTGCTTCAAATGCTCGCCTTCAGAAATGTAGGTTAGCACGTAAGACATAGACTAGGCCTCGAGAAGCTCGGAAACGAAAATAGATAAATGCGTAGCCGACTTCAATACCTTTCCTTTTTCAATTAGAATGGCTTGCGGAGATTCGTGCTCAATACCTGTGTCTTGCGCAATGGCATTCGAGATGTTTCGGTGTTCCAAAAGATCAAGGTAATAGGGCTTCACTGCAGAAGTCGCATCCCAATCGCGTTCAAAGCGTGAAAGAGCTGTGGTGCTTATACTGCAGCGCGTGCTGTGTTTAAATACAATAAACTTCTCCTCCGATTCAAGCAACGCGTTCCATTGCTCTACCGAGTTCAATTGATTCCAATTCATGGTTGAATTATTTAATCAAGGAAGTCAATTCAGTATCCAACGGCTTCACTCCTGATGGGAATTCAGCCAACCACTCGCCTTCTGGAGAGACTAAGAACTTGTGGAAATTCCATTTCACCGTTCCATCTGCAACACCATTCAAAGACTGTTGTGTCAACCATTGGTATACGCCGTGTTGATTCTTTCCTTTAACATCAATCTTCTCGGTTAATGGGAAAGTTACTCCGTAATTTTTCTGACAAAAAGAAACAATCTCTTCGCTTGTTCCTGGCTCTTGTCCTAAGAACTGGTTACAAGGGAATCCAACAATCACAAGCTTGCCTTGGTATTGCTCGTATAATTTTTCTAGGTCTTCGTACTGTGGAGTATAACCGCATTTCGAAGCGACGTTCACACACAAAACATATTTTCCTTTGAAGTCTGACATGTGCATCTCTTTTCCGTCGATGCTGTTAATGGTTAAATCGTAAAAGCTCATTTTGTTTGTTCCTATTGGTTTTGAAGGTTTCTGCCATCTGCTGCGCATAGACAAGGCCGCTGCTGAAGAGAGGACTAAGACTAGTAATCCGATGATATAAATTGTTTTCATAGCTATTCAACAATATTAGATAGTTATTGTTTAGAGTTTATGCAATTAATTTGCACGCGCAAACAAAAGTATGGAAGACATAGCACTGCAGCACCAAGCTGTTCATCATTCTTATTTAAAGAAACTTTCTCAAGGAGAATTTTCAAACATGGAAAAGGCCCTTGCTTATTTCGCATCGCAGTATGAAGGCTATAGCGTTTGGTTTCCAAAATACCTGCAGGCAGTTATAGATAAACTCTCGAACCCGAGTCACAAATCTCATTTGCTAGAAAATTTAGCGGAAGAAAAAGGACAATTGGATGAAGATGATTTGCAGGCAATTCGTGCCATGGGCATTGAGGATTCGTGGGTGGTTGGAATTCCTCACCCGAATTTGTTTCAACAATTCAAGAAAGCCATTTGTACGAATTACATGTTCGAAATGAACGAAGCCGTTACCAACTGGCGCACATCTTTTTTGAATTACCTCGATAAATGCACGGAAGCGGAAGCCGTTGGTGCTATTGGTCTCGGAACCGAAAGCGTGGTAAAGGTTATATATCGTCCGCTTATTGAGTCCTTTTCCAATCACACTTCGTTAACCCTTCGTGATTATGTCTTCTTTCCTCTGCACACAGAGGTTGACGATGAGCACGGAAAAGTCTTGTTAGCCATAGCAAATGACCTAGCTTCGCAAAGTGAAGAGCATGCGCGTTTGGTTCGTAAGGGAATGGAAACAGCGCTTGATCTTCGCGCAGAATTTTGGAGTAATTTAGAAAAGGAAACCACACACATTTTACAATGAAGCACCCGCTAATACAGGCCTACGAGAGCGATTTTTTTGATGAAGAGGAACAGTATTTCATTCAAGATTGCTTGGGTGCTTACATACGTTCCTTCAAGTTAAGAAGCGACACCGATCAATGGAGAGATTTTATTGCTGAATTGAATTCAACCGAGAAGCAATGGGCCCTTCACGCGCTTATGACCGACGATGAGTTGAAAGTGAATTCGTTGTTTGAAGAAGGAAAGAAAGATGTGGAAGTAGACGTGACCTTGTACGAACTGCTCGACTTTACGTATGAGCAAGTTTTATTCCTTCGTCTGAAACCCTTAACCGACGCGGTTTTGTTGAAGACTTCTTTGACTCCAGATGAGGATGACGCTGTTTTCGAACACCACATTGATCATGTAAGCGGAGAAGAATTATACAGAAACACAGTAGAGAAATTGAATATCGATTTCTTCGTAGAGCGATTAAACTTTCCATTGGAAGTCCTTGATCCGCGCATTGTTCGTGTTTCTCCGAATAAAAACAACGAACTTCACAAGCACGCGCACGAGACGGTGTTTGTGTTTTTCAAAGGAACTGGACAAGTGGTTATTGACGATAAAGTGGTGCCTGTCCAACCCGGAAGCATTGTGTACATTCCAAGATGGGCTATGCACCAAACGCAAAACACGAGCAATGAAGAGATGATGTTCTTGGCCGTAGCCGACTTTGGTTTTACTGATAAAGCTTTCATTGGAAACTATCTTAAGACAGCACGAATGAAATAGTTCTGTTGTAATCTTGCAACCGATATGTTGAAAGCGAGACAGCCAGGAATGGCATTTATATTTATTACCATCTTAATTGATGTGATTGGCTTGGGAATTATCATACCGGTGCTTCCCGATTTAATTGCATCGTTAACGCATTCAACCATTACGGAAGCTGCGACCTGGGGAGGCTGGCTCATTGGAGTATATGCCTTTATGCAGTTTTTCTTTTCTCCGCTTATGGGCTCATTAAGCGACTCTTACGGAAGACGTCCGATTATCTTAATCTCTCTTTTGGGTTTGGGTCTCGACTACTTACTCATGGCGCTTGCGCCCAACATTACGCTTTTGTTTGTTGGAAGAATTTTAAGTGGAATCATGGGCGCGAGCTTCACGGTGGCAACGGCTTATATTGCCGATGTCTCTACTCCGGAAAAGCGCGCACAGAATTTCGGAATGCTTGGCGCAGCCTTTGGATTGGGATTTATTTTGGGTCCTGTTATTGGCGGGCTGCTCGGTAACATGGGGGCGCGCTTTCCCTTCTACGCCGCAGCTATTTTGTCTTTGTTGAATTTCGTCTACGGCGTATTCATTCTTCCAGAATCTCATCCGGTTGAAAACCGGAGAAGTTTCGATTGGAAAAGAACCAATCCGTTTACCAGCCTGAAACGCTTAGGCCAATACAAAGGATTTATGGGGCTAATAGTGGCCTTCTTCTTTTTATATCTTGGTAGCTTTGCCATTCAGAGCACGTGGTCGTTTTTTGGAAAGGCGCAATTCCATTGGGATAACGCCGATGTTGGGTATTCGCTCGGTGCGGTGGGCGTGCTCATCTCGTTGGTCCAAGGCGGACTGATTCGTTTTACGAGTCGTGTTTGGGGTCCAACGAAATAGATCGTGATCGGAATGGCATTCGCGGCAGTGGGTTTAATTCTGTTTTCGTTCGCGAATGCCGGATGGATGATGTACATCATTCTCATTCCCTATTGCATTGGCGGCATCTCCACACCTTCGCTTCAAGGATACATGAGCAATCAAGTGCCCTTGAATGAGCAAGGCGAAATGCAAGGCGCACTCTCTTCTATGGTAAGCATTACGGCGTTCTTGGGTCCGCTTATTATGACACAGACCTACGCCTATTTCGCCAGTGATCACGCGGTGGTGAGTTATCCCGGAGCAGCTTTTATGCTCGGAGCAATCTTCACTTTATTAGCACTCGTGCTTACCCTTCGAACCTTGAAAAAAGTATAACATGAGAAAAGCGTTGTTCCTCGATAGAGACGGAGTCATTAACCACGACCCTGGAGATTACACCTATTCACTCGATGAATTCGTGATTCTTCCAACCGTTATGGAAGCCTTGCAATTAGCGGTTTCCAAAGGATTCGAGTTGGTTGTGGTTACCAATCAAGCCGGCATCTCTCGCGGACTCTACGCCAAAGAAGAGGTCGACCGCATTCACGATTTCTTCCAATCGGAATGCAAAAAAAACAACGTGGAAATTCTGGAATTCTTCTACTCCATTCACCATCCCGATATCTGCAACTCGCTCTCTCGTAAGCCCGCAGGCTTGTGGGTAGAACGCGCTTGTGCGAAATACAAATTCGATAAAGATGCGAGCGTTATGATTGGAGATCGTGATCGCGATGTGCTTTGCGCCAATGCAGCCGGCGTTCGCGGAATTCAGATGAAGCAGAACGGAGATTTGTTGGAATACGTTAAAGCGCTTTAAGATGTTGGTATGTTCGAACGGAAAATTCATAAAGGAATCTGAACTTCTTCTCGATGTTCGAACCAATCGCGCCTTTCGCTACGGCGACGGATTTTTCGAAACCATTCGTTTCGAAAACAATCGAATGCCCCTTTTCAAGCATCATTTCAATCGCATAGAAGCCTCAAACAAATTTTTTAAGTTCGAGCCTTCAACATTTTCATTTTCAGAAATTGAAAACCTTATTGCTGAAACCTTCCGATTAAATAACATTCAATCTGGAATTGCTCGCTTGAGTTTTTTCAGAGCGAGCGAAGGACGCTACACACCACTTCAAAACGAATGTTCTTTTTTGATTGAAGTCACCGAACAATCGTTCGGTTCTTATTTTTCTTTGTTGAAGGAAGTGGGTCTTTCCACCCAAACCGTTTTGCATGCCCATGCGTTTTCACATTTGAAAACGCTGAATGCCCTTCCCTATGTCTTCGCGGCTATGGAAGCGAAGGAGAACAATTGGAACGAATGTCTTCTTCCAAATATAAAAAATGAAATTGCCGAAGGAACGTGGAGTTCTTTGGTTTGGTTGGAAGGAAATGAATGCCACACTCCTCCGCTTTCCAGCGGATGTGTAGACAGCACCCTAAAGAACGCATTGAAGGAAATGCTTCATTCCCAAGGTAAGGTTTTGAATGAAAAAGTTTGTCAGGTTTCCAACCTTCAAGCTGCCCAAGAGATTTGGCTTCTCAATGCCACGCGAGGAATTCAAGCAGTTGAGCAGTTTCAGGGCATTTCGTATTCGCACGAAATAGCCAAAGAAACCGCGCGAGATTTGGAAGATTTTCTTTCCAAATAAACCCCTCTCCTTTCGTATTTTAGCACCGCTATGAAATTAAACCTTCGTCAAATCCTTGCTGCAACCGTTTTATCTGTTGCCTTCTTCAACGCCTTTGCACAGCCTCAGGTGAATCCATGGAACGATAAGTTTCGTCAAATGGGGCCCGATGAAATGGCCACTCCGAATACCTATCGCACGGCGAGCGGTGCTCCGGGAACCGACTACTGGCAGCAGCAAGTCGATTATAAAATGAAGATTCGTTTAGACGACGACATTCAAAAGATTCATGGTGAAGAGACCATCACGTACCACAACAACTCTCCGGATGTGTTGTATTACTTGTGGATTCAGCTCGATCAGAACATCTACGCGAAAGACAACAACACCGCGAAGATTGAGCAAATGAAGATTAGCGATCAAATGCAAACCAACGACCTTATTGATTTGTATCCTTGGTTCGACGGTGGTTTCAAACTAGATAAAGTGGCAGATGCAGCAGGTAAAGACTTGCCATACATTGTGAATCAAACGATGATGCGCATTGACTTACCGAAGCCTATTCAACCTGGACAATCCTACTCTTTCCAAATTAACTGGAACTACAACATCAACGACCGCATGCGTTTGGGTGGAAGAAGCGGTTACGAATATTTCGATACAGATAAGAACTACTTGTACACCATTGCGCAATACTATCCGCGCTTGGTTGCATACATGGATTACAGCGGATGGCAGCACAAGCAATTTTTAGGATCTGGAGAATTTACGCTTGATTTCGGAAATTACGAAGTGGCTTTAACTGTTCCTTCAGACCACATTGTAGCGGCTTCTGGGGTATTGCAAAATCCGAAAGACGTTTTGACTGCCGATCAACTTTCACGTTACAACAAAGCGAAAACAAGCACAGAGCCTGTTATTATTTGCACACAAGACGAAGCCATTGCGCGTGAGAAAGGACATGAGAAAGCCATGAAGACATGGGTGTTCAAAGCAGAAAACGTTCGCGACTTCGCTTTTGCCACTTCAAGAAAATTCATCTGGGACGCGCAGTCGGTAGACATCAACGGAAAGAAACCAATGGCCATGAGCTTCTATCCGAAAGAGGGCAATCCTCTTTGGGAGCAATACAGCACGCGTGTTGTAGCACATACCTTGAAATCTTACAGCGCTCACACAATTGACTATCCTTATCCGGTTGCCATCAGCGTTCACGCTAAATGGATCGGCATGGAATACCCTATGATTTGTTTCAACGGCGGAAGACCTGAAGCAGACGGAACGTATAGCGAAGGAACAAAAACAGGCATGTTGTCGGTTATCATTCACGAAGTGGGACACAATTTCTTCCCGATGATTATCAACAGCGACGAGCGTCAGTGGACTTGGATGGACGAAGGGCTGAACACCTTCTGCGAATACTTGGCGGAAAAAGAATGGGATCGTGAATTTCCTATCCGTCGCGGTCCAGCAAGAAACATTGTAGATTACATGAAGGGCGACAAAACGAAGATGTCTCCAATTATGACCAACTCCGAAAGCATTTATCAATTTGGAAACAACGCTTATGGAAAGCCTGCAACCGGATTGAACATTCTTCGCGAAACCATTATGGGAAGAGAGTTGTTCGACTATGCGTTCAAAGAGTATTGCAGAAGATGGGCGTTCAGACACCCTACTCCTGAAGACTTCTTCCGCAGCATGGAAGATGCGAGTGCTGTTGATTTGGATTGGTTCTGGAGAGGTTGGTTCTACACAACCGAGCATTGCGACATGAATTTGAAAAGTGTTCGCGAGTTCACCATTAACGGTCATGACCCGAAAGTTGAAAAGGCTTTGTTGAAAGCGAAAGCAGATGCACAACCGGCAGACATTTCATTGACACGTGACAAGCAAGAAGGAATAGTTCCAATTGTGGATCAATATCCTGTTACCCGCGATAAATACAACGACGATAATCCGTATGCAGTCACTCCTGAAGACGAGAAGAAATACGAAGAGTACAAAAAGAACTTGACTCCAGAAGAGCAAAAGCTTTTGAACGAAACGAATTACTTCTATGAGTTGACAGTTGAAAACGTAGGTGGATTACTTATGCCTGTGATTTTCGAATTCACGTTTGAAGATGGAACAAAACAGATTGAACGCATACCAGCGGAAATCTGGAAGATGTCTGAAGCCTCTGCTAGCAAGGTATTCCGTTTCGGAAAGAAAGTAACCAACATTGCTTTAGACCCTTTATTGGAAACCGCAGATGTGGAGTTGAATAACAATTTCTGGCCAACGAGAAATGTGCCTTCGCAGTTTGAACTCTTTAAGAAAAGATAAGAGAGGTTAAGAGAAGAAAAGATAAGAGAAGTTAAGAGAAGGGAAGATTGGCGAAGCCAAAGGTTCTGCGAAAGGTCTTTCGAAGAACCTACCGGAGGTCCTATTGAAAATCCTATCAAAGATCCTATCACCGATCAGATCAAAGATCCTATCA
>JANQWV010000065.1:0-2487 GCA_030729695.1 Flavobacteriales bacterium | reverse complement strand
ATCAAAGATCCTATCACCGATCAGATCAAAGATCCTATCATCGATCAGATCAAAGATCAAATAAGGTTTAGGCGATTTAAAAGAGATTCCTTGAAATTGCGACCGATGCTAATTTCAGCAGAAGGCATTTTAATCATTTGACGCGCCATATCAATGTCTTCAATGCAATTCAGGTTTATGACAGAACTGCGGTTGACTTGCACGAAATCTTTTTGAGGAAGTTTTGCTTGTAATTCTTTCAATGAAATCTTACAGTTTACTAAGCGTTGCGCAACAGATATACTGCTGTACTTCCCGTCAACTTCAATGTATTCGATGTCTGCGATGGCTATTTTCTTCAACTTATTTCCTATTCGTGTATACAAGCAACCTTCGGCAGGCATGCTTTGAGTCACAAATCCAATTGTTTCGCTAGAGTGTTCTACAGCCAAATCTATACTGCGCTCCAATTCAAGACGAACGATAGGTTTCGAAATAAACGCCAAGGGCGCTAGTTTCTTCGCCTTATTAAAGGTATCTGAATTTGAATTTCCAGTTAAAAACAACAATTGACATTTTCTAATTTGAAGAAGCTTCTTAGCTAATTCTATCCCGTCGATGTTTCCTTTGATTTCAATATCAGAAATTACAACGTGAGGCTGATGAACGGAATAGGCCACCAATGCGTCTACCGCATTGTCAACAGAAGCAACAATATGATGACCAAGATCTGTGATAATGACATCAAGTAACGCACGCACCAACTCATCGTCTTCAATAATTAACACGCGAATCTTTGCGGTGTCAGATACTATCACATTATTCGATTCGCTCATAGTGTTCAACTTGTCCATTCTTTTGCTAAATAACAAACAATAGTTGTAACAAACAATAATACATCGTTAAGTGTTGAAAAGCCGAGCGTTCAATTTTGTAAAACTTCTTTAATTTTGCACGGTATGAATATATTCAATCAAACCGAAACCGAAGAAGAAGTATTGTTGGAAGTCGTTACCGACGAGCAATACCAAATTGTTGTTTTCAACGACGATGTGAATACCTTCGATCATGTCATTCAAGCACTCATGACTATTTGTAAGCATGAGTGGATTCAGGCAGAGCAATGTGCTTTGCTTATTCATACTACAGGAAAAACCGTAGTAAAATCAGGACCTTACAAAGAGATGGAACGCATGTGTACCGCTCTTCACGACAGAAGCATTACTGCGGAAATCGAAAAAAAATAAATATGTCGAACACGCGCTTGGATCAGATTCTAAAGATGTTAGAAACCCATCCGAACGACCCGTTTCTTCATTACGCCTCTGCACTAGAATACGAAAAGTTAGAACAGTTCGAGCAAGCAATTGCCATTCTGGAAAGACTTGTTATTGAGCAACCCGATTATCTTCCGACGTATTTCAAAACCGGACAACTGCACGAAGTTGTTGCGAATACCGAGCGCTCCATAGAATTATACAAAGAAGGAAAGCGCTTGGCTCGCATTCAGAAAGACTTCAAGACCGAGGGCGAACTTTCTGAAGCGCTGATGCTCTTAGACGTGTTCGACGAATGAGCCACTCGCCTCGCCTACCCAAAATTGGATTTTACTGCAGCTCTATTAGTTGGGGCGGATTGGAGATGAACAGCGTGCGCTATGCGCAGGCACTTCAACAAGAAAATTTCGAAATTCATATATACGGTGTTGAAGGAAATTCTTTTTTCCAAATGGCTACTGACTTGGGATTGCCGATTCAGGCTGTTCCGCGAAACAAGAAATATTTCGACTTCAAGCATGCGCGAAGTCTTGCTAAGATTTTTCAAAATGACGGAATTGAGATTGTCCATTTTCGTGACAATCGTGACCTTGATTTTTTAGGATGGGTGAAATTTTTCTCTTCCGGAAAAATCAAGTTGGTTTATCACCAGGCTATGCAATTGGGTGTTCCGAAGAAAGATATCTTGCATACGTTTCGTTTCAATCGAATTGACGCTTGGGTATCTACTTTGGATTACATGAAGAAGCAAGTGCTTTCGCACACGAAGTTTTCTGAAAAGAAACTTCATGTTATACCGCTAGGAACCAACATTGACAGCACTTCCATTCATTCCAAAGACGAAGCAAGAAGTCTTTTGCACTTGCCTTCCAATAAATTTCTAATTGGTGTAATTGGAAGGTTAGACGAAAAGAAAGGTCAACTTGAAGTTATTCAAGCACTTTCGTTGTTGAAGGAAACTGAGAAAAACATTCATGTTGTTTTCATTGGCGACAAAACAAAAAATGAAGCCGATGAATATGTTCAGAAATTGAACGATGCCATTGAGCTCAATCATCTTCAAGATAAAACTTCATTCCTTCCTCATCAATCTGACATTCAAAAACTATACGGTGCTTTTGACTTGGTCATTGTTCCAAGTTGGGAGGAAACATTTGGAACTGTAACCATTGAAGCCATGGCAAGCGGCGTACCTGTAATTGGAAGCAACACTGCAGGTACTGCGGAGATA
>JANQWV010000064.1 GCA_030729695.1 Flavobacteriales bacterium | reverse complement strand
ACAAAACCAATTGATCCGCACATTCTCTACAACGCCTTAATCAAGTATATCAAAGGTGAAGACACCGCGAAATCCGCTGCCAATTTCGCAGAGCAAAATGCTTCTGCAGATGGCGATGCCCCATTCCAAATTGAAGGAGTTGATGTTGTGAACGGATTGAAACGTGTTGCAGGTAAGCAAGATTTATATTTCAAATTATTGAAGACGTTTGTAGACAACTATACCGGCGCAACAGCAAAAGCTCAAAAACTCGTGGTGGAAAAGAATGTTCCTGAACTAGCGGCATTGCTTCACACCATTGCTGGAGTGTCAGGAAACATTGGTATTACAGAAATTTACGAACTGGCCCATCCGATTTCAAGTGAGTTGAAAACGGTGTCACAAGAAGCGAATCCGACATTGAACAGTTCGCACTTGCAAAAAACCATCGCTGTATTTACGAAGTTGGAAAAACAGCTTCCCATCATAGAAAAATTTGTTAAAGCAAATGCAAAAATTGCTGCGGCTACAACAGAAGTTTCTGAGGCCGAATTGAACGAACGAATTGCTGCACTTGAAAAAGCGATTGAAGACAATGACATGCAAGCCGGAGAGCTTTGTGAAGAGATGATTTCGAAATTCACGTTGAGTGAAGAAATGAAATCGAAACTAATAGAAATACAAAAAGCGCTGAACGAATTTGAATTCGATTCAGCTTTAGAAATTTTAAAGAAATAACCAATCGAATTTCCAGTGGAGAACGCAGAACAAAAGCCTTTAATCTTAGCCGTAGACGATTCGGTAGAAAACCTTCAGGTTCTTTCAGCTTTATTGAAAGATCACTACCGTGTGAAGATTGCGAAAAGCGGTGAGAAAGCCTTAGAGATTGCCCAACAAGAGCAACAGCCCGATCTTATATTATTGGACATTGTTATGCCCGAAATGGATGGTTTTACTGCGTGCGAAAAATTGAAGAGCAATCCTATTACACAGAAAATTCCTGTTATCTTTTTAACGGCACTGAATGAAGTAGCTGATGAGACGCGTGGATTCAAAGTAGGTGGTGCAGATTTTATTATTAAGCCTTTCAATCCGGATATTGTAATGGCCCGCATAAGCACTCACATTGCCCTTCAAGCCGAGCGAAGAAAATCAGAATCGCTTTTGCGAATTCTTCTTCCAGAAAGAGTCATTTCAGATCTTATTTTGAAAGGTAAACACACTCCAGAGATTCACAAAAACGTGAGTATTCTGTTTTGTGATTTCGTTGGCTTCACCACCATCACTTCCACCCTTACTCCTGAATTTTTAATTGAAGAATTGTCTGAAATTTTCAGCGAGTTCGATGAGATTTGTTCTCGCAACAACGGCATGCGTATTAAGACCATTGGAGACGCTTATATGGCTACTACTGGAATTGGTTCAGAAAGCACCGGTCACGCGAAAGATATGGTTACCATAGCGCATGAGTTCATTGAATATCTTGAAAAAAGAAATGCGGTTTCAAAGCAAGCATGGACTTGCAGAATTGGCATTCATAGCGGAGAAATTATTGCCGGAATTGTTGGAAAATCTCGTTTCATCTATGATATTCTCGGAGACAATGTAAACATTGCTGCACGTGTTGAAAGTAACGGAACACCAATGAAAGTAACGATTACACATGAAACGAAATCGCTAATTGATAACGGATTTCAATACGAGTCGAAAGGAAATGTTATGTTGAAAGGAAAAGGCGAAATGGAATTGTTCTTAGCGGAAAAGGCCTCTTAACTTTTTTGCGACACGCGCAAGCGAACTTCTGATAAATTCTCTGCCTTCTTCTCGTCTCTGCGACTTTGATTAGCAGCTGTGTGATAGTTATGTCCTTCCAAAAATTTAACTTGAAGATTGTCCCAAGTGAATCGATCACTCATTTCACCACAAGCAGTCATTTCAAGAAATAAATTTTCTCCAATTAAACTGAAATCGTCGCGTCCTAAATAGTCTAAATCAGCATCACAAAGGATTCGTTCCAACTGATTCTTCGGATTCTGTGGCATGTGTGTAGCGCGAATACAACCCGCGATAATGTCGCAGTCTTCATAGGTGAGCGAACTTAATCCGCCAACTGCTTGAAAAAAGTCAACGCTTGCTTGCTCATGCCCTGAACGAACTTTCAAGAAACCCGTATCGTGAAACAGCGCTGCTATTTTCAAAATCTCCAATTCACGAGCCGAAACCCCTTCCAACTTGCCTATTGCCTGAGACTGCTCTATCACGTCCAGCGTGTGTCGAACATCGTGGTAATAGTAATGCTTATGAAGCCCATCTTTCAAGCGCTGCAACACAGGTTCAAGGTTTTGTAAATAGAAAGCGCTTAACTCAGTCATGAGGCTATATATTATCACAAATTTCGTAAAACAATTCACTAACGAAGATGCACATTCTTTATTACTTTTGAACCACTTTATATGAAAAACATTAACCGCATACTTATTCCCTTCGATTTAAGGGAAGATAGCTACAACGCAATTCTTCACGCTGAATTTATTGCGCGTCTTGCCAATTCTGAAATTGTACTGCTTCACTTGGTGAAACACCAAAGCGATATTCCTCATGCACAAAACGAATTAAACAAATGGGCAGACCGCATTCGCGAGAGCTTTGAAGGATCGGTAAAAACGATTGTTGAAGAAGGAGAGTTGGCAACAACGGTTGATGAAATTGCGAAACTTCAAAACTGCGGTTTGGTTGTTATGCCAACCCACGGAATGCGCGGATTGCAGCGTCTAACAGGAAGTTTAGCTCTAAAGGTTGTTTCTGAATCTACTACTCCATTCATCGTTGTTCAACAAAGACACATTCGTTCAGAAGGATATAAGAAGATTGTTATCCCCGTTACATTCCGTCAGCAATTGTTGGAAGAAGCAAACTTCTTCTCAGAAATGGCGAAGTTGTTCAGTGGCGAAGTTTTCTTCATTGCGCAGCAGGTTGCCAGCAACAATGACGAAGAATTAATTGCTAAGGTTGAAGCCGTGTTTAATGCGGCTAATGTGCCATTCAATATGCACATTGAAACAGACCAAAGACCTTTTGCCAAGTCAGTTGTGGCCTACGCTGCTTCAGTAGACGCAGATTTAATTTGCGCTGTAAACTTCTCTTTCGAATACTTGTACACCTTGTTCCCTCGCACAGAGGAAGAGGATTTGATTTACAACGAAGCTCAAATTCCGGTGTTATTGATCACACCTGAGCAACAAGACGATTCAGTTTATTATATCCCTATGTGGCACTAAAAAATATTTGTTATGTCGAAAATTATTGTACCTACCGATTTTTCTAGCACATCAGATGCAGCGGTCAATTACGCTTGCGAAATTTCAAAAACACTAAAATCACCGGTTGAAGTTCTTCACATTGTGAAAGACAAATCAGGTGAAGCCGATGCATTAACAAAGCTCAACGCACAAATTTCTAAGCACAAAGAGAAAACGGGGATTGAAGCAACGCCTACTATTCGTTTCGGAAGCATCTTTGAAGAAATTCCGAAAATGACGGAAGAGTTAAACGGTGAGCTCATTGTAATGGGAACACACGGATTAACTGGTCTTCAATACCTGACTGGTAGCAATGCTCTTCGTGTTATTTCAGATTCCGACGCACAGTTCATTGTGGTTCAAGAAAAAACCAAACACAGTGCTAATATCAAGCGCATTTTAGTTCCACTAGACCTTCATAAAGAGACTAAGCAAAAGATTAAATTCGCTAGTGCTCTAGCGCAAAAATTCAATGCGGAAGTTCATATCATCTGTCCAAAAGAAACAGACGAATTTTTAAGCAATCAAGTGAAACGCAACATGTCTTACGCCGAAGGGTATTTCGTAGAACATGGCGTGGCGTGCAAGACAAAAGTTACCGAAGAAGGAAGCTCCGGATTCGTCAAAGAATTACTGAAATACGCTCAATATGCAGAGATTGATTTAATCTGTATTTTGAATTTCGCAGGGGAACGTTTGATACATGCGTTCGGTGTAGCTGCAGAGCAACAAGTGATAACGAATGACGCAGGTATACCCGTATTGGTAATTAATCCGATTAGCGCTAACGTTGACTCGCGAAGCATTTTCGCGCAGTAAAAATATTTTCTCCGGATATGAATACCTTTTCTGAAAAGTTAAATGCCTTTGTGGCTGCATTAGTTTTTTCTTTTGTCTCTTTTCATTCTATTCATTCGCAATTGGTAATTAACGAGTTGCTCATTCGACAGAGCAACGTCTACTTGAGTTACTACGGAAATTTCGACCCCATGATTGAAATTCTGAACACAGGCGGTTCAAATTTGAATATTGGAACTTTCTACTTATCGGATGATCCGCTTAACCTACAGAAATGGCAATTTCCGAATATGCCATTTGCCAGAAATGGTCGCGGATTGGTTTATTTAAGTGGAAGAAACATGACTGTTCCGCAGTGGCATACCAATTTCAAACTGAATCAAACAGAAACACTTTACTTATCAAATTCAACCGGAGTTGTAGATAGCATTCTACCGTTTACACATCATTTAAACGTAAGTTATTCGAGATTTCCAGACGCATCCAACACCTTTCAATTTACTACCTCAACAATGGGCTGGCCGAATGTTTCAGGTGTTACTTCTATTCCAAGCCCTCCTCTGAGCATAACTCCTATGGGGGTAGTTCCTCCAGGAACAACAGTAAACTTTTCGAATATCGCACCGTCCACGAGATTCACTTCAGACGGTTACGAGGTCACTCAGACTTCACCAATTCTTGTTGGTGGCATTACACTTCCCGACCCCTACAGTTTCGACAATCGATTTTCAGCAGTTCCTGCAAATCCTGGTTTACAGTTCCCGTTGTTCGACTATTCTGAAAGTCGCACCAACAACAGAGGTTATGCTCCGCCTTTCGGATTGGTGCACAAAATCAATGTTGTTCGTGTCAAGCCTTTCACTTCGAATAATCTTCCAACCGAAGAACGCGTATACACTTATTTCCCCGAAACTCCTGTATACAACCTACCTATCATTTCAATCGTAACAGACAACGAAAGTTTCTTCGAAGACGAGGAAGGAATTTATGTTTGGGGCGACACCACAGATATTGGCAATTACAATCAGACAGGGGCTGAATTCGAAAGAATTTGCACGTTGCAATTTTTCGATGTGAATGGAAGTTTTATCAAAGAGAAAAAAATGGGTGGACGTATACACGGAAACGGATCGCGCCATTCTCCGCAAAAATCACTTCGTTTTTACAATCGCTCATCTCTAGACAACGCCGATTTCTTTCTTCCCAACGGAGTGAAAACAGATGTTATTCTTCTTCGTAGTGGTGGACATCGTCCAGATTGCATTGGACGAGATTACCTTGGTTGCAAGCTTGTTGAAGAGATGGAAATGGATCATGCCGACCCGTACCTTCATGCTGTTTACATCAACGGAGAGTTTTGGGGACTTTACGATTTGCGTGCGCGGATAGACGCCGATTTCGTGAGTGAACGTTATGATTTAGAAGAAGATTTCATTGGAATGATTGATCAAAGTTATGAGTTGTCCGAAGGTTACCTAATGAATCCAAACGACTACGAACAACTTACTGAATTCGCGGTGGATAATCCCATGACAGCAGAAAACTTTAACTATTTAGCGGAGCGAATTGACGTGCCTCTTTTCACAGATATGTTCTGCACAGAGGTTTACATTGGTAATTATGACTTCCCAATTAACAATGTGGGAGCATGGAAATTCAACACCTATGGGGCATCGAGTAAATGGAAACATTATATTTTCGACTTAGACGGCACCTTCGGCGGAAGTTGCAGCAGTGAAGATGATAATGACGAAACCCTCGACTATTACATAAACACCAACACTTTGAGCATGGTTCGTTCTACACGTCTCTTGCGCAACTTTTTAGAAAATTCGGATTACGAGAATTATTTCATTAATCACATGGCCGACCTGTTGAATTCTCAATTCAAGCCTGGAGTTGTGGGTCCGAAATTCAATACCTATCGCAATCGCATTTCGAATATCAAGCTTTATCATTTAGATCGTTACAGATACCCTTCAAATTTGCCAACCTTGGCGGAGCGCATTGTTACTGATCCGGACATTAGTGCATGGGAAGATCACCTCGATGGGTATGACAATTATTTCCAAGTAAGGCCACGCTATGTGCGTGATGAATTTTTAGACGTGTTCAACCTGAACGACAGTATTAAGTTCGTTGTGAATGTGAATGATGAATTCATGGGGAAAGTGCAATTGAATTCGCTTTACATTTCGAATCTTTTGATTGGAGCGAACACCCTGAATGTTTATCCCTGGACAGGAATTTATTTCAGCAATGTTCCTGTTGAATTGACTGCTGCTTCGAAATACGGTTTCAAATTCGACAGTTGGTCTATGTCTTCCAGCACTTCTCCTGTGTTGAGCTACAGCGCTGCAACGGACAATAACATTACCGCTAACTTCTCAGCCGACCCGAATTTTTTGGCTCCGGTTGTGAACGAGATTATGGCATCGAATAGCAATGTTTTGCAAGACGATTTTGGACAACATGAAGACTGGATTGAAATCTACAATCCGAATCCGTATCCGATTACCTTGGAGGGTTATTATCTCACAGATGATTTGGCTGTTCCGAACAAGTTCTTGATTTCATCGAAATCGGAGAGTATTGTTCCAGCGAATGGATATCGTATTTTCTACGCATCGAATGTCACACAGCGCGGTGCGGACCACACGAACTTCAAAATAAGTGCTGGAGAAACAGTGACCTTGTCTGCTCCGAATGGTACTGTTCTTTCAAGTGTAGCGGTTCCATCATGGTTGGTTCCGAATGCGAGTTACGGAAGCTCTCCTAATGGAAGCAACGACACTTGGGGCATGTTTTCATCGAGTACACCTGGAGCTGAGAATCCGTCAGGGGTGGCCGATTTGGAAGAAGACACGCGTAATCTCTTCAAGATATATCCTAATCCGACCGATGAAGGAATGATCTCTTTCACAGCGGTTGGTGACTACACTGTTTATGATGTTCAAGGAAGAATGTTGGGGATTTATTACAACGTGAAAAAATTGAACATTGAAGATCTTCAATCAGGGGTTTATCTTGTTGTGAATGAGTTTGGCAGAAGTGAGCGCTTGGTAAAACTCTAATAGGGTATTAAGAAAATTTTAATATTGGCTTGAAAATTAAAAAAGAGATGTATATTTGCACCCCCTTAGGGTGCTAAAGAGCATTTCGGGGTGTAGCGTAGCCCGGTATCGCGCCTGCTTTGGGAGCAGGAGGTCGTAGGTTCGAATCCTGCCACCCCGACAAAGAAAAGACAACTCGGTTGTCTTTCTTTTTTTATAGATGAATGATCTCGTAGCTCAGTTGGATAGAGCATCTGCCTTCTAAGCAGACGGTCAGGGGTTCGAATCCCTTCGGGATCACTAAGAGACAAAAAAGTCCTCAACGCAAGTTGGGGATTTTTTTATTTAACCCTTTTCGAAGCTTACTTCACCTCATGAACAAAATCACTCATCGACTTCCTCACCTTCTTCGCATTGATTAAATAATCCTTTTCCGGATTTCTATATCCAATTGGTAGTAGAAGCACCGATTTCAATCCTTTCGCTTCAAGACCTAAAATGCGATCGACTTCGGCTGGAATAAATCCCTCCATAGGTGTGCTATCAACTTCTTCCATTGCCGCTGCCAACATGGCGATTCCAAGAGCAATGTAGACTTGCTTCGAAGCATGCTCGAAATTCACTTCAGCAGGACGCGGAGGATAAGATTTCAAAATACTGTTACGATAGTTCTCCCATCCTTCGCTCTTCACCCCTCTTACTTCATTCACCAAATCGAACCACTTGTTAATGCGATCCTCCGTATACGTATCCCATGCTGCGAAAACCAAAAGGTGTGAACAGTCATCAACTTGACTTTGGTTGTGCGCTGCTGCTCTCAGCTGAGTCTTCAATTCTGGATTTGTTACAACCAACAATTCGTATGGCTGCAATCCGCTTGAAGACGGAGACAAACGTATCGCTTCCAATATTCTTTCAATCTTATCGCCACTCACCTTCTCGCCATTCATAGCCTTCACCGCATATCTCCACTCCATTCTTTCAACTACATTCATAGCACTCTTTATTTTTCGTAAAACTATTCCTTAATTAGACTACAAACAACTATAGATCAGAGTTGTTCGCATTGCCGTTTCAATAAACACACACCTATCAATTCTCCGAATATTCCCACACAAACTCTTGTTGAATTTCTCTGCTCGAACTGCCGAACATAATCCGGTATTTTCCTGGATGAAACTTCCATTCATTATTCCCCATGTATTCCTGAAGTTCTTGCTGACCTACTCGGAAAATCAATTCTTTTTCTTCGTTGGGTTGAAGGAAAACTTTTTGAAATCCTTTCAACTTTTGAACGGCTTCCACGCGTAGTGAATTCGGACGTTGAACATACATCTGCACCACTTCACTTCCTGAAACAGCACCCTTATTCTTCAACTTAACTGTTACTTCAACATACTTGTTTCTTCCCTCACCTTTTTCATTGGCGTTCAAATCATTCAATGAAAACGAAGTGTAACTCTTTCCATATCCAAATGGAAAAAGTGGTCGGCCCGTTCCGTCTATGTAATCATCGCCGCGCCCTGTCGGCTCATGCCAATAACTCAACGGCAACTGTCCTTCATGACGAGGAAAAGTGATGGGTAATTTTCCACTCGGATTCACCTTTCCAGATAAAACATTCGCGAGAGCATATCCCTGCTGTTCTCCGGCATACCACATCATAACAACACCATCTACTTCATTCAACCAACGCTCCATAACAATGGCGCTTCCGCCAACTAAAACAACAACGATTGGCTTGCCCGTCTTCGCTAATTCTAAGATCAACTCTTCTTGATTTCCCGGCAGGGATAACTTACTTCTGTCTTGAAACTCTCCTTCTTCAATTCCAGCCAAAACAACAATTGCATCTACTTTTTTCGATAGTGAAACAGCGCGTTGAATTTCTTCAGCGTCTGTATTCTTTCTTCTTCCTACCAAGGCCAATTGAGCGTTTCCAAAGGTTTCGCGAAATTCAATTCGAAGATTGTACGCCTTTCCTTTTTCCAATTTCATAGAATGAAGAACCGAATGAAACGAAACTTTTTCCCACTGATCAATTACCAATTCATTGTTCACATACATGCGGAATCCGTCGTTACCCTTCAACCCAATGGCTTCCCAATTGTTATCGGAAGGCGTGAATACCGTTTCAAATTTCGCACTGAATTTTTCTTTTTGAATACTCTCATCAGGAGAGTAAAACGTGTAATAAAAATCCAACACACCCTTGCATTTCTTTACCACTTCAACACCTTGAAAATTCAATTCAGAAAAATAGCGCGCTTGAATCTCTGACAAATTTTCTTCCGGAAGAATTTCTTCCTCTTCAATTCTGCGGCTGCTTCCGCGAGTGTATTCAATTCCAACATTGCCTTCGTAATGTTCCTTCATTCCATCGAAAACATTCACCAAGGAATATCCACTTCCGCTGTATCCGCCCAAGCGACAGTCAGTCGCGTCTTCACCCACCACCAAGATTCTTTTATAATTGGAAGAAAGCGGCAAAACATTGTTTTCATTCTTCAATAACACAATGGATTCTTCCGCTGCTTTCAAAGCAAGTTCTTGCTGAATTTTTAAATCTATTTCATGATATTCCGCATACGGATTCTCGAACAATCCCAATTCAAACTTCACACGTAAGACGCGCGCAACAGCCGAATCTAAAGCAGATGTGCGAACTTCATTTTTCAAGAAAGGCGAAGAGAATAATTCATCGTGATGAATAGACGTTTGAAAAATAACATCCATTCCATTTTCAATGGCCTGCTTTCCGCTGGTTGGATAATCGGGCGAAGTGTTGTGCAAGACATTCGCTCCACCCACAGCGCCGGCATCTGAAATAACAACCCCATTGAACTTCCAATTTTCTTTTAATGTATGTTGAAGGAGATTCGCATTCATGCTACACGGAACGCCGTTGAGCGAATTGTAACTAGCCATCACGCCGCGGGCTCCCGCATCGAAACACGCACGGAAAGGTGGATAGTGAATTTCATTCAAGGCCTTATCGTCGAGATGAATGGGATAGCTGTCTCTTCCGCCATCGCCCACGTTTGCAACAAAGTGCTTCGGCGTAGCAACAATGTTCTTCGATTCGAAAGCACGGACGAATGCAGCTCCGAAGAGACTTGATAAATATGGATCTTCTCCGTAAGTTTCTTCCGTCCTTCCCCAACGAACATCGGTTGCAATGTTCACCACCGGAGAAAGCACCATGCGCCATCCGCGTTGGAAAGAAGCTGTAGCAATCGCATCCGAAACTTCTTCCATCAACGATGTGTTAAAACTTGCTGCAAGGGCAATCGATTGCGGATAAGTAACACCTCCCTTCGCAACCACTCCGTGCAACGACTCTCCGAAAAATATAGCAGGAATTCCCAATCGCGTTTGGGTGACTAAATATTTTTGAATGCGAAGCATCTCTGCAAGTTCACTCTCGATGGCATTTCCTTTTGAATAATCTAACATCTGTTGTCCGGCTGCCTCATTCAGACCAGACGTATTCATTTCAATCCCGAAAATTCCATGTGTGTAGTCAGACTCTTGGAATACTCCGTCGTGCGCAATCATGAAGACTTGATAGAACTTTTCTTCAGCAGTCATGCGCGAGAGCAAATCATTCACGCGCACTTCAACCGAAAGGTTCGAGTCTTTATATGGCAAGATTTGCGCGTGTAATTGCAATGAAGCAAGGCAAGCAAAGAACAGTATTCGAAGATCCAAAAGTGATGTTTTCACAATTCGAAAAATTTAGTTCATCTCATTCAAAATCTGTTCGAACACCTCTACAGGCTGAGCGCCTGAAACGGCCGACTCTCTATTGAAGACAAAGAACGGAACTCCGCGAGCACCGAACTGTTGGGCAGTATAGGCATCTTCATTCACGGCCTCTTCAAATTCATTGGAAGATAAAACACGTTGAACATCGGCTTCATTCAATCCAACAGAAAGAGCAACTTGAATCAGATTTTCCTCTTCATTCAAATTCATATTGTCTGTAAAGTGTGCTTTTAAAAACGCTTCTTTCAATTCAGATCCTTTTCCTAAAGACTTCGCGAAATGCAACACGCGATGAGCGTGAAAGGTATTCATCACGAATGAACTTCGAAGTTTCATGTCTAATCCAGCTTCTACAGCCATCGTCTCCACCCTTCCCATCATGCCGTTCACTTGCTCAATAGACATTCCCTTCTTCTCTGCTAAATGTTCCACCACAGAAGCGCCCGCATCATCGGCGGTCACGCTCGGATCTAGTTGGAAGCTCTTCCATTCAATCTCCACACTCTTTCCAGTCTTCGCGAGGGCTTGCTCTAAGTGTCGTTTACCTATGTAACAAAACGGACATACGATGTCGCTCCAAATTTCTATTTTCATTGTGCAAAGCTAGTAACACATTGTTAAGGTTCTGCGAAAGGTGCGGTTGCAAGGCGCCTCGCAAGGTCCGATGGAAGGTTCTTCGAAAGGTCCCAATGGAAGGTCGCTACGCGAAGCGTCCTTGCATAGCACCTTGTGCAACACCTTTCAAAGAATCTACTGTTCAAGCTCTTTCAAAATCTGATTCACGTCCTCCTCCGTCGAAGACAATTTCGTTTTACAGATTGCAATTAACTCGGAAGCGCGTTTCACCTTTTCAGATAAAATGTCTACGCTAATTTGTCCCAATTCAATTTCCGTTACAATGGCCTGCAACTCTTCGAAGGCACG
>JANQWV010000063.1:4380-11874 GCA_030729695.1 Flavobacteriales bacterium | reverse complement strand
CGCGCAGCAGCTCAGGAATTAGGTGCTGAAGAAAACAAATGGGTTCCGAAAAAATAATTAGAAGTTCTGCTCAGAGACCAATTTACCGTCTTTGAATAAACTTTGCTTCACCAATTTTCCCGCTTCGTTGTAATCGAGAAAGACGCCGTTCTCTTTGCCTCTGGTGTAGTATTGATTGCTTTTCAACTTTCCATTCGGATAATAATACTTCCAAGAACCATCTTCAATGGAGCGCTTGTAAAAGCCTTCCCATTCCAGATTTCCATTCGAATAATAAACCTCTTCCTTAACTATTTCTCCAGTTGTATTCTTGATGTATACAACTACATAGGGTTTTCCATTCGGATGCTTACGAGCAACATCACGCGTGGTATTTTCCAACTGCGCGAAGACACTCTTTCCACACAAAATAAACACCAGGGAGAGTAAGAAAATTTTAATAGAAGTTTTCATACTTAATTGAAATCGGGATACAGTAAATATTTTTTTCGAATGATCTTATAAGCTTCCAAATCTTTTTGCCACGAAGCACGAATTTCTTCTTCTGAAACCCCTTCGATAATCTGCTTTCGCAATTCCGTGGTTCCCGCTAATTTATCGAAAAAACTAGCAGACGTAAAAAACTTATCTTTATTCGGATAGTTCGCATACATACCAACGATCCAAGAAAGATTCAATTCAGTTGGGCGCTTTTCGAAACTCACTTTAATTCCTTTACACAATTGATTCTCGAATGGTGGATTTGTTGAAACTCCAGGTATCTCTTTCGGTGTGAAAGATGCTTCGCCGCTTTTACAATTTGGAAATCCAAATTGTTGGAACGGTAGCGAAGTGCCTCTTCCAATACTCACGCAAGTTCCTTCGAACAAACACAAACTTGGGTATGCATAAATGGAAGTGATGTTGGGCAAGTTTGGAGATGGCTTTATTGGCAATTCGAAATACGCGTTGTGCGAATAATTGCTGCAAGGAATTACAGTAAGTTCACAAGATTTTCCATCTGTTAACCAACCTTCACCATTAATCATTCGTGCCATTTCACCAAGGGTGCAGCCGTGAACAATTGGAATTGGCAGTTGTCCTACAAAGGAGTACAACTTTTTATCGGTCATTACCGGTCCATCTATGTAGTATCCATTTGGATTTGGTCTATCCAGAATAAAAACCGCCTTCTTACTTATCAATGCAGCCTCCATCACCTCTTGCATGGTTGCCAAAAAAGTATAGAATCGCACACCTACATCTTGAATATCGAAAAGAATAACATCTACATCTGCGAGCATCTCTGCGGTTGGTCTCACGTGATTTCCGTAAAGTGAAAAAATTGGGAGCTTGGTTTTTTTGTCGGTGCCATCGTTTACATGATCTCCGTTTCCAGCTTCGCCTCGAAATCCGTGTTCGGGTGCAAAAATTTTCACCACTTCTATTCCACTTGAAAGAAGGGTATCTACGAGATGGACATTTCCAATTACACTGGTTTGATTGGCCAATACCGCCACACGTTTGTTTTTCAGCAAACCGAAATAAGCTTCAGTTTGTGAGGCACCTGAAGTTTGAGCGAAAACAAGAGGAGCACTCAGTACAAAAAGAAAAATAAAATACAAATGAAGACGGTTGTGTTTCATGGGTCCACAAATTTTGCTCATTCTTAACTAAAATCGAACCGAAATAAATGAAGTTAGTAACTTTCCAATGTCGAAGTCCTAACTTTGAGCCGCAATGAAATCTTTTAAGCTAGCATCCTACTTGGCTTTTCGCATGCTTCGCGCGCGAGACAACGGGCGTATTTCGAAGCCAATTGTTCGCATTGCCATGTGGGGAGTAGCGATTGGCATTGCGCTTATGATACTTTCTCTCGCTGTGGTGAAGGGATTTCAATCAGAGGTGCGACAAAAAGTAATTGGGTTCGGAGGACATTTTCAAATTGTTTCAAACGGAGATAACGCAGCACAGGAATCTGTTCCCATTCTCCATGATAAAAAATTAATTGACGAACTCAAGAAAATTCCTGGGATTAAAAACGTCAGTGTCTATGCGCAAAAGCCTGCCATTGTTGAATCGAAGGCCGGGCTATCTGGAGTTATTGCAAAAGGAATTGAAGAGCAATACGACACCACTTTCTTGCACAGCGTGCTCACGCAAGGAAGAGTCATGAAGTTGACTTACGAAGCGGACACACTTCCTGAAGCTGAAATTGTTTTGTCTGAATATATTGCCAATCGACTAGCGCTTCAATTGGGACAGAAGATGAGTTTGTATATCGTGAACAGCGAAGACGATATTCAACAACAAAATTTCACACTCGTTGGGACTTACAAAACAGAATTGGAAGAGTACGACGAGAAATTTATTTTCGTTCACCTCGCCTACCTTCAGCAATTCGGCGGATGGGGACTTCAAGGACAAATCATCGTAGACACCGCGTCTGTCCCGCTGCTCACGATTATTTCTCCTATCGGTTTCGGAAACAACGGCGAGTTTGAGCAACACTGGCTCGACGGAACATCTGCAAAAGATCCCTTCTTATACTTAGGTTTGACAGACACCACATTTGGATTGGTTACAACAGCTCCTTTTCAAATTGCAGACACGACATATGTTCATTTAAAATTCCCTCCGCATGGCGAAAATGAATTCGTTACACCGCGATGGACCTATTCAAATCTCCGCGGCAGTGAAGTGAATTACATTGGTGGATATGAAGTTCAAGTTGAAAATTATGAAGCACTTGAAAAAGTTAGAGACCCTTTGTGGGAGGCTATTCCATACGATTTGTTCGTCATTCCACTCACCGATCGTAATCCGGAAATCTTTGCTTGGTTGGAAATGCTCGACGTGAACGTGGTCATTATTGTTGTGCTTATGGTGGTGCTTTCCATTGTGAACATGACCTCGGCATTGCTCATTCTTATTTTGGAAAGACAATCGTTTATTGGCACATTAAAATCCATGGGGTTACCGAATCCAATTTTGTTGCGCGTCTTCCTCTGGCACGCTGCGCACATCATAGGCAAAGGAGTTATAATTGGAAATATTTTAGGAATTGGAATTGCCCTTTTCCAGAAATACACAGGCGTATTCAAGCTTGATCCAGCGAACTATTATGTTTCTGAAATTCCCATTCTCATGAACCCAATGGAGATAATCATTTTGAATGCACTCACCCTTAGCGTGTGCGTGTTAGCCATGATTCTTCCTTCGATATATGTTTCTACTTTCCGTCCTGCAGAGTCGATTCGAAAAAATTAAATCTTCCAACCTACCTTCGCATTATGAAGTACCACGAAAACATTCTCGGCACCATTGGTAACACGCCTATGGTGAAATTAAATACCATTGTAAAAGACATTCCTGCTTTGGTTTTAGCCAAAGTTGAAACCTTCAATCCGGGTAACTCCATTAAAGACCGCATGGCTTTGAAGATGATTGAAGATGCTGAAAAAGATGGAAGATTGAAACCAGGGGGAACCATTATCGAAGGAACTTCAGGTAACACAGGAATGGGCTTGGCCATTGCGGCTATCATGAAAGGATACAATTGTATTTTCACAAGTACAGATAAGCAGAGTAAAGAAAAGTTCGATGCACTTCGTGCGTTAGGTGCGGAAGTAATTGTTTGTCCAACCGATGTAGATCCAGAAGACCCTCGTTCATACTACAGCGTTTCTTCTCGTCTTGAAAAAGAAACACCAAATTCTTGGAAGCCGAATCAATACGACAATCCGAGCAATGCTCAAGCGCATTACGAGTCAACAGGTCCAGAGATTTGGGATCAGACGGACGGTAAGATCACACACTTAGTTGTTGGTGTTGGAACGGGCGGAACCATTTCCGGAACTGCGCGTTTCTTGAAAGAAAAAAATCCGAATATTCAAGTGCTTGGTATTGACACCTACGGATCTGTTTTCAAGAAATACAAAGAGACGGGCGAATTCGATAAAAATGAAATTTACGCTTACGTTACAGAAGGTATTGGTGAAGATTTCCTTCCGGAAAATGTTGACTTCAACTTAATTGATCATTTCGAAAAAGTAACCGACAAAGACGCTGCGATCTACACGCGTAAAGTTGCGAAAGAGGAAGGTATTTTCGCGGGAAACAGCGCGGGATCGGCTATGGCCGGAATCATGCAAATGAAAGATCGGTTCAAAGAAGGAGATGTAGTAGTGGTTATTTTCCATGACCACGGTACTCGCTACTTGGGCAAGATGTTCAACGACGATTGGATGAAATCGAAAGGTTGGTTGTAAGGATCTTTCGACTCTTACTTCGCGTGAGCTTTAATGACGTTCGAAATAATTTCAACGCATTGCATAATCTCCGCTTCAGTAATACACAATGGCGGAGCGAAGCGAATGATGTTCCCGTGTGTTGGCTTCGCTAATAATCCGTTCTTAGCAAGGTCTACACAAATATTCCAAGCAGCTTCGCTTTCTTCGTTATCATCCATCACCACAGCGTTCAGCAATCCTTTTCCGCGAACAAGCGTTAAAAGTGAAACTTCGCCTTGAAGTTTTCTCATTTCACTTCTAAATAATTCTCCGAGGCGCTCTGCATTCTCAGCCATCTTCTCATCGCGAAGAACTTCTAACGCAGCTGTTGCAACAGCACAAGCCAAAGGATTTCCACCGTAGGTGCTTCCGTGTTCGCCTGGCTTTATGGTTAAAATAATTTCATTGCTGGAAAGAACAGCACTTACGGGCAATACGCCTCCTGAAAGCGCCTTTCCAAGAACCAAAATATCTGGCTTCACATTTTCGTGATCGCAAGCCAACATCTTACCTGTGCGTGCTAATCCGGTTTGAACTTCATCGGCAATCATCAACACATTGTACTTCGTACAAAGTGCACGAACTCCGGCCAGATATCCTTCATGCGGAACAACCACTCCTGCTTCACCTTGAATAGGCTCGAACATAAATCCAGCGATGTTCGGGTCACCGGACAAACAAGCTTCCAATGCATTTAAATCATTGTATGGAATAGACAAGAATCCGGGCATATATGGACCGAAACCTGCATAGCTGCTTGGGTCTTGCGAAGTTGAAATAGCAGCCAGTGTTCTTCCCCAAAAATTTCCCTCAACAAAAACAACTTTCGCTTGGTTCTCGGCAATGCCCTTCACTTTGTATCCCCACTTACGTGCAAGCTTCACAGCAGTCTCACCACCTTCAACGCCTGTATTCATGGGAAGAACTTTCTCGAAACCGAAATATTCGGTGATGAACTTTTCGTAAGCTCCCAATTCGCTGTTGTAAAACGCACGAGAAGTAAGGGTTACTTTCTCGGCTTGATCTTTCAATGCTTGAATAATCTTCGGATGACAATGTCCTTGGTTAACTGCAGAATATGCCGAAAGAAAATCGAAGTACTCTTTTCCTTCCAAATCCCAAACCTTCACGCCTTTTCCCTTCGCTATCACAACCGGAATGGGGTGGTAATTGTGCGCTCCATAATTGTCTTCCAAATCCATGGCTTGCGCCGAAGTAAGGTTTGAATTCATCTCAGTTAATTTTCAGCGAATTTAGAATGGGAATGTTGTATTTTTGCAATCCAAAATATTAATTATGTCAGGAAATCGCACTTTTACGATGATTAAGCCAGATGCAACAGCTGCTGGCAACACAGGAAAAATCATTGACAAAATCATTGAAGCAGGATTCACTATCCGCGCAATGAAATTGACACAACTTACCAAAGAAGATGCTTCTCGTTTTTACGAGGTTCACAAAGAGCGTCCATTCTACGGAGAATTAGTAGAATACATGACTAGCGGTCCTATTGTGGCGGCTATTCTTGAAAAAGATAACGCAGTTGAAAGCTTCAGAACACTTATTGGTGCTACTGACCCTTCAAAAGCAGATGAAGGAACTATCCGTCGCATGTTTGCTACAAGCATTGCTGCGAACGCCGTTCACGGTTCAGATAGCGATGAGAATGCAGCCATTGAAGGTTCATTCTTTTTCTCTAAGCGCGAGCAAGTTTAAGTTTTAAACAAAAACTGAAAAAACATCGGGAGCTCGCTTTAATTAGCAGCTCCCGATTTATTTTTGTACCCTAATTAATCAAGACATGAATAAAATCAAAGTAGCTAATCCGATTGTTGAAATGGATGGCGATGAAATGACTCGAATCATTTGGAAATACATCAAAGACAAATTAATTCTTCCATACGTAGAGCTTGATATTAAATATTTCGATTTAGGAATTGAAAATCGTGATGCTACTGAAGACCGCGTAACTGTTGAGTCTGCAGAAGCTACCTTGAAATACAACGTTGCAGTTAAATGCGCAACCATCACTCCCGATGAAGCACGTGTTCAAGAATTCGGATTGAAGAAAATGTGGAAGTCGCCAAACGGAACCATTCGCAATATCGTAGGTGGAACTGTTTTCCGCGAGCCAATCATTTGCAACAATATTCCTAAGTTGGTTCCCGGTTGGACCAAACCTATTAACATTGGTCGTCATGCATTCGGTGATCAGTACCGTGCAACAGACACTACCATCAAAGGAAAAGGAAAATTAACCATGACTTTCACACCAGAAGACGGCGGAGAAACCAAGTCTTGGGAAGTTTACAATTTCGAAGGAGATGGGGTTGCAATGGCTATGTACAACACAGACGAAAGCGTTTACGGTTTCGCTCGCAGTTGCTTCAACCAAGCCATCATGCGTAGCTGGAATTTATATTTCTCTTCCAAGAACACCATCTTAAAGCATTATGACGGACGCTTCAAAGACATCTTTGAAGAAGTTTATCAAAATGAATTCAAATCGAAATTCGCTGAGTTAGGTATCACCTACGAACACCGCTTAATCGACGACATGGTTGCTTTCTGTTTGAAGAGCGACGGTGGTTTTGTTTGGGCATGTAAGAACTACGACGGAGATGTTCAAAGTGATATCGTAGCGCAAGGATTCGGTTCTTTAGGACTTATGACTTCTGCATTGATTACTCCAGATGGAATGACCATGGAAGCGGAAGCAGCTCACGGAACTGTGACTCGTCACTACCGTCAGCACCAACAAGGAAAGAAAACTTCTACCAACCCTATTGCTTCTATTTTCGCATGGACTCAAGGTCTTGCTTTCCGTGGAAAATTAGACAACAACCAAGAGCTTATCACATTCGCTCAAACACTTGAGAAAGTATGCGTTGATTTGGTTCAAGGTGGAAAGATGACGAAAGATTTAGCAGTGTGTATTCACGGTTCTGAAACACGTGAAGAACATTATTTAACGACTGAAGATTTCCTTGACGCAATTGATCAAGAATTGAAGAACAGAATTTCCTAATAAGGGAACGTAATTATTGTTTGAAACCCATTTTCTAAATGGGTTTCTTTTTTTCCCTTAAGTTGTGATACAAAAATATCTATCAGTTGAAATCCTTTTCTCGGTTGAGCTTCAAGCAGAGAAACGGAGTGATCGCAGACTGAAAAAATAATTTCCTCTCCTTTCTTCAAAAAGGAAATAGACAACTTTGGATTG
>JANQWV010000063.1:0-4280 GCA_030729695.1 Flavobacteriales bacterium | reverse complement strand
TCCAAAGTGTATCTTTTACCTCTGGAAATTGAGAATGCACAACTTCTATTTCCAATAAACTTGAGATGAATGCTAAGTTGTTCTTCACCCGATGATGAACCTCACCCAACAGATAAGTCAGTTCATTATTCTTGAGGCTCAATTGCTCATTCCTATGCTCGACCTTCTCGTATAAATTAGTTACATCTCTAAGCGCTGCTTGGTTCGCACTCTGAGCAAATACAAATTCATACATGGTATCATGAATGGGAAAGTCATTGATCGTTAAATTATAATCTTTGATCGCATAATTCGAATTGATTATCGGATTACAAATAAAAAAGAAACTTTCATCTATAGCATGAACACCTGATTTGTACCGTTGATTTCTACTCTTTACGGAAAGAAACACCAGCTCATCTAAGGAGGCATTCTCCTCAGATAGTTTCAAAACAACTTCTTTGAAGGGTTTCGATAATGTAAATAGATCCTCAATCTGGCACTTCGAAATATTCGTCCCTAGCGCTTTTTCTAGGAGTGGCGACGAATAAATCACTACACCAAAACGATCCACTTTGAAATAAAGTGGAGCTGTACGTTGTAAGATATTTTCTAGAGAACTTAAGACCATGTCAAAAGGAAAATAACGGTAGTATTCTCTTCAACGCTACTCTCAAGTTCTGTAATCTCTACCTCTTTCTCAAACCTTTTAGCCAAGCCCTTTATCAATCCGTAGAGCATGGGTATCATTCCATTTCTATGGCTTCTATAGATCAACTCAATCGAATTCTCTTTTTCGTTTCTGCATTCAAATTGAGGAGGTGCCAACTCAGGCATGAGATTGGTAACCCGACCATGCAACATGTTCAAATTCTTCAGAAAAGAAGGAAAGCTGTCCCCGGCCAAATTAAGCATCTCGCCATATCCCTTTTCTGCTGTGTACAAAATCCAATACTCACCAAATGCCTCTAACAATGTGTCTGCTGGAACATTAAGAATTTCACTTGCCGCACCTACTAATTTAAATGTAAGTGCATCTGGGTAAGGCTTCAATGTCATGAAACCTTCAGAATCAAAACCTGCCTTGGTCTTGACTTGTTCCCATTTGTCAATTCCAAATTTCTCGATGATTAATTCCTCGATCGCTCTATTCACAATTCCGTACATGCAATTTTGTTTTATGGTTTTAGATAAACTGGTGAGTAAAATGTATTCGAAAAATTCAAATCCCTATCGCAAACACGCACTGCAAATCGGCATGTATCAAATCCGCTAGCCAAATAATAACCGGGATACATTTGCACGATAATGGTTCCTTTCTGAGTTTTGTTTTGTCCAGGAGGTGAGGCCCAAGGCACACGATAGTAAAAGGGCACTGCGTTCGGATTAACACAAGGATCTTCACTTATTTGCATCCAAGTTCCATTGCGTAACTCCTCATAGACACAAAATAAATTGTAACGCGTATCGCAAGCGCCAAAGACACCTGATGTATCTTCTTGACCCAGCCCTACATTTCCGTCTCCATCTATAAAATCAACCTCTACAAAAGCACTGTCGCCGCTCGCAGTCATTCTCACGGCCTGAATGCTAGGCTCGTCTGGATAAGTCTCGACTTTCAAGCAACTGGTCACAACTAAGGCCAGGAAAATAAAAAGTGGTGTACTAATATTTCGCATCTTTGTAAATATAGCGAATGAACGTCATAACAGAGAAGCGCATGATTGATTTTACGAAAACAACTTCTGAAAATTTTAACTCCTTAGCGCTCTCGACCTTCCAAAACCAAATAACGGAAACACCTGTTTACGGACAATTTTGTAAAGCTTTAGGTAGAGACTTTCATTCCATAAATCATTGGCGAGAACTTCCATTTTTACCCATTTCATTCTTCAAAACACACCGCGTTTGTCAAGACAAACCCGTTGTGCACACTTTCGAAAGCAGCGGCACAGGTGGGAATCGCAGTCAGCATTTAGTAAACGACCTTTCACTTTACGAGCAGTCCTTTTTCCCTACATTCCAAGATTACTTGGGAGCACCCCTTAAGGAGGTTAGTCTACTGGCTTTACTTCCCTCCTATTTGGAACGAAACAATTCTTCGTTGGTTTATATGGCGAATGCCTTGTTGCCATTTGCTCACGAAACTTCTGGATTTTTCTTGAATGATTTCGAAGCCTTAAAAAATCAAATCATCGCGAACGAAAAGAATGAAGTAAAGACTCTTCTTCTCGGCGTTTCATTTGCATTGCTTGACTTTTCAGAATTATTCCCGATGCCTTTAAACTTTACTTCAATTATGGAAACAGGTGGAATGAAGGGACGAAGGGAAGAACTCACCCGAAGCGAACTTCATGCTGCATTGCGGAAGGCATTTCAACTCGAAGAGATACACAGTGAGTATGGTATGACCGAGCTCTTTTCTCAAGCTTATTCGAAGGGCAAAGGGATTTTTGTTTGTCCACCTTGGATGAAAGTGGTGTGTCGCGATATTCAAGATCCTTTGTCATTACTCCCTGCTGGAAAGCGCGGTGCGCTTAACATTATAGACCTTGCCAATCAGAATTCCTGTTCCTTTATTGCCACCGAAGATGTAGGGATAGTTCATGAAAATGGCACCTTTGAAATACTCGGCAGAATGAACCACGCCGAGATTAGAGGATGTAATTTACTTTTTTCTGAATCCTAGGCAACCATTTAATTTCTTCTTCGTCTTTAATACAGAAGTTTCTAACTTCTTATCCGAATTGAAATGTGTTGGGCAGGACAATTTGGTGATATGATTTCCTAAACAAAATAAGCAGGGGGTTCCAAAGGGGACCCCTGCTTATTTTATAGACATTTCAACAAGAAATAATTTTTCTTTCCGCGTTGAAGAATTATCAATTCACCATGAATCAAATGACTAGCATCTACTCTTGAGTCGAGCGTTACTTTTTGTTTATTTACTGCAATGCTGTTTTCTTGTAACGCTCTTCTGGCCTCTCCTTTAGAAGGAAGGAATCCCGAATTAACAAGAACGTCTATGATATCAGCACCCGCTTCTATTTCGGTCTTACTTACGGTTCCTTGGGGAACACCTTCGAAAATATCTAATAACATCTCCTTCGGCAACGAATCGAATGCGCTGTCTTTCGAGAATAGAATTCCAGAAGCTTGAATGGCTTGTGTTGTATCTGCTGCGCTGTGCACACGTGTAGTAATATCTTCAGCCAATGCTTTCTGTAGCGCGCGCATTCCTGGATCTAACGCATGCGCTGCTTCTAGCGCTTCTATTTCTTCTTTTCCTTTCAAAGTGAAAATGCGAATGAAATTCTTCACATCTTCATCGCTCGCATTCAACCAAAACTGATAGAATTTATAAGGTGAAGTGCGTGCAGCATCTAACCACACATTTCCACTTTCCGTTTTACCGAACTTGGTGCCGTCTGCCTTTTTAATAAGCGGAGTAGTTAACGCAAAAGCGCTTCCCCCGTCTATTCTGCGAATTAATTCTGTTCCTGTAGTAATGTTTCCCCATTGATCTGAACCGCCCATTTGAAGGGTAATTCCATGGTTCTTCCACAAATAATAAAAATCGTATCCTTGAATAAGTTGGTAAGTGAATTCAGTGAAACTCATTCCCTCTTTGTCTTCACCGCTGATTCGATTTTTCACCGAATCCTTCGCCATCATGTAATTCACCGTCAAGCGTTTTCCCACATCACGAATGAAATCCAAGAAACCCATCTCTTTAAACCAATCGTAGTTGTTTACGATTTCCGCAGAACGGTTTCCACAATTGAAATCTAGAAAACGCTCCAATTGCTTTTGCTGACATTCTTGGTTGTAGCGAAGTTCTTCTTCACCCAATAAATTTCTTTCTGCCGATTTACCGCTTGGATCGCCTACCATTCCAGTTGCGCCACCAATAAGGGCTACAGGCTTATGCCCACTTTGTTGGAAATGCAGGAGGGTCATAATCTGAACCATATTCCCCACACCCAATGAGCTTGCTGTTGGATCGAATCCAATGTATGCCTTACGCATTTGCGCATTCAAATGTGCCTCTGTTTCCGGGATACTGTTATGCAACATTCCTCTCCATTGCAACTCCTCTACAAAATTCATCGTTCTAATTTTTTACGAAAATACAACCATTAAATCACTTCCTTCAATTGTTCCAAGCGCATTCCGCGCGAACCTTTCAACAAAACAATTCTTCCCTTTACTTCATTCAACTTCAAATAGGCGAATGCATCTTGAGCATTTATCAATTCCGTTGCTCCAACCGATTGAAATTCCTTCCCAATGAAAATACC
>JANQWV010000062.1:22157-51601 GCA_030729695.1 Flavobacteriales bacterium | reverse complement strand
GCCTTCCCGAGCACGTTGGCACAGAGCACGTGTGTTACAGGAGAAGACCGTTGGTACAACTTCACAACGTTGTCTACCGGCGTTACCATTTTTATAGGAAGTAATGCGAACGATATCGTGATTGAACTTCAAGATATAAATGGTAATGTTATCGATATTGAAAACACCGTTTCAGGTATCGGCACTGAAGTACTAACTAAAACTGGCCTAACAGCAGGAGCGACCTATCGCGTGGGTATTAGAAACTTCAATAGTAATGCGCAAGCAGGTGGACAGTTCTCTGGCTGTATTCGTCATCTTCGCGCAGGCGGATCAGATAGCGGAACCAGTGCCACATGGCCAAGCACGATAGGTATGTGTAATGTCTTCAAAGCATCTTACTGCGGAGGCACAGGCGTTCAATACAGATACACCTGGACAGGCTTAACAGGCATTGCAGCAGGACAAGTATACACACGCACACAGACAAGCGATTACTTGATACTCACAAGTGTGACACCAATCTTACCCGCAGGATGCATGTACAATGTTTTAGTAACCGCTATCTATACAATTCCGAATGGTGCAGGTGTGAATGAAGTATTCGAGATGCCTGCTGCTAATCCAACAACGATTACCATTTCAGCCAACCCATTAACGACTTTGCGTACGAGCGATCAGTGCGCAGCAGGAACAAAATTCAGAGGCGCTGTTGTTGCCTCCTTGCCATGGGTTTGCGGTGTAACGAATTGGAGATGGAGATTTACCGAAGTTAATCCGCTTACGCTTCAAACCGTTGGATTACCGATAGAACAAAACCGCGGAGCGGCCTCGAACTATCTTAATTTGAATAACGTAACTGCACTTCAATATGGAAAGACCTATGCCGTTCAGACCTCACCGATTTACACTTACACAGGCACGAACTACCAATGGGGACCTGTTACGTATATGTGTATTGTTGGAAGTGCGGGGATGATCATAGATCCGATGGAAGATGCTGCGCAAGATTCGGAGAAAGATGCGATGCAAGGTGCTTTGCAAGGTCTTTCAGAAGGTGCGATGCAAGAGATGGAGTTGTCCGTATTTCCAAATCCATCGAATGGAACGAATTTGAATATCAGTATATCGGGCATTGAATCGGATAATGTTCAGGTGAAAGTATATGATGCCCTGGGAAGAAAGATTGAGAGCAAACGTTTTGTAGTAGACGGTGCCCTGCAAACAACTTTAAACTTAGCAAATGAATTGTCGAATGGACTATACACATTGGAAGTCACAACTGAAGATGTAAAGAGAAGTGTTCGATTCATGGTCGAGCAGTAATAGATTGGGTTTTGTTCACAGGAAAGCCAACCTTCGGGTTGGCTTTTTTGGTTGAAATAGAATGACAAATAAATGACATTGCAGAGCGTTACTTGGACGAACTTCGCGCCTTGTGAATAATCTACGAGCTATTTCCTTGAATCACCATCATTTTCCTCTGGAAACGATTGGTTCATTTGCAATTCCGCATGAGGAATTGAAGGCTCGATTAGATGCGGCGAAGGAAGAGTTTCAAATGAGTGAACTCATGTATCTTGGAACTTGCAATCGTGTTGAAGTGGTCTTCGATGTTCCTCACTTTGTTTGTTCTGGTTTTACACAACAGTTGTTGTCTTTCATGTTCCCTGAACATGACAAGAGTTTCATAAAAGGTGTTGCGCAAAAGGCACAACGCTTCAACGGCGAAGAAACCGCTGATCATGTTTTTCGTGTTGCTGCAAGTCTTGATTCTTTGATTATCGGCGAACGAGAAATTATTACGCAGCTTAGAAACGCTTACGAACTATGCGAAGGCATGAAGTTAACCGGAGACTCTTTGCGAATGCTTAATCAGCATGCGATTCGCATTGCCAAGGAGGTCTATACGCACACCAACCTCTCGAAGAAACCCGTTTCTATTGTTTCCATTGCATGGAAGTTATTCCAAGAGAAACATCCCGATGTAAACGCTAAAATTGTTTTAGTTGGGGCCGGTCAGATCATCACCAACTTCGCCAAGTTTCTTGCTGAAAACGGATACACCAATGTTTCAGTATACAACAGAACGGTAGAAAACGCATCAGCCATTGCGAAGTCTTTCAATACGGACGCATTACCCATTTCCGAATTGAAAAACGATCAATCAGATTTCGATACGCTTGTGGTTTGCACGGGTTCAACAGAAATTGTTGTGAGCAAGGAAATGTTCAGTCAAATGTGTCTTTCAAAAAAGCACAGAACAGTTATTGATTTGGCGTTGCCTGCTAATGTGAATGTTGAAATTTCGCAATCTCCAGATGTTGCTTTCATTGATATGCTCGCTGTTCAACGCGAAGTTCAAAGGAACATCTCTTATCGAGAAGAAGCACTCAACGATTGCGTGGCAATTATTGAAAAAGGAAAGAGTGAATTTAAGAAGCTCTATCAAGAGCGCTCCATCGAGCTTGCTATGAGCGAGATACCGCATACCATCAAAGAAATTCGTCAGACAGCAGTTGAAAGTGTTTTTTCAAAAGAACTCGCACAACTTTCTGAACACGATCGCGAATTGGTAGACAAGATTATTAGTTACATGGAAAAGAAATATATATCAGTTCCTATGAAGCTAGCGAAATCAGTACTTTTGGAAGAAGTACAAAAACATTAATCCCTTGAATAGAACGATCGTAATTGGAACGCGTGGAAGCGATCTTGCGCTTTGGCAAGCGAATTACACCCAATCAGCTTTGGAAAATTTAGGTTTCAAAGTTGAATTGAAAATCATTAAGACTCGCGGAGATCAAATACAGCATTTGAGTTTCGATAAGATGGAAGGAAAGGGATTTTTCACAAAGGAAATTGAAGAGGCCTTGCTATCGAAAAGTGTAGATTTAGCTGTACACTCACACAAAGATTTAGAAACAACACCTCCTGAAGGACTTGTCATCGCTAGCGTTCCAATTCGTGCAAACGTTGAAGATATTCTGTTGATTAACAAAGATGCAGTGAATACCGAACGGTCGTTCGGTCTGAAGGAAAACGCAATAGTGGGCACTTCTTCTGTTCGAAGAAAAGTTCAATTGGCGTTTCATTGTCCAAATACCGAAGTGAAAGATTTACGTGGAAACGTCCCAACACGTATTCAAAAATTACGCGAGAAACAATACGATGCAATTCTTTTAGCGCGCGCTGGAGTGGAGCGCTTAGAATTAGATCTTTCTGAATTTCATGTTGAAGTTTTACCTGCGCAACAATTTGTTCCGGCCCCTGCACAAGGCGCATTGGCGCTGCAATGCAGAGAGGGCGATGAAGAAATTCTTACCATCTTGAATCACTTAAATCACGAACAAACGGTTGAGTGTGTTCACATTGAACGTGAGATATTACGCCGCATGAATGGCGGTTGTCAATTGCCTTTAGGAGCCCATGCGGTGAAGGAGGGTGAAACGTTTGTTTGTCATTTGGCTTTTGCGAAAACAGTGAACGATCAAGTATCTTATTTCAGTATGAGAAACGAAGAGCCACAACAAATCATTGATCATCTTTTAGGTCTTATTCAATCCACATGATAGATGTTTTTGTAAGTCGAAATGAAGAAGACGCAGCGGAATTGGTTGCGGAACTTTCATTGTCGAATTACACTACTTTTTGTCAATCACTTATTTCTATCGAACACCTTCCTTTTCAAATTCAAAAAGACTTTGATTGGGTGTTTTTTTCTTCTTCTAATGGTGCCCGTTCATTCTTTGAACACACCACCAATGCGCATGCAAAATATGCTGCCATAGGCCCTGCAACTGCGAAAGCGATTCCGTTTGAATGCGATTTTGTGGGTGAGGGAACAAACACAGAAGAGATCGCACGTATGTTTTTTCATTTAGCCGGAAGCGAGCGAGTCTTATTTCCTTCGGCGCAAGACAGCTTGAATTCAGCTGCAAGTTTTTTCAATAAAGATCAGATCGAAATTATTTCAACCTATAAAAAAACACGTTTGGCAACAGCTCTTCCTGAAGCGCGCATATACTTGTTTTCATCTCCTTCGAACGTTTTTGCGGCACAGGAGAGAAATGATTTAACAAAACTGAATTGTGTAGCCTACGGAACGGCAACTGCTAAAGCGTTGCAAGATGCAGGCGTGCGAAACATACATTTAGTTTCTTCGTGGAATCAAAAAGAAATTGCGAAAGATCTGAAGTCGTTGCTGTCTTAAAGTGTCAACGACACACCTCCAAAATAGAGCGCAATGATAGCGGCGCCGAGTGCAATACGATAATAACCAAAAGGCTTCAATCCGTATTTGGTTAACAGAGCAACAAAGGTCTTAATAGCAATCAATCCCACAATAAAGGCGACTACATTTCCAATTGCAAGAAGTTTTATGTTTTCTGAATTGAAAAAATCAGGAACCTCTTCGTACGCATCCTTCAATTTGAAAACTGTTGCTCCGAGCATGGTTGGAACCGCTAAGAAAAATGAAAATTCAGCTGCTGCTTTTTTATTTAAACCTTGCGTTAACCCGCCAATCACGGTTGCTGCAGACCTTGACACACCGGGTATCATAGCAATACACTGAAAGAGTCCAATAACGAAAGCGCTTTTGTAATCAGGTTTACGAAGCGAGCGTTCGCGGATGATTTTTTCAATAAACAAAAAGATAATCCCACCGATTAAAAGCGCAATCCCAACATTCAAAACGTTTTCCAAAAGGTTATCTATTTTCTTTGAAAGTAGAAATCCAAAAACAGCTGCTGGAATAAATGCAACAACGAGTTTGTAATAGAATTCAAGTGATTGAAAGAAACGTTTCCAGTACAAAACAACTACGCTAAGAATAGCACCAAGTTGAATACAAACGATAAATGCTTTGGTGAATTCAGAAGAGGGAACGCCCATGATTTTCTGAGCAATCATCATGTGGCCCGTACTTGAAATAGGAAGGAATTCGGTTAAACCTTCAACAATAGCAAGTATGATGGTTTGAAGAATGCTCAATGTTTCTCGACCTCTGAAGATTGATTTTTCTTACCGCGATACATAATACCAAAACCAATTGAAATGTACCCTAGAAGCACAACCATAGGTGCTACAGTGATGCGTCTCGCACTGAAAAGCTCATCAGCATTGAACGTGTTTGGATCGGCTGAACCACCGCCGCTCATGAGGATATATCCGAAAAGCACAACAACCAATCCACCAATAATGATGTAGGCGTTGATTTTCGTGAATGGAAACGATAATTTGTTCATAGCAAAATTTGTGAAACGAAAGTAATTCATTCAACGGGCTTATCAAAACAATTTCAGTATTCAGTAACTTTGAGCGCATGAAAAATTTCCTTCTAGGGTTTGCAATAACAGCTTTTTTCGCTTCGTGCAATGTTTATTCGACCCATGTGAAGAAGCAGACAAGAGTTTTTGAAGAAGCTGGGATGAAGGAATATGTGAAGTCTTTTGAGCGCCCAGGAGTGACAACCGGAGAAACATATTACGAGTTCATGACTTTCTACATGACTAACCCGGAGCGGTTTGACTCAAAGAAGAAAACACTTCTTCTGATTCACGGTTACCAGGGAGGTGCTATAGCGCAGTGGAGTCCAAACGTTGAAGAGCTGTCAAAACATTTTAATATCATAGCGCCAGATTTGAACTGTCACGGAAGAACGTATTTGAGTTCAGATTTTAGCATTGAAATGCAAGTGGGTCTCGTGAATGAAATGCTTTTGTTTAGCAATGAAAAGTGGGCGAATGAAAATTTAATTGTCATTGGAAGCTCTTACGGAGGGCTTGTGGGAGCGCGTTTTGCCGAGAAGTATGCTAATAAAGTGAGCGCCTACGTAAGTTACGATGGGCTTACGGGATGTTTTAATAAATCTTTCACAGACAGTATAGCAAATTCGGTTGGAGCGAAGGATGCTGTGGCACTGCTGAATCCAAAAACAGGAAAAGAATTGAAAAAATTAGCCTCTTTAGACAAGCCTATTTACATACCAAGCTTTGTTTTGAATCAAGTTGTCGAGCAACACTTTTCCGTTGGACGTGAAAAAAAAGTTGCGTTACTCAACTACTTAAATGAGCACGAAGCTGATTTGAATAATCATGCTTTTCAATGGAAGTGTCCTGTGTATTTGGTTTGGGGTGAAAACGACAAAATCATTCCTCTATCAACTGCCAAATGCTTGAAGCAGAAATATCAGATTCCAGATGATCGTGTAATTGTATTTCCGAAAGCAGGTCACATTATAAACATGCAGAACCCGAAAGCCTTCAACAAATGGGTTATTGAGACCTTTTCAAATTAGTATCTTTGCAAAAAAATAAATCTTATGTATCGTTCAGCAACCTGTGGTGAATTAAGAATTTCAGATGTAGGAAAGGAAGTTGTTTTGGCAGGTTGGGTGCAGCGCTCACGCGATTTAGGTGGAATGACATTCGTTGATTTGCGCGATCGTTACGGTCTTACGCAGTTGGCTTTCAATATGGATACCAATGCAGCTTTGTGCGAAGAAGCGCGAAAGTGGGGAAGGGAATTTGTTGTTCAGGTGGAAGGAAAAGTGGTTGAGCGTTATTCAAAAAACACGAACATGCTTACGGGTGAAATTGAGATTGAAGCAACAGGATGCAAAGTTTTAAATGCCTCGTTAACTCCGCCTTTCACCATTGAAGACGAAAGCGATGGAGGGGATGATTTACGTATGCAATGGCGTTTCTTAGACTTAAGAAGAAACCCGTTGAAGCAGAATTTAATGCTTCGTCACAAGCTCGGAATTGAAACGCGTAAGTATTTAGATAGCCTTGAATTTTTAGAAATTGAAACACCATATTTGATTAAGTCTACTCCGGAAGGTGCGCGTGACTTCGTGGTTCCGAGCCGCATGAATCCTGGGCAATTTTATGCTCTTCCGCAATCACCACAGACGTTCAAACAACTTCTGATGGTGAGTGGCTACGATCGTTATTATCAGATTGTGCGTTGTTTCCGCGATGAAGATTTACGCGCAGATCGTCAGCCTGAGTTCACACAGATCGACTGTGAGATGGCGTTTGTAGAGCAAGAAGATATTTTGAATACGTTTGAAGGATTGATTCGTCATTTATTCAAAGCTGTTAAAAGCGTTGATATTCCTGAGGTTCCGCGCATGTTGTATTCAGAGGCTATGCGTTTGTACGGAAGTGATAAGCCGGATATTCGTTTCGGCATGACGTTCAAGGACCTGACAGATCTTGGTCAAGGAAAAGGGTTCGGAGTGTTTGATAGTGCGCAAGCAGTGCTTGCGATTAATGTCCCAGGCTGCGCGAGTTACACGCGTGCTCAATTAGACGAACTGACTGAATGGATGAAGCGTCCACAAATTGGAGCAAAGGGATTGATTTACGTTCGTTGCAACGAAGACGGAAGCTTTAAATCTTCCGTAGATAAATTCTTCGACGGAGAGGCCTTAGCCTCATGGGGCGAGCGTTGCGAAACAAAGCCCGGTGATTTGATTCTGGTGTTGTCTGGTGACTTGAATACTACCCGCAAGCAATTGAATGAACTTCGTTTGTTGATGGGTGGAAGATTAGGATTGCGCAATCCAGAGGTATTTGCGCCACTTTGGGTAATGGATTTCCCGTTGTTGGAATTCAACGAAGAGGAAGGAAGATATTTCGCCATGCACCATCCGTTCACATCTCCAAAGCCAGATCAAATTCATTTGTTAGACACAGACCCAGGAGCAGTGAATGCGAATGCATACGATTTCGTGTTGAATGGGGTTGAAATTGGAGGAGGGTCTATTCGTATTCATGATAGAAATGTCCAAGCGCGTATGTTTGACTTGCTCGGATTCACAAAAGAAGAAGCTCAAGCACAATTTGGATTCTTGTTGAATGCCTTTGAATACGGGGCGCCACCGCATGGAGGATTGGCTTTCGGATTCGATCGTTTGTGTTCATTATTTGGCGGCAGCGAAGGAATTCGTGACTTCATTGCCTTCCCCAAAAACAACAGTGGGCGCGATGTAATGATTGATGCGCCTTCAACAATTAGCGATGACCAACTTAATGAACTATCAATTGTTGCAAAAAAGTTGGAGAACTAAAAATTATTTGTATATTTGTCGCCCGTTGGAAATTTAACAACAAGAAATTATGAAACGTACTTATCAACCATCGAATACAAAGCGTAGAAACAAACACGGTTTCCGCAAAAGAATGTCTACCGCAAAAGGCCGTTTGGTTCTTTCATCACGTAGAAGAAAAGGACGTAAGAAATTGACTGTTTCTGACGAACGTCGTCACAAAGGAATCGTTCGCTTATAATAGCGTTCACCATATTGAACAACCGCTCAAATGTATTTTTGGGCGGTTTTTTTTTGAATTAAAAAATTGAATTATGAAGTTAATTACTGTTGGTACCGTAGCCTTTGATAGCATTGCTACTCCGTTTGAATCTCGCGAAAAAGTTATTGGTGGTGCTGCAACGTACATCTCAATGGCTGCGGCATATTTGAATGGCGATTGCGGGGTTGTGAGTGTAGTTGGAGATGATTTTCCAGAGGCATTCATGAATGAATTGAAATCGAGAGGCGTTGATTTAGCAGGACTTCAAATTAAAGAGGGTGAGAAATCATTTCATTGGTCAGGCAAGTACCATTTGGATATGAACTCACGCGATACATTGGCTACAGATCTTAATGTGCTGGCGACCTTCGAACCGAATCTTCCAGAAAACTACAGAGATGCGGAATTCGTGATGTTGGGAAATTTGGTTCCTGCGGTGCAAATTGCGGTTTTGAACCAAATGAATAAGCGTCCGAAATTGGTGGTGTTAGACACTATGAACTTCTGGATGGACGTTGCGCGTGAAGATTTAGATAAAGTTTTCGGAATGGTTGATGTGGTTACAATCAACGACGAAGAGGCTCGTCAGTATACAGGTGAGCGTTCGTTAAAGAAGGCCGCTGCGAAAATCTTGACTCTAGGTCCAAAGGCATTGATAATTAAAAAGGGTGAGCATGGCGCTTTGTTGTTCAGTCAGGATGAAATATTCTTTGCTCCGGCTATGTTGTTAGACGATGTTGTTGACCCAACAGGCGCTGGCGATTCATTCGCTGGTGGATTCATTGGATACTTGGCGAAGATGAATGACACGAGCTTTACAGCAATGAAAAAGGCTATTATTACAGGATCGGCAATGGCATCATTCACTTGTGAAGACTTCGGTCCGGATGCATTGTTGAAAGTGACTGAAGAGCAATTGAACGCACGTATTAACGTGTTCGGAGAAATGGTTCGCGTTTAATTCGCGAAGTAGGTCTTCGGATCTACAGGAGCACTGTTCTTCCAAATTTCAAAATAGAATTGTCCTAGTCCGTTTGCGTTTTCGCTAACCCAACCAATTCCTTCTCCGGCTTTCACAGCTTCACCATTTTGTTTGAATAACACAGCTAAATTCTTATAAGCAGAAACCATGTTGTTCGGATGTTGAATGAGCATCGTGTTTCCATCGCTTACGGTATAACTAGAAGAGATAACGGTTCCATCTAAAACCGATTTTACCGTTTCATTTTTTATGCAAGTCCAATTCACACCTTTCTTTCCGAATTGAGGTTCGAAATTCGAACTTATGCTTCCGGCTACCGGAGGAAACAGTAGATATCCTGCTTCTGGAATTTTTCTAGCTTGGGTTACAAATACGGCACTCGCGTGATCGAGCTCTTCGCGTGTGGCTTGATCTACGTCGCTTATCACATAATTTAAATCGACACTTTGTGAGCCCTTCGGCACACTATCTGGAATACTCGAAACGGGATTTCCACCCGATAATATGATTTTCAAATCGTTGAAATAATGTTCTTGGCTTTTCAGAACAGAGTTCAAGGAATCCGCCATTAATCTAGCTTTCCGAGCGTCGGCGCGAGATTCGTATGAGGTGAAGTCTGGGATTAAAACAGTCCTTAAGGGTGTAAAAGCTATGAGTGAATAGAACAACAATGAAAACACAACCAAAAATCCGCCAATCATAACAATAACGTTCATGGGAGTAAGGCTGTAGGAAAAACGTTCTTCGAAAGAATTTTCATTCAAAACAATCAGGCGGAAGGGTTTCTTCAGCTTTTTGAGAATTTTCTTTCTTTTCTTTTTCATTTCCATCGCGGGCATAAAAGTAAGAAGAATGAATGAATGTAAAGGGAAATGCAATAAATTCGCTTTCTGTCGTTAGAAAATCCGCATGCGTAAAAATTCAAATTTCCACACGAAAGAATTTCATTCTCAAAAGAGGGTTGATTTGCGCGTGGTATTCGGTTTCGCTGTTGTTTTCTTCATTAGTTTATTCTTTGCGAGTTGTTCAACCAAGGAAGACGGAGTTGCTTATCGCGCGTATCACAACACGCTTGGGCATTACAACGGATATTTCAACGCCAATGAATTGGTGAAGAAATCGCAAATGACCTTGGCGAATGGAAGAAAGGACGATTATGATGAAGTAATTCCATTGTACAATTACGGCACTGTTTCTCAGAAAAAAGAGTTGATTCCCGATCTAGATAAGGCGATTAAGAAATGTGGGAAAGTGGTGAAGCGTCATACCCTGGTTGCAGAGTCTAAGAAAGACATGAAGTGGCCTGAGTATAACAAGTGGATGGATGATAATTACCACGTGATTGGTCAATCGAATTTGTACAAAGGCGAGTATTACAAAGCACAAGAGACGTTTAATTTCATTTCGAATAAATATTCATCTGCGGCGGTTCAGATTCGAGCATACATCTGGGCTGCGCGTTCTTATTTTTTGGAAGGTGATATTTCTAAAGCAAAGCAATTGTTGCAAAAGGCCGATGGTTACGAAGATCTTCCAAAGGAATTAGCGCGAGAATTGTATTTAGTTAAGGCTGAGTTTTTCATGATTCAAGGAGAGTTTAGCGAAGCGATTGCCCCACTTGAAAAAGGATTAGCCTTAATAACGAAAAAAACGGATCGAATTATTCCCCAATTTGTACTTGGGCAATTGTATGATCGCATGGATAAGTCGGGCGATGCGAAGGTGGCTTTTCAGAAGGTAATTAAATTGAAACCGCCCTATGAATTAGAGTTTCAGTCGAAACTTCAAATGCTTCTTACCGACACTAAGATTTCAAGGAATTACAACGAGACACAGAAGACATTGTTGGTAATGTTGGAAGACCTGAAGAATGAGACGTACAAGGATGTTATTTACTACGCTTTGGGAACTGTTACCTTGGAATTGGAAAAGCGCAAAGAGGCAGTGGATTATTTTGAGAAAGCCCTCAAATTCAACAAAACAAACAAGAGCAAGCGCCTGAAAATATTCATGACTTTGGGTGATTTGTATTTCGCTCAAAAAGAATATCCTGAGGCTCAGGTGAACTATGACAGTGCATATCACAACCTTGCAACAGATCATTCGCGTTATAAAGAAATAAAGGCAAGGGCATTGAGCTTAAACGAATTGGTAGGTTATTTAAATACGATTTCTGAAAAGGACAGCTTGATTTCGTTGTGTGAAAAGCCTGCCGCTGAAATTGAGAAAACGCTTACTTCGGTTCACGAACAACTTTTAGTAGAGATGGCTGAAAAAAAACGGAAGGATGAGGAAGAGCGTTTGGCGGCATTGAAGGGAGATGAGATTAACGGTACATTTTGGGTTTATAATCAAGAATTATTGAAGCGCGGAAAGAATATTTTTGACGATACCTGGTCTGGTCGTCCTTTGAAAGACAATTGGAGAAATCAGAGTTTGCTCGCAATGATGATTGGTGAAAAAGATGAGAGTATTGTTGAAGTCTCAGCAGTTGATAGCGCAGGAGCTGAAGATCCTAAGTATAAAGTACCGTCTATCGATGAACTTCGTTCGAAATTGCCTTGTGGGAATAGCACTGCAATCACTGAAATGAAAAGTGATTTAGCGGAAGCATATTACTTATCTGGGTTGGTTTACAAGGAAAAGTTGGAAGACATGGACAATGCAATGTCTTCATGGGAGAGTATGATTGCGAAATGCGAAGAAGGAGGTTTTCATCCGTTGGCATATTATCAATTATTCCGTGGTTGGATAACCAAGGAAAAAGAAGAGGGTTATACGCAGAATCCATTCTGTTCTACTTGTAGCTCAGTTTTCTGGGGAAATCAGATCAAATCGAAATATCCAAATTCAGATTGGGCCTTGTTGGTAGACAATCCGAATTACATGAATGCCGAGCAAATGCGCAAGGAAGAAGAGGAGAAGAACTACACCAAGGCATACAATCAATATGTGACCAACCATCCTTATGATGCTATAACGACTTGTACAAAGGCAATTGCAGAGCGTCCTTCAAATCATCTGATCTGTCAGTATCACATGTTGAAAGCAACGTGTTTAGGAAAGACTGAAGTTGCTTTTGGAGTAAGAGAAAATTGTGAAGCTGAATTGAAAGCAGTAGTTGCCGGCTGTCCGAATACGGAAATGGCTACTCAAGCCACGGAAATGTTGAAGCAGTTGACTTCGGGAGGTTCTCCCAAGGCTACAACTGCAGTAACCTCTTCCAATTACATTAAGCAGGATGTGTCTGAGCACTATGTGGTGGCGGTGGTTGATTCGAAAAAAATCAATTTGAATAAGGCGAAAGCAGCAGCGTCGGATTTTACAAAGACATACTTCTCTGGTTTCGACTACAAAGTGAGTAATACCATGTTCAACGAACAAACAACTTTCATTTTAGTGAAGTCGTTTGCTAATTTGAAAGATGCCAGAGATTATTTTACTACTTTTGTGAGTGACAATGATTTAATTAAAGAATTAGATCTTGCTAAAAATGAGAAATTCATCATAACCAAACAGAATTACCTCGAACTATTCCGCTCTAAAGACTTCAAAGGTTATTTAGAGTTTTTTACCAAAAACTATTGAACTATGTTATCAAAAGGAAGTGCATCTACAAGACCATCAGAATCATCTTCTGACAATGCAATCAACAGAATTGTTGAAGGAACAGTAATCGAAGGTGAAATCCGTTGCGAAAGTAATATTCGTATCGACGGTGTTTTTACTGGAAATATTGGCACGAAAGGTAGATTGGTGATTGGCCCTACTGGAAAAATTGACGGTAATGTGATTTGTCAGAATGCCGAAATCGAAGGATTTGTTAAAGGTAAATTGAATGTGCAACAATTGCTTTCTTTGAAGAGCACTGCGCGTGTTGAAGGCGATATCTTCACTGATAAGTTGGCTATTGAGCCAGGAGCAGCATTTTCAGGAGCTTGTTCAATGGGTCAAAAACCAAAGGATGCACCTAAGCCAGTTACTCCAGGGGCTCCAACAACTCCTACTTCAAAGTAATTCGTATTAATCCGTCTATTTTAAAATACTCTTCATTAGCTACTCAAATGGCGTTAACCATTGGTTTGGGGGTTTGGGGAGGACGTAAATTGGACGCGTATTTTCAAAATGAAAAGCCAATGTTGACATTGGTTTTTTCTGTTTTAGGTTTAGTTGTGTCATTGATTGTTGTTATTCGAAGCGTGTCAAAAAAATGAACCGATTTATTTTCTCCAATGTGATTTTTGCTCTGATTTGCATGAGCGCAATTTATTTTTTTAGTTTGAAATGGACTAGTCCGTTGACCTTTATGATTGTTCCAGTTGTTTTTGCCTTGTTGAACGTAATAATGTTTAAATGGGTCAAAGGAGCAGTAGAAAAATCTCCCATGAGATTTGTCAACGCATTTATGTCCACGGTTACGATTAAACTGCTATTTACAGCTGCGGTTGTAGCTGTGTTAATTGTCCTGTACCCCGCGTCTAAAGCGCCATTGGCATTAGGGACTTTCTTTATTTACTTGGGGGTTACTGTTATACTTTCAAGGGCGTTGCTAAAGATTAAGTAAGTATTCTAAAAGTTTTTGTAGAAAAAATTTCGTACGTGCTTAGTGTTGATTACTTTTGCACCGCCAAAAACGGGTATGTGATGGTGAGACTATATCAAATTCTTTTCATAATAGGATTCTTAGGAATGACGTCGGTTGCTATTGCGCAGCACGAAGGGCATGCCTCTGAACCAGTTGCTCATGATCAAGTATCGGTTGAACAACCTGTGCATGCTAACACTGAAGCGCATGCAGACACAACAGCTCACGCAGCGCATGGCGAAGCAGCGCATGGCGAAGAACATGCTAAAGAAGAATTTAAGATTGGTGAAATGATTATGCATCACATTTCAGATGCGCATCAGATTCACTTAGGTGGAAGTCTTTACATTCCCCTTCCAGTAATTATTCTTCACGAAGGTCATTTAGATATTTTCTCTTCAAGCAATTTTTATTCAGTAAACGAACACGGAGAATTAGATTATCACGATTACAAAGGATATCGTAATCATCACGAGATGATTGAATTCGTTGGTGAAAATGCTTCTCACGATGCTCATGGGCACAAAGTGATGGATTTTTCTATTACGAAGTCTGTTTTCGGAATGATGTTGGTGATTGTGTTAATGATTATCCTTTTCCGCTCTGTGGCGAATAAGTATAAGCGCAACGTTGGAAAGGCACCTTCGGGATTCCAAAACATGATTGAGCCATTCATCTTGTTTGTTCGCGATGACATTGCATTGCCAAGCTTAGGTAAAAAGAAGGCTGCACTTTACACCCCATTCTTATTGACTGTATTCTTCTTCATTTGGATGTGTAATATTTTGGGTCTTATCCCATTCCTTGGAGGATTCAACATTACAGGTACATTGAGCATTACCTTGGTTTTAGCTGCAATCGTATTCATTATTACAAGTGTAAGCGGAAACAAACATTACTGGGGTCACATCTTCTGGCCTCCAGGAGTACCTGGATTTGTGAAAGTTATTCTTGTTCCGATCGAGTTCATGAGTATCTTCATCAAGCCTTGCGTTTTGATGATTCGTTTAACTGCGAACATTACTGCAGGTCACATTATCATTCTTGCTTTCGTAGGTCTTGCATTGATGTTCGGACAACAGAGTCCGGCTGCAGGATACGGTGTAGGCGTAGGTTCAGTATTATTTATGGCATTCATGTATTGCTTGGAAATGTTGGTTGCATTTCTTCAAGCGTATGTATTCACCTTGTTGGCAGCGTTGTATTTCGGCGATGCGACACAAGATCATCATCATGAGCATGAGCACGATCATGAAATTCAACACGCACACTAAATTGTAAATTCTCAACTCAAAAAATAAACAACATGGAATTTGTAAATCTCTTAATGGAAGCAGGCATGGGTCAAGGTTTGGCCGGAATCGGAGCAGGTATCGCAGCAATCGGTGCAGGTATCGGTGTAGGTAAAATCGGTGGATCAGCGCTTGAAGGAATGGCTCGTCAACCAGAAGCAGCTGGTGACATGCGTTCAAACATGATCGTTGCAGCAGCGTTGGTAGAAGGGGTAGCTCTTTTTGCTGTTATCGTTTGCTTGTTAGTAGCTTTAGGTTAATCATAGGCGCTTAGCGCTAAACACACATATATCCATGGAAGGATTACTTAGTGTATCCGTAGGTACCGTATTTTGGGCCTCGGTTGCTTTCTTGTGCGTGCTTGTCATTATGAAAAGAATGGCATGGGGACCTATCATGAGTTCGTTAAAGGACCGTGAGGAGGGTATCGCTAATGCATTGCGTCAGGCAGACCTTGCTAAGGAAGAAATGAGTCGTTTACAAGCGAGCAACGAAGATCTTCTTCGTGAAGCACGCAACGAACGCGACCGTATCTTAAACGAAGCGAAGTCTATGTCAGATAAAATGCGTAACGATGCTGTTGGTCGTTCGCAAGAAGAAGCAAATCGCATTATTGCGAAAGCTCAAGCTGAAATCGAAAATCAAAAGCAAGCGGCTATCACTGATTTGAAGAATCAAGTGGCAGACCTTTCAGTTCAATTGGCTGAAGTGTTATTGAAAGATTCGTTAACAGAAGAGCAAAAGCAAAAGGCGTTGAATCATTCGTTAATTAAGGAATTCGGATCTAACTAATATGTCAAACATTCGCCTGTCATCGCGTTACGCGAAATCGTTGATTAGCCTTGCTGAAGAGCGAGGAGAGACAGATGTCTTGTTAAAAGACATGTTGCATATCTCTGCTAGCATTCGTGCCAGCAAAGATTTGCAAGTTATGTTGGCTAGTCCAGTTATAAGCGGTGATAAAAAACTCAAAGTATTGTTTTCAGTATTTACTGAATTGAACAAGACCACGCATTTGTTAATCGAGTTAATCGTGAGCAAAGGACGTGAAAGTGATTTGGGTGAAATAGCTCAATCATTTGTTCAACAAGTAAAGTCTGGAAGAAATATTTTCGATGTGGAATTGATTTCAGCGGTTCCCGCCGATGACGCCCTTCGCGCTGAAGTTTCAAAGGTTGCAAAGAGCATCTGTGGTGGTGAAGTTGAAATCACTGAAAAAGTTGATTCAGATTTAATAGGTGGATTTATCCTTCGTGTAAACGGAATGGAGTACAATGCATCGGTTTCAGGTAAACTGAAAAAAGTTAAAAAAGATTTTTCAAAAAACCCGTTCGTCCCAGCGTTATAATGGGATTAAAAACTATTTGTTATGGCAGACATTAAACCTGCGGAGATTTCAGCAATCCTTAGAGAACAGTTAGCTGGTCTAAAGACCGAAACTGAGTTGCAAGAGGTAGGTACCGTTCTTCAAGTTGGAGATGGTATTGCGCGTATTTACGGTCTTTCAAATGTTCAATCAGGTGAGTTGATTGAGTTTGAAAATGGCGTTCAAGGTATTGCCCTAAACCTTGAAGAAGATAACGTAGGTGCTGTATTGTTAGGTCCTTCTGGAGAATTGAAAGAAGGTGCTAGCGTTAAACGCACAGGAACTATCGCTTCTATCAAGGCCGGAGAAGGTATGCTAGGTCGTGTTGTAAACACACTTGGTGAACCAATCGATGGAAATGGTCCTATTACTGGTGAGTTGTATGAAATGCCACTTGAGCGTAAAGCTCCTGGGGTTATCTACCGTCAGCCAGTAAATGAGCCACTTCAAACAGGTATCAAAGCGATTGACGCGATGATTCCAATTGGACGTGGACAACGTGAGTTGATCATTGGTGACCGTCAAACAGGAAAAACAACTGTTGCGATTGACACCATCATCAATCAAAAAGAATTTTACGATAAAGGTGAGCCTGTATTCTGTATTTATGTTGCTTGCGGACAAAAAGGTTCGACCATCGCAGGTACTGTAAAAACATTGCAAGATGCAGGTGCTATGGCATATACAGTGGTTGTTGCTGCAACAGCTTCTGACCCAGCACCACTTCAGTTCTACGCTCCATTCTCTGGTTGCGCAATTGGAGAGTACTTCCGTGATACGGGACGTCCAGCATTGATTGTTTATGATGATTTGTCTAAACAAGCGGTTGCTTACCGTGAGGTGTCTTTGTTGCTTCGTCGCCCACCCGGACGTGAAGCATATCCTGGAGACGTATTCTACTTGCATAGCCGTCTTCTAGAGCGTGCTGCTAAAGTAAACGCAACGCAAAGTGTTGCTGAAAACATGAATGACTTACCAGCAAGCTTGAAGAGCATTGTTAAAGGTGGTGGTTCATTAACAGCACTTCCAATTATTGAAACACAAGCGGGTGACGTTTCGGCGTATATCCCAACCAACGTAATTTCGATTACCGACGGACAAATCTTCTTAGAGTCGAACTTGTTCAACTCAGGTGTTCGTCCAGCAATCAACGTAGGTATCTCTGTAAGCCGCGTAGGTGGATCTGCACAGATTAAGTCTATGAAGAAAGTATCGGGAACGTTAAAGCTTGACCAAGCGCAATACCGTGAGCTTGAGGCATTCTCGAAATTCGGATCTGACTTGGATGAAGTAACGAAGTCTGTACTTGAAAAAGGAAAGCGTAACGTTGAAATCTTGAAGCAAGGTCAAAACAATCCAATGACTGTAGAGAAGCAAGTAGCTATTATTTACTGCGGAACGAAAGGATTGTTATCACGTGTTCCTGTAGAGAATGTTCGTGAGTTCCAAGACGATTATTTGAATAGTCTTGAAATGAACCACAACGACACCTTAACTGCTATTCGCAACGGTAAGATCGACGATGCTGTAACTTCAGTATTGGAAGCAGTAGCAAAAGATATTTCAGCGAGATACAACTAATTGTAAAGCGAAAAGAAGGACATGGCTAATTTGAAAGAAATCAGAATGCGTATTGTATCGGTAAACTCTACCATGCAAATCACTTCTGCCATGAAAATGGTGTCTGCGGCAAAATTGAGAAGAGCACAAGATGCCATTACTAAAATGCGTCCGTATGCTCAGAAGCTTCAGGAAATTCTTTCGAACGTAAGTTCTTCTGAATCGAATTCAACATTCAGCCAGCAGCGTGACGTTAAGAGCACGCTGGTGGTTGCTATTACTTCTAATCGTGGTTTGTGCGGTGGATTCAACAACAACGTTATTAAAGAAATCCGCAATATCGTTAAGACCAATTCAAACGTTCATGTATTGTCTTTAGGGAAGAAAGCCTTCGACAATTACAAGAAAACAAGCATGCATACGACAGAAGGTTTCGGTGAAACGCCTTATGAAATCTTCGACAAACTTACTTTCAACAACGTAAGTGCAATAGCGAATACCATCATGGATCAATTCGCAAGCGGTAAGTACGATAAAGTAATTTTAGTATACAACCGCTTTAAGAATGCTGCAGTTCAAATTATTGAGAACGAGCAATTCCTGCCAGTGCTCCCTCCGGTGAATGCAGAAGCACAATCAAGTGTAGATTACATCTACGAACCAGAGAAAAATCAGATTCTTGAAGAGTTAATCCCAAGAACATTGAAAGTTCAGTTGTTCAAGGCCTTGTTAGATAGCAACGCTGCTGAACACGGTGCTCGTATGACTTCTATGCACAAGGCAACTGACAACGCTGGTGAAATGGTTAAGGATCTTAAGTTGACTTACAACAAGGCGCGTCAAGCGGCAATTACCGGAGAGATCTTGGAAATTGTTGCCGGTGCAGAAGCGTTGAACGGCTAAGGCGTATATTTGTCTTAAGCCCTAACCGCGAATGCTTAAGAAAATAGTCTCTCACACCTTTTTTTATTCTTTCGCAAATCAGACACCTGCGCTGATTAATCTTTTTTTACTTCCTTTTTTAACGCCTTTTCTAACCGCTGGAGATTATGCCATTTATGGTTTAATTCTGAGTTATGCAGGTTTAGTCGGAGCTTTTAGCAGTTTAGGTTACATCGTCCTCTTCCAACAAAGTTATTTCGAATCTGGTGCAGATTTTAAATCGAAATGGTCTCGATTACTCGGTTTTCAATGGCTCTATAAATTCGTATATGCTGCAATGGTAGCAGCCTTGCTTTATTTCTCATTGAGAAATAAGATAGCAGCCGATCGATTGAATTTAGTTCTTGCCTTAGTAATCGTTCCTCTTTTATTTTTCGATTTAACGAAGTCCATAGCCACGCGCTTGCTTCAGTTTAGGCATGAGCACCAACGTGTTTATAGTGTAACTATCGCAGTAGGCATATTGTCGGCCTTTATGAGTTTTGTGGGTGTACGTTATTTCAATTTGGGATACATGGCTTGGTTGTATTCGCAGGCAATTTCTTCAGGAATTTTAGCGGCTTATTTCGGTTATTTCTTATATGTGAAAGAACGTATTCGCCCTTCGTTTCATTTGGAGAAGAACGAAGTAATTTCCGACTTGAAAATTGCAACACCGCTTATTCCAAAAGAGTATGCGACCTATTTGTTGAATTCTTCGGATCGTGTTTTGTTAGATCGATTTGGAGTTTCTCAGAATAAAATTGGACAGTACAGCATTGCATATTCCTTTGCATCGTACTTTGAGAATATACAAGCGCAAGCCAATCAGGTGTTGACGCCCATTGTTTTCGATTTATATAAAAATGGAACTGAATTGGCCATGCAAACCGTTGGCAAGTTGGTTCGCGCTTGGTTTTATATTTCCTTATTTATGGCTGCTATTCTCGGCTTATGGATTCCAGATATTTTCAGATTGCTTTACCGCAAAGCAGAGCTAAGTGCGGCTTATCCAATGGCCATTGTTCTTATTTTCGGCTTTTGTTACAGGCCTATTTATGTGGCTATTGTAGACAAAGCAATCTTTGAAAAAAGGACATTTGAAGTGTTGAAGATTACTGTGGTGGCTGCTCTTTCAAATGTGATACTCAATGTCATGTTTATTGGATATTACGAAACGTGGGCTGCTACTTTGAACACCGTTGTTGCTTATTTCGTGATGGGAATTGCAGGATATTTTTTAATTAAAAACAGTTCGGAATTCCGAAAGCTCATTCGTCCGTTTGAGCTCATTTCAATTATTGTTGTTGTTGGGACTTTAGTTTTCTCACTGCGCGACTTCTCATGGGTCTGGCGCTTGGCGACCACGCTTTCTATATTGATTGGAATGTTTGTTTGGTTCCGCACAGGTGGAAGAAAAATATGGAACGAATTGAATAACTTGCGACATGGCGTATCGTCCAATTGATTTCAATATTATTCAAACTGAATTCGAGCAAAGATTTCCAGATGGGAAATTGTTCGAAGGAAAGAATTTCAATTACATCAAATTGGTTCAACACGGTTTGTCATATGCCATGACTGGCGCAGATGACAAATTATTAAAGAAGAATCCTTTTGGAAGTTGGTGGATGTTCAAATTGAAATCGCATATTCACGCAAGAAGGAATAAACGATTGAATTTTCTTCCGCAACAAAGTGAAGGCATTTTATTTCTTGAAGGAAGAAGGAGGTTGAAACTTCCAGCTGGAGAGGAGATTTCACCGATAACACATCTTATTCGTGAGACGGTTTTAAGCACAGAATATTCGTGGTGGGACACAACAGGTGCATTCGAAAAGGAAGCTGATTTTTCTGTGAGAAATTTGTCGGGTTGGTATCCACCCGCAAATGAAATTCAACATGAAATTTATTTGGAGTTGAAAGGAGTTCTTCGAAAAATCAAAGAGGCTAATGTCTTTTCGGAAATTGAATTTCAATATGTTGAAAGTGCCTTTTACGTGTTTTTTAATTCGTTTCGAAGATGGCATGCTTTACTTTCGGTAGCTCGGCCGAAAACACTTGTTGGAATAACTCATTATCACAACGAAGGATGTTTAGCGGCAGCCCAACTCTTGGGCATAAAGACAATTGAACTTCAACACGGATTAATTTCAAAGCACGACCTGTATTACGTTTATCCGAATAAGTACAGAGAGGCTCTTTCAAAGGGAATTTTTCCAAATGAAATTTGGTTATTTGGAAATTTTTGGAAGGAGGTGTTACAAAAGGGTGCAGAATCTGAATTTATGAAGCCGTTGGTAATCGGGAATTTTACTACTGATGTTCTCGTGAAATCTGAACTTTTATCGAAAGAGAATCGCCTTCTCCTTTGTGCGCAGAAGAATTTATCTCAACCATACATAGACTGGATTCGTTTCATGAAGAAACAAATTCTTCCGCTTCATCCAGATTGGAAGCTGATTGTAAAATTACATCCGCTGGAATCGCAAGTAGAAAAATACAGTGCTGAGGCAAATGATTTAGTGGAGGTGCTTCCTATTTCAGCTTCGTTAAATGAGGAATTGAAGAGAGCGAAAATTCAGGTGAGTATTTACAGCACGACTTTTTTCGACGCTATAGGAATGTCTGTAAAGAATTATGCTTTGGATGACATTGGATATTCGCTTGATTATTCATCGGAGATGGTTGCAATGGGCGTGGCCGAGTCTTTAAAAAAAGGAGAAGATGTTATTGAAAAATTTGAATCTTCGTCAATTTTTTCAGAACGTTTGACAAGGGAAGACGTATTTGCGCCTTTTCAACCTAGGTTAATGCAGTTATAGTTACTCGGGTTGTTTTATGTTCACCTTTGATTCGTTATATTTGTTTATATCCATTTGCCATGAAAAGAGTTTTTTTATTCTTACTTCTTACCGCTTGTTCTTTTGATTTATTCGCTCAAGCGACGTCTGCAACGGCTTTGGCCATTACACCTGGAAATTATTTATTGAATGCGGTTGGTTATACTCCTGTGGCTCCTACAAGTCAGTGCCTTGTTACTACAACAGCACAAACCACATCTTCATGCACTTCAACTGCCCCTACTCAAGCTTGTTGGTTTAAGTTCACAGTGCCAGCAGGAACGTTATCTGCTGCAGTGAAAGTTACTGTTGTTCCAACAGCATTTGATGCATCAATAGATTTCTACGCTGGCACCGCGGCTTCACCTATTTATAAAGAATGTGTGAATGCGGGTGGATCTGGAGTTACTGAAACATTGAAAACAACGTGGGCGAATAATCCTGTTAATCCGGGAACTGAGTATTATTTCAGAGTGAGTTCAAGTACTAACACGGCGTCTTGTTTCACAGTGAAAGTGGAATACTACCCGACTGCTCAGTTGTTAACTTCTCCGAACCCAGCACCAGATGCCGGACTGGTTGGTTATCGCACCAACAACTTTGCTATTCGAAATAATCCGTCTTTTGCCGCACAAAATAATTTGGTTACTTCTACACGTTTCCGATTGGTAGATCAAGCTGATCCAACAGCAGCTCCTTGTATCGGAAATACTGGCGCTTCGAGTACCTCACAAATGTATCTTTACAACTTCCCATGCATTTGTTATGGAAAGGTCTACGATGTGTACATAGAAATTCAAATGGATGGTATCTGGTGCGGAGAGGGACCAGTCAGAACTCTTGCCATGGAGGCTTATCCAAACAACACCATTAGCAATGCGCCTTGCGCTACTTTAACCTTGTTAGGTGGAGTTTTGAATTCAACCTATTTGGGTTCAACCGCAATTACAGAGTGGGAATTTTCTTTGGCGGGAAATGTGGTGGTGACAACCCAGTCTTTGCCTGGGATTACCACACTGAATTTGAATAATTCTGCGCTTTCCTGTTTGCGTTACAATCGAATTTATTCGGTAAGGATTAGAATGAATTATTGCAATGTATGGGGCCAGTGGAGTGCACCATATTGCTTAATTACTGCGCCAATTCCTTACCTTACAGTTACGGGCCCACCGCCTGCTTATGCGAATATTTGTAACACAACGATTTCACCTTATTCAATCGTTTACTCTCAGTTTACGCAGGGCGCCAATCAATACATTTGGCAAATTGCCCAAGTGAATCCGGCAGCACCGCAAACACCAATTGCACCGGCTATTGTTTCAACCACGGCAGTCGAGGTTTTAATGTTAAATCAATTTGGTCTAACTCCAGGAAATTCATACCGCATCGGTGTGAAGCCAAAACTAACGTCATGCAATTCACCTCAAGAAGGAGACTACGGCACGTTTTGCGTAGTGACTATTGGTGCTTTGGCTGCTCCGAACAATCCAAGTTCACTTGAAATGGTTAACGAAGAAATGCAAACGGAAAGAAATGCATCCGATGTAATGGAAGTAGATCAGCAGGGAAACGTCGCGGTTATTTCATTCCAGGGAATAGACGAGAAAATGGCTACTATTCGTATTACAGATGAGCGCGCTTTAGGAAAAGGAATGATTCAGCTGGTTGGAATGAACGGTCAAATGTTGTTCTCAAATGATGTGTTTGTTGAATCTATGGATCAATTGATTCAAGTACCGCTTCCATCTAATATTGCTTCAGGATTGTATATGGTGTCGTTCAGAACACACGAGCAAACCGTTACTGAAAAGTTCTGGGTGAGATAAATTATCTTCTAAGATTTTCTTTGATTTCTTGCATGAACTCAGAGGCGAAAACGAAGTTGTTCAAAGCTTCGTTTTCTGCTTTAAGAAGGGCGTGTTTATCGCCTTGCCATTCAACTCTTCCTCCACTGATAAAGTTGATGCTATCGCCAATTTCCATAACCGAGTTCATGTCGTGACTTACCACAATGGTTGTAGAGCCGAGGTCGTAGGTGATATTGCGAATGAGATTGTCAATGACAATAGAAGTTTCAGGATCTAATCCTGAGTTCGGCTCATCTACAAAAAGGAATTTTGGATTCATGATAATGGCTCGCGCAATTCCAGTGCGCTTCTTCATTCCACCCGATAATTCAGCGGGATAGAGGTTATTCTTTCCAACCAAATTCACTCGTTCCAAGCATTCATTTACCTTCTGAAGTTTCTCAGAGTAAGTTAGATTGCTATACATGGTTAAAGGAAACATGACATTTTCCTCAACGGTCATTGAGTCGAATAGAGCAGCACCTTGGAAGAGCATCCCCACTTCCTGTCGAATGGCTTTGTGCTGATCTTCGTCCATATTCAAAAAGTCTACCCCGTCGTATAGGATAGATCCAGCATCGGGTTCAAGCAATCCCACCATGCATTTCAGTAACACACTTTTTCCTTGCCCACTTCGTCCAATAATAAAATTGATTTTTCCTGGATGGAAGTCAATGGAGATATCTGTGAGAACCCTTGTCTCTTTGAACGACTTTGATATATTCTGTACCTGAATCACAGCAGTAATATTTGAGTAAGCAAATAATTCGCAACCATTACGGCAACCATGCTGTAGACAACACCCTTGGTACTTGATTTTCCAACTTCTAAAGCTCCGCCGCTCGCGTAGTATCCGTGATAAGCAGGAATAGTAGAAAGGATGAAGGCAAAGAAAATAGTTTTAATAAGCGAGTAAACGATTCCATAACTATCGAAATCGTATTGAATTCCGTAGACGAAATCATTGAGTGAGACGGCCTTGGTCATAGTTCCCACAATTGCACCGGAACAGATTCCAACGCTCATGGCCATAAGAACCAAGAACGGAAACATAACGGTAGAGGCAATCAACTTGGGAAGTATCAGATAACTCGCTGAATTCACACCCATGATATCCAAAGCATCTATCTGCTCTGAAATGCGCATGGTTCCTATTTCGGAAGCAATGTTACTACCCACTTTTCCCGCAAGAACCAATGCTACAATGGTCGATGAAAATTCATAAATCATGGTTTGTCTGGTGGTGTAACCAACGGTCCATTTTGGAATCCATCCGCTTTCAATATTCGCAGCAGTTTGAAGGGTAACAACGGCTCCCATGAAGAAAGAAAGTAAGGCTACAATACCTACAGATTGCACACCTATTTTAATCATCTCGTCGGTAATTAATGGTCCGTATACTTTCTTTTTTTCAGCACGCGAAAAAACCCTGCGCATGAGCAAAAAATAACGTCCAAAATTTCCTAAGATTCCTGTCATGATTAAAACTTAGGCCGAAGGTAGTTTATTTTTTTTGAGTGTAATAATTTTTCAAGGGATAGCTATTCTTCCGCGATATTCTGTATTTTCGAGGCATGAAGAAATTGTTTTATTTTTTCGTTGCGGCGCTTTTAGTTGTGGGAGTAGCTTCATGCAACAACCCAAAACGCGCCATGAAACGCGCTCACAAAAATTGCAATTGTCCTACTTGGGATTAACTGTTTTAAGGCATGGCTAAATCCAATGATTTAGAAACTGCTTTAACTCCATTTTTACCCGGTGGTTCAGTAGTGAAGGTGTGCGAAATGTTGCGGGCTTATCCACACGATTTGGTTATTACCAAAGGGCGAAGCACTAAGCATGGCGATTTTCGTTATGCACCCGGCGAACGCTATAAAATCACAGTTAATCACAATCTCAATCGGTACGCTTTTCTAATAACACTCATGCACGAGTTGGCCCATTTGATTTGTCATGTGCGACACGGACATTTCGTTAAGCCACACGGTGCTGAATGGAAGAAATGTTTTAAAGAAACATTGGCGCCTTTTGTAAACGTGAATTTGTTTCCATTAGATCTTGAAAAGGCTATTCAGCGTTACTTGAGTAACCCGGCTGCTGCAACTTGCAGCGATATTGATTTATCGAAGACCCTGGCGCTATACGACAGAGCGAGTCATGAAAATATTATCATGGTCGACGATCTTCTGGATGGCGCGAAATTTTTATACGGAAAAGACAAGCGCGAATTTGTTCGCTTGAACAAACGTCGTCAGCGAATTTTATGTAAGGAAGTGAAGACAGGAAGCGACTATTTGTTTTCGCCGCTCACTAAAATCTGGAAGCTTTAATGAAGCTTTTTTCTTCGTTGAATTTCTTTTTCAATCAAAGACAATTCTCTTCCCGTTTGTCCTTTTACTGAAGTGTTTTCCTGTGCTCTTCTTAGCAAGTAAGGCATGACTTCTTTAATTGGTCCATAAGGAAGGTATTTCGCAACATTGTAATTGGCGTGACTGAGGTTGTAGCTAATGTGGTCACTCATTCCGTAAAGTTGCGCGAAATAGATTCGCTTGTCGTTGCTTGCAATTCCACGTGCAATCATTTTTTCAACTAACATGGCAGAACTCTCTTCGTTGTGTGAACCGCAGCAAATAGCAACATCTTTAATATGATCCAAACAATAATCTACTGCTAGATTGAAGTCGCGGTCTGTACTCTCTTTGTTCGGTTGAATAGGGTCAACGTAGCCCATTTCAGCAGCGCGCTTACGTTCCTTTTCCATATAGGCCCCGCGAACCAACTTCACAGCGGTTTTTGCACCCGTTTCTTTCAAACGAGCATGCATGGCTTTCAAATAGGCAAGGCGATCGTGACGATACAATTGAACGGTGTTGTAGACAATGAAATCTTTTTGGTTGAATTGCACCATCATGTTTTCCGCCAGCTCATCAATGGCATCTTGAATCCAGGAATCCTCAGCATCAATAAACAACGATACATTTTTCTTAAATGCGTGTTCGCAAATGCTGAAAACCCTTCCAGCAGCTCGTTCCCACTCGGCTTCTTCATTTGCTGAAAGCGGTTGCTTAGCATTTACTTTTTCCAACAATGAAAATCTGCAAATACCGGTTACTTTGAACACGCTGAAAGGAATGTCGTTGTTGTTCTCGGCTGCGTCTATGGTGCGCTTAATCTCGTCTGCTGTGAAGTCGAAATCTTTTTCGTTCTCCTTTCCTTCAACACTGTAATCGAGAATAGATCCAATGCCACTTTTCGCGAGGTGATGAGCAGCTTTTTTACTTTCTGAAATATTCACTCCTCCACAAAATTGAGAAAAAATATTTTTCTTAATCGCCCATCCAATCGGAATTCCAAGTCCAACAGCTAAGTTGGTCAATGCGCCGCCAATTTTCACCAATGTTGGCGAGGCTATTAACTTGAAAAGCCAAAATGAACGCTTCAGTTGGCCATTGTTTTTATGTTGAAACGCTACGACGGTATTTTCGAAATTTACGCTACTCATTGCTGCAAAGATATTCGTCTTGTTTGGTTTTTCACTCTGTTTTATTCTGTTCCATCGTATCTTTCGGGCACAAATTAAATGTCATGAAAGCAGCACAAGATTTTATCAACGAAAATAAAGATCGTTTCTTAAACGAGTTGTTCGAACTACTACGTATTCCAAGCATTAGCGCCGATATGGCCTACAAGGAAGAAGTAGCGAAATGCGCAGATTTGGTGGCGAAGCATCTTCGCGACGCAGGAGCAGACAATGTAGAAGTGTGTGTTACGGAAGGACACCCAATTGTATACGGAGAGAAATTAATTGACCCGAGCAAGCCAACGGTATTGGTTTATGGACACTACGATGTTCAGCCAGCTGATCCAATTGAGTTGTGGCACACGCCTCCGTTCGAGCCAACGATTAAGAAAACAGAGATTCATCCTGAGGGTGCAATCTTCGCTCGTGGATCTTGCGATGACAAAGGACAAATGTTCATGCACGTTAAGGCTTTTGAAGCCATGTGGAAAACGAATTCACTTCCATGTAACGTGAAGTTTATGATTGAAGGAGAAGAGGAAGCTGGTTCAACGAACCTAGGTCCTTTCTGTGTAGCAAATAAGGAAAGATTGAAAGCAGATGTGGTATTGATTTCAGATACTAGCGTATTGGCGAATGATGTTCCAAGTATTGACTGCGGGTTAAGAGGTTTAAGTTATGTTGAAGTAGAGGTTACCGGGTCGAATCGCGACTTACACAGCGGTGTATACGGCGGTGGTGTAGCGAATCCGATTAATGTATTAGCGAAGATGATTGCATCACTTCACGATGAAAACAACCACATTACCATTCCTGGTTTCTACGACAGCGTTCAGGAATTATCAGAAGCAGAGCGCGCGGCATTGAATGCAGCTCCTTTTGATGAAGAGGCTTACAAGAAAGATTTAGATATCGATGCGGTTTATGGTGAAAAAGGATATACCACCATTGAGCGCACTGGCGTTCGTCCAACATTGGATTGCAACGGTATTTGGGGTGGATACATTGGCGAAGGCTCGAAGACCGTTCTTCCATCAAAGGCATTTGCGAAAATTTCAATGCGTTTGGTACCTCATCAAACCACCGATCAAATCACTGAAATGTTTGCGAATCACTTCAAGGCCATTGCACCTGCAGGTGTTCGCGTTGAAGTTCGTCCGCACCACGGTGGCGAGCCAGTTGTTACGCCAACAGACAGCAAAGCATACATTGCAGCATCTGATGCAATGGAGAAGACATATGGTAAGAAGCCAATTCCAACCAGAGGTGGCGGATCTATTCCAATTGTTGCGATGTTCGAATCTGAATTGAACTTGAAGTCTGTCTTAATGGGCTTTGGATTAGATACAGACGCCTTGCACTCTCCAAATGAGCACTACGGGTTGTTCAACTATTACAAGGGTATTGAGACAATTCCGTATTTCTTCGATAATTTCTCGAAGTAATTTTCGTTCCGGGTTGAATTAGATTAGTGAGGGTGTTATGAAAGAAAAAGTTGTTTCAATTCAATGGGCGTGTCTTCTATTTTTAATAGTTGGACTTACTTCTTGTGAGATTTATAAGAATGTTGAAGTTAAGCGCGTTGAAGATATTGATCTGTTTGAATTAACGAACAGTAATGTAAGTGCGGTTTTACGTATTGGGTTAGAAAACCCTAATCCATACAAGATTACCTTGTTCGAATCTGATTTGGAATTGCGTATCGATGGCAATATTGCCGGGTCACTTTCATTGGCTCAACCGGTTATACTTGCGCCTAAATCTTCTAAGGTTTACGATATTAAGGTATTCACGAATATTACCGATGTAGAAGGGTTTCTTGGCAACGCTTTGAGCCTTATGTTTAAAGATGAAATAGAGCTTCAAGCTTCGGGTTATGTTCAAGCCAAGGGTTTAGGCGTGAAGAAAATGGTACCGCTATCGTTCACAAAACCAATCAGTAAAAAAGCCTTCAAATTAAATTAGAGGGTCTATTAATTCTGCTGGAGTTTGGTGAGGGAGAAGGTGCAAACCCTTCAGTCCAGCTTTAATGGAACCTTGAACATGCTGAATGGAGTCATCGATGAAGATGGTTTTTTCGGGCGTAAGTCCATGGATGCGACAAATTTCTAAAAAAGATTCAGGATCTGGTTTACGCATTCCGAGCACATTGCTGTAATGAACGAATTCAAAAGCCGACTTGAATTTTTCTAGACCATAGGATTCATCAACCATACGTTCGAAAACTT
>JANQWV010000062.1:15264-22057 GCA_030729695.1 Flavobacteriales bacterium | reverse complement strand
CTTCTGTAAATTCCGTAAACGTTTTGCTTAGATGTGTTAATAATCTTAGCCAATTCTGTTGGTCCAAGACGCAAATCTTTTGCTCTGTTTTTAATACGTTCTCCTATGCGCATAGTCAGGTTTTGATTGGAGGTTCAAAACAAAAGCAAATCGAGTAAAACGAATCTAAATGAAGTGTTAATTTTCTTTTAACCAAGAAGAAGGACTAATCTCGGTTTTTGCCTTATCCAATTGTTGAAGTGCTCCCTCATAATTATCCGCACCTCCTGAAGAAACCAATTGAAGGTTTCCTTTCTTCGAAGATAGACACGCGTTGAAACCTTTCTTTTTCAACTCTTTAACCAAGCGTTTCGCGTTATTAGGTACCGCGAAAGCACCGACAATAATTTCATATTTCTTCTTTCCGGCAGAAACAACTTCAGGCTCCTCTGTTTTAATTGGAGCAACTTCCGTTGATACAACAACTGTTGGGATTGAAATAATTTCAGGCTCTTCGGTAACCGTGTAAGTTGGAATGCTACGCGAAGTTTCTGGAGTATACGTTGCTATGCGACTCTTTGTGCCCAACAATTTGAATGAGGCGTATTGCCAATCTGTAGATTCGATTTTGTGCGATAATGCAAAAATTCCAACACCTAGAATTGGCAAAGCCAATACAGCAGCAGCTTTCCAAATCCACTTTGAACCTTGAGCAGCGCGCTTTTCTAAGACTGAAACTTCAGCTGCAGCAGGTTCTTGAACTTCGCGTTCAACAGGAACAAGAATAATCTTTTCTAATCCGAACGATTCAACCGAAAAATTTCCTTTGCTGTCTGGAATGAATTGAATTTTTCCAAGACGATCTTGAAACAAGATTCCGATTCCTTTCCATGAAAGTTTTTCACCACGAAGCAAAGTGTTCGATTGCTCCTTTACCCAAGCGTCTAGTTCAGCTTTTCCTTCTGAATAAGAACAATTGTTCAAAGCGCAAAGGGCAGAAACCAACAAGCCGTCGTTCTCTTTGATTTGCGGATTAAATCCAATTGATTTTTGAGGAGGGTAAATGGTGTGCAAGCTCGTATTCAATGATGCACCCTTATACTTTGCAATGAATCCACCCAAGCCGGGAAGAACCACGCAATCGTTAGAATACAATAAATCTTTGATTAGGTTTTCGAACTGCATAGTGCGAAAATACGGATTTTTATTGGTCTTACAAGCCTAGGCTTGATATTTCACTAAATCTTCTGGAGTGTCTATTCCTGTTGAGTCGTGTGAAGTTACTACTACCGAAATAGTTAGGTCGTGCTCCAACCAGCGAAGTTGCTCGAGTGATTCGGTTAATTCCAATGCAGAAGCTTGTAGATTTTTTATTTGCTGAAGGGCATTCGTCGTGTAAGCATAAACCCCTAAATGTTTGAAGTAATCAGGCTCTCCGTTGCGCGCAAAAGGAATGGTTGATCGTGAGAAGTACAAGGCTCTTCCCGAAGTGCTGAAAACGACCTTTACGCGGTTCGAATCATTGGTCTCGTCGCGGTTCTCAATTTGAACGGCCAAAGTTGCTATGTCTGATTTCGAAGCAATAAGCGCATTCGAAAGTTCTTCCAACGATTCAACATGAACAAAGGGTTCATCGCCTTGAATATTCAAAACAAAATCGAAGTGTCCTTCAATGTTTGGAAGCAGTTCACATATGCGCTCGGTTCCGCTGTTGCAATGTTCCGAAGTGTAAAATGCTTTGCAACCATATTCTTCCACATGATTGAAAATTCGCTCGTCATCTGTTGCAACCCATACGTCTTGCAGCGACTGACATTTTTTGGCTTGGTCAATGACTCTGCGAATCATTGATTTCCCATTGATTTCAACAAGTGGCTTTCCAGGAAAACGAGTGCTTCCGAATCGTGCGGGAATAATACCAAGTCCTTTCATGCTACAAACTTAAGGTGTATTGCAACATGGTCACGCGAGGTTCTTCAATAGCAAGCGGACGAATAGCGTATTCGCGATTGAGAATATTGTTTACGATGAATGCGATTCTATGTTTTTCTGAAAATGTATAGCCTACACGAGCGTCGAAAACATAATCTCCTTTCGTCTTATTCGCTCTCCAAGAATTAATTCCTGGGTTGAATTCAGTCGGGAAGTAATTTTCCAATTGAGAAAAAGCCTTGTCAATATTTTGCATATGAGAATTCGCTCGGAAGCTGATTCCAGAATTAAAATTCCCTTTTGTTGCGCCAACATCGATACGAATCAAATGCTGCATGCGATATTTTAGAATATTGTTTGAAATATTTTCGCCCGTGGTTTGATAAGAAGCTTGTGCAAACTCGCCAATAACAATAGTTCCAGGTGTTTGAATGGTTTGCGCATAAACATAGTCAGGTGTCGTGCTAACAGGCTTGGTGTAGGTGTAACCCGCCAATACATCAAATCGAATTTTGCGAATTGTTCCTGTACCAAGGACACTCAATTCTGCACCTTGCACTTTCGCGCCCCCTGTATTCAAACTCTTAAAACCAATTGCACTAGTAAGTGCTGTTAAATCCGAAACGGGAACAGGCGTCCACTGCCCGAAGGTGAATTCAATGAAATTTCTAAATTCTTGTTGGAATACAGCAAGGTCAATAAAACCTTTGAACTCTCCAATTTTGAACCCTTGCTTAATTCCGATTTCCGCGTTGTATGAAGTCTCTGGTTTTAGATCTGGATTTGCGAATACTTGAATCGCTCCAAGTCCAGTTACAATGAACTTTTCAGCAATGCTTGGGAAGCGGTACCCTTGTCCGTATGAAGCACGTAGATAAGACGCCTGTCCGAATTTGTAATTCGCCCCTGCACGAAAAACAGGCTTTCCATTTTTCTCAGTATTCAAAACAAATTGCTCGTAACGCACACCGCCGGAAAGGTTAAGTCTTTCTCCCACTTTTTTATCGATTTGAAAATAAGCAGCAGTATTTCTAGCCTCGTTGCGCCCATTTGTGTTTCCGCCCACAAATAATTCACCCCGAGCCTCGGTCTCTGTATTCACAACACCAGCAGTTGTAGTCAGATTTTTAATCTTGCTCAGTTCCCAATTTTTTTGAACTTGATATTCGGTGTAGAATACGTCAGAGAAATTTCCTTGATTGTTATCGTTGTTGTTATCTAACGACTGCCATCTCGTTTTCAAAGAGTGCACAGCCCCTTTTTTACTCGTGTATTGAATAGATGGGTCAACGGTATACAATTGTTGAACGGTGCGTGTGGCGCTGCCTGCATAAGCGCTATACAAACCTGTTGTGCTATTGCCCCAGATTAATGTAGCCAATGAATTACTTGTAGAATAAATTCCCGAAAGCCCAATAAAGAGCCTGTCGGTTAAGCGATAGCGAAGATTAAGGTTTAGGCGGGCACGATTTCCAGCATTGTATCGATCAACATTCAGCGGGTTGTAATTGCCGTTTGAAAAACTTCCGTCGGCAGTGTCTTTAATCGGGCCTAAATGTCCGTCATCGTATTGCATGCTTGAAGCAAATACGAAATCGAGTTTTCCGAATTTTTCCGAATGAAGGAAATTGATACCGCTTTTCATTCCTTGTCTGTTCCAATAAACGGCAGAGTCGCTTTGTGGCTTCGAATAGAAACCGTGGTAGACGGAAATTTTTGTTTTTGGTTTTGATGTTGGATAGGCTGTTCTGAAATTTATAACGCCACTCAATGCAGAGCTTCCGTATAGCACGCTGCTCGCGCCTTTGATAATTTCAACTTGCGATACATTTTCGGTTGGAAGGAAACCCCAGCTCGGTTTTCCGGCATCGCCGCTTAGAATTGGAATGTTGTCTACCAATACCTGCACGCGACTTCCCGCACCGAAACTGTAACCACTTCCGCTGCGAATTTGTGGCTCGTCATCAACAATTGCAACACCTGGAGTTTGCTGTAAAATCTCGTCAATGTTTACGGCGTTTTTATCCTCAATTAGTTTGGGTTGAATTACCTCCATGCTCACCGTTACTTCACCAATGTTCTGCTCATATCTTCCTGCAGAAATAACAACCAAATTCATTTGCCCTTCATTGGAATTCAACTCAAAATTGAACTCTTGGTTTCCAGTTAAACTAATTTCTTTCTTGAAGGTCTGATGGGTTAAGTACGCTGCAATGAGGGTGTAATTCCCAACAGGAGCTTCAATGCTGAAGGTGCCATCGGGAGTTGAACTCATTCCGTAAGAAGTGTTTTCGAAATACACCAATACAGCACCTAGCGGTTTCTGCGATTGTGCATCGATGACTTTACCTGAAAATTTTACAGTTCCAGCTTGCGCCCAAGATGTAAGGCACAACAATAACCCCAAAAGGGTCAGGAGGTTTTGCTTAAGGTTCATATAGCAATAATAAGAAATACTTTCTTAAAATGAAACAGAGCTATAATTTCTCGAACGATTTGATTTCTGTTTGTTGAAAATAGATTCGAAGTAATTCTATTGTGTTAGGCAATTCATGCAACACAACAATATCTCCTGGAGTTACTTTTTTAAGGCGATCCAATTGTTTTTGAAAGGCGATTTTTTGATCGAAGTCTCCAGGCATGACTGTCCAGCCAATCAACGCGAACTTATTCTTCAGAAAATTGTATTGCCAGAATTTTAGTTTGCCATACGGAGGTCTGAAAAGCACAGTAGCAGGAAAATACTTTGGCAGTTTGAAATTTTTCAGAAGCGAAACACGATTGAGTTTTCGCGAATTCAAATGTTCGTTGCAATGAAAACCAATCGTGTGATTTCCTTCTTGAATAAGTTTGACAAGCTCAGGATATTTCTCTGCATTTTTTCCAAGAAGAAAAAAAGTCGCTCGCACGTTGTGTTCGCGAAGCAATTCCAAAAGCATCGGAGTAACTTCCGCATGGGGCCCGTCGTCGAAAGTGAGGTAGACTGATTCAGAATTTTCTTTACGCCAAGTGACTTTCGGAAAGAGCCGTTGAATGATGCGCGGTGTGTGAACAAAATATCGGCTCATCGTTTTCTCGCTAAGGTAAAATCGCGTTTGTGTCTCACTTGAATTCCATCTTGATTGAATGCTTCAAAGGTAGCAATGTAAATGCCTATTTCAAGTGGCTCCCCTTCGTCTGATAATCCATCCCAAATTGCATTGCCTTTCGTGCCGAGGTATTCATTTCGAATTAATCGCTTGACGCGAATACCGCGTTCATTGTAGATGGTTAAATTTCCAACACTCCCAGATTTCAAATTTGAAAAATGAAATTGAATGACGTCTTCGAGGCCGTCGTTATCTGGAGAAAAGATTTGGGTTGAAAGACTAAAATCTCCGTCCATGTTTTCGACTGAAATTATTTGCGAATTCGCTATACCCGGAGTTGCATATCCGCACGCTTCCGATGCGCTGTGCCAGTTGCTTTCTTGCGTTGTTGGAAGTTCAGGTGAAAGTCGTTCAAGCGATACACCTTCAAAGGAACTGAGCAATTGAAAGTGCATAGACTCGGTGTAATTGAATTCATCGATGATTTCATTTTGATTGGAATAGATAACACAAGTTCCACTGGCGTTATTGAATGCAGGAAGTGCATTTACACGAATGATGTTTTTAGCTTGAATAGATGGATACAGAGCAACGAGATCAGTTCCATCTTCCGTGAAAACAATGAACTCATGCGGAAGGATTATTCGTCCTTCTGTCGTTGCAATTTCGTTTTCTGAACCGGTGTTTAAATAGCCATTAGCAATAGACAGATTCGCGATGGAAACGGCGTATGAAGCCGTGTTGTGAAGTTCGACGAAGTCTGAACCATTCGCATAGGGATTGAATAGAATTTCATTGATGACTAAATTTCCAGATGAAGCATTTTCGGGAAACCCCCATTCAAAAGACACTGATGTGCTGTTGCCGCTGCAATCTGAAATTCCGTGAAGGGCGTATGTGAATATTTCGGAGTTAAGTAACGCGGAATTATTTAAAATAATTTGTGATGAAGGATTTTCAACGACGAAGTTTCCAACTAAATTTTCTTCTTGAAACAAATCTCCGTTTAGAGTTATTGGTTCATTGAAATGAAGAACAGCGGCGCTGTCTTCAGTGGTTATGTAAAGCAATTCAGGAACTTCAATATCGGGCGAATTCGAGAATACGGAATTCTGTTCTCCAGGCGTGTTTCCCATTTCGTTTTCACAGGGCTTCCAATTGCGGGCATTGCTGCACGGTAAATTTGGATTCACTAATTCAAGCGACCATCCGCCGTTGGCTTTGAAAGAATTGTTGAACCAATCAATGCTGTAACGAATGCTATCGAGGTGCATTCCGTTCATGGATAATTTCAAGAGCATTCCCGAATTGGTCAATGTGGGGAAGGAAGGAACTAACAGTTTGTTTGAAACAGACAAAAATGAAAGCGCTTCGGAAAGATCACCAACGACCAAATATTCATTTGGAAAAAGTAAATGGCTTCCTTCAAAGACACTGCTGTTTATGGAAAGCCCTTTTAGTTCGAGCGTGTGTGAGCTATTGTTGAAGATTTCAATAAACTCGGAAGGGATGCCTTGGACAACAGGATCGGGATCGGCAAGAATTTCAGTGAGTATGAGGTCTCCGAATTCAGGAGTTTTTCCTTGATAAATATCGAACGTGATATTCGAAGAATTGCCTTCACAATCTTCAAGGTTCGTTTGCGAAAGGGTGTATGTTGTTTCAGGTTGAAGGTTTGAGGTGAACGTTATTACAACCATTGTATTTCCCTCCAGATATTGAACGGTTGAGATTTGCGCATTGCCACAAACGAAGCTGTTTGAATTTCCAACATTAATGCTCTCATTGAATTG
>JANQWV010000062.1:0-15164 GCA_030729695.1 Flavobacteriales bacterium | reverse complement strand
ATGTCAATGACATTGTTGTTGAAGTCGAGCAAAGTAAGGCTATCGCCCGAATTCGTAAGAGCTGTCAGCGATGCAATTCCAATTGAATTGGGAAACCATGAAGTGTTGTTCGCATCGCAGATAATGACGTATTCATTTGGATTCAGTAAGAATGTTGGAAGTGTTTTCTCAGTTAAAGAATTCACCAGTTTCCATCCCGATAATTCAAATGGAATTGAATCGGCGTTGAACAGTTCTATGTATTCAGCATCGGGTAATCCATTCGACGGAGTGGGGTCTGCGTAGATTTCATTTAAAACAACCGAACGAACGTTCGGTGTGTTCGGAATAGCTGGAATAATTGGATTTCCGAAATAGATATTATCGAAATAAAATTTCGTAGCGTTCGATGCAGTGTAGATACAACTCACGCCAAGGAAGGAGATTTCAGTATACGTGTTATCGAAGATTGAAATTTCATTGCTGAAGTTTGTTCCGCCAGTTGGGTCAACGTTAATGTTCCAATTTCCCACATTGTCTCTTAAGACTTGTATATTTATGTTGAAGGAAGATGCTATCAGTCCTGCAGTGCCCGAGGCGAGTTCCACAATTCCAATCGGTCCATCGTCTCGAAAGAATTTAATAGCGTCGGTTGATCCTGCTTCACCGAGTTTCAGGAAATAGCCTGTGCTGCTAGACCCCGATATTGCATTGGCAAACGAGAGGTCAGATCCATTCGAAATCAAGTAAATTCGAGAGTGATTGTTGTCGCTTCCAGCGAATGTTTGCTTCACTGAAATACGCCATTCCTTGTAGTTTATTGAGGCATCAATAGACGAAGTTGAAAGTTGACTTTGTCCACCAACAACATTGTTTAATTGAAGTTCTTTCGTTGCATTGACAATGAATTCATCATTGGAACCGTTCCAAGTTGGATTGAGAATAAAGTCGCCGTCGCTGAAATTTTCATTGACTTGAGCGGGTAGTGGCGTGCACGAAGAAAGTGCAAAAGCAAGGGGGATTAATTTTTTGTAGTGCATGATAAATGTTTTGTGATTATTCTGTCGAAACTAAAATGCACAAGTAGTAATTTCGTGAAAAACATATGTATGCGAATTGCAGTTGTAGGTGCTACCGGATTGGTTGGAAAAAAGATGCTTCAAATTCTTGAAGAGAGAAAATTTCCTTTCGATGAAATCATTCCTGTTGCCTCTGAAAAGAGCGTTGGACAAACCGTTTCTTGTTGTGGAAAAGAGTGGTCGGTAGTTTCTCTAGCTACTGCAGTTGCTGCTTCTCCGGATATTGCTTTGTTTTCTGCCGGAGGAGAAACGAGTTTAGAGTGGGCTCCAAAATTCGCTGCAACGGGATGTGTAGTCATAGACAACAGCAGTGCATGGCGCATGGCTGAAGGTATTCCTTTGGTGGTGCCAGAGATTAACGCAAACAGCATAAATGCGCATAACAAGATTATCGCAAATCCAAACTGCAGCACCATTCAAATGGTAATGGTCTTGAAGCCGCTACATGACTTATATAAAATCAAACGAGTAGTTGTTTCAACCTATCAAAGCGTGACTGGAACAGGAAAAGTTGCCGTGGACCAATTGATGAACGAGCGTGTTGGAAAGGAAGGCGAAAGAGCTTATGCTCACACCATAGACATGAACCTCATTCCTCAGATCGATGTGTTTCAACCGAACGGATACACGAAGGAAGAGATGAAGATGATTCTTGAAACGAAGAAAATTATGGAAGACGATTCAATTGCTGTTACCGCTACAGCAGTGCGTGTTCCGGTAATGGGCGGACATTCAGAATCGGTGAACATTGAATTTGAAAGAACGCCGGATTTAGCGAAGGTTAAAGAAGTATTAAGCGCGTTTCCTGGAGTAGAAGTAGTAGACGATATTGAACAGAAGTTATATCCAATGCCGCTGATTCACGCAGCGGAAAGTGATCAGGTGTTTGTTGGGCGCATACGTTTGGATGAGTCGCAAGCGAATACCTTGAATTGTTGGATAGTTAGCGATAATCTTCGCAAGGGGGCTGCTACAAATGCAGTTCAGATTGCAGAATACTTGGTAGCGAACAAACTGGTTTAACCTTCCATTTCTACACTAACGCTTTCCACTTGGTGTCCCATAGGTGCGTTAATTTTCGTCAATCGAATTCCAACCGAATGAGCGTTCGGGAAACGAAGTTTCATGGCCGTGTGCATGCGAACCAAAACCGTTTCAATAAGCTTGGCTCTTACTTTCATTTCAGCATGAACCAATTCTTTTACTGCAACATAGTCTATGGTTTTTTCTAGGTCGTCTGTTTCAGCCGACACTTCGAAAGCCCCTTCGATCCACACATCTACGCGGTAATCGCCACCAATTACTTCCTCCTCTTTCCAGCATCCGTGGTGTGCACGAACCTGAATGTTGTTCAATTGAATTTTCATTTTAACCTAGGGTGTCAATGCATTTTTGAATGCGTGGCAAAACGAATTCTTTTCCTACCAACGCCGCAACATGCGATGCGCCTGGTCCTGTTAGAACTCCCGTTAATGCAAGTCTGAACAACGGCATTACAGCACCCATTCCTACATTGTTATCAGCAAGGAATTGCTTCATAGCAGCATCAATGGTTTCAACAGTGAATGGCTCAAGTGTTTCGAGCACAGCAGCCCATTTTTGAAGAATAGCTGCAGATTCTCCTGCTTTCCATTTCTTCGCAACAGCATCTTCGTCGTAAGAAGTTGGATCTACAAACAAATATTCACCGTCCAATAAATCTTTAGGGAAGACTGCACGCTCAAGCATAAGCTCAATAACACCTTCAACGTATTCTGAACAAACATCGTATCCGCGTTCTTGAATGGCAGGCATGATCATTTCTGCAAGCTCAGCACGTGGCGTGTTGCGCATGTATTGTTGATTGAACCACTTCGTTTTTTCTGGATCGAATTTCGAACCAGATTTTCCAACACGCTCAATGGTAAAGGCTTCAACCATTTCATCCAAAGTGAAAATCTCTTGGTTGTTGCTCGGTGCCCATCCCAACAAAAGCAACATGTTAATGAAGGCTTTTGGAAGGTATCCGCTTTCGCGGTAACCGCTTGAAATATTTCCTGTTTCTGGATCGGTCCATTGCAAAGGGAAGACGGGAAATCCTAGACGATCCCCATCGCGCTTGCTCAATTTTCCATTACCGTCTGGTTTCAAGATTAACGGCAAATGCGCGAACAACGGGGCTTCCCATTCAAATGCTCTGTACATCATCACGTGCAATGGCGCAGAAGGCAACCACTCTTCACCACGAATAACGTGGCTAATTTCCATGGTGTGGTCATCTACGATATTGGCCAAGTGATAAGTTGGCATTCCGTCTGACTTATACAAAACTTTGTCGTCGAGTTCGTTTGTAGAGAACACAACCCATCCGCGAATAATATCCTGAAATCTAACTTCTTCGTTGCGAGGCATTTTGAAACGCACAACAAACGGATCTCCTTTTTCCAATCGAGCTGCAACTTCGTCTGCCGGAAGGGTCAAAGAGTTCTTCATGGTCATACGCGAAATGCTGTTGTATTGCCAGTTCGGCATCTTCGCCAATTCGGCTTGCTTGCGAATGTTATCTAATTCTTCAGGGGTATCGAATGCGTAATATGCCCAACCTTTTTCAATCAAATCCAAAGCAAACGCTTTGTACATAGGCTTCCTTTCGCTTTGACGGTAAGGCTCGTGCTTTCCGCCGTAACCAACACCTTCGGTAGGTTCAATGCCGCACCACTTCAATGAATCTAATATGTATTGCTCAGCACCCGGAACATAGCGCGTTTGGTCGGTGTCTTCAATTCGAATTAAAAAATCTCCGCCGTTTTTTTTAGCGAAGAGGTAGTTGTATAAAGCAGTACGAACTCCACCCATGTGCAAAGGGCCAGTGGGGCTAGGAGCAAAACGAACACGAACTCTTGGTGATGTCATAATAGTTTTTGAAAGTGTGCAAATTTACGATAATAGTGGGCTTGATTACAATTTAGAACCTTCCGTTAGCGCGTTAAGCAGGCGATTGGCTTTATCCATGTTTGTTACATCTGGAAATGCAATGCGAAGGGTGTCGTCTTTCTCATACATTTTTCCAGCAACTGGATTCAACTTAATAAAATTCAGAACACGTGTGAAGGCATCGCTTTGGTAAAATGGCGAGTCTTGTTTCGAAATGAAATATCCAATCATCTTCCCGCTCTTTAACACCAGCTTTTCGAAACCAATTTCTCGCGCTTTCCAACGCAGACGCATGGTGTCTATCAATTGAATAACGGGCTTCGGAATAGGGCCAAATCGGTCTTCGAGATCTTTAGAGAACTTCTGAATTTCTTCTTCATGCTCCATGTCGTCGAGCGCTTTGTACAATGCAATACGCTCGGAAATATTACCAACATATTCATCGGGAATGAGCAATTCAAAGTCGGTTTCAAGGGCAGTGTCTTTTACGAACGAAGCGTTCTTCTTCATTTCCTCTTCATACAATTCTTGGAAATGTTCTTGCTTCAGTTCTTGAAGGGCTTCATCTAAAATTTTCTGATACGTTTCAAATCCCAATTCATTGATGAATCCGCTCTGTTCACCACCTAACAAATTTCCTGCTCCGCGAATATCCAAGTCGCGCATGGCAATGTGCATTCCCGATCCAAGATCCGAGAATTGCTCAATGGCCGTCAAGCGTTTTTTCGCATCGTCGGTAAGCATGTGTGTTGGCGGACTTAACAAATAACAAAACGCTTGCTTGTTGTTCCGTCCTACGCGTCCGCGTAATTGGTGAAGATCACTCATTCCGAAGTGATGCGCATCGTTAATGATAATGGTATTCGCATTCGGAATGTCAATACCACTTTCAACAATGGACGTGGAAACGAGCACGTCGAATTCTCCTTCAATAAATTTATTCATCACTTCTTCCAAGTCTTCACCGCTCAATTGTCCGTGGCCAATGCCAATGCGCACATCCGGACAAACGCGTTGAATCAATCCAGCCATTTCTCGAAGGTTCTGAACGCGGTTATGAACGAAGAAAACTTGACCTCCGCGTTGCACTTCGTAACTAATTGCATCGCGAACAATCTCTTCTCCGAATGGAATTAATTCAGTTCGAATGGGAACGCGATTCGGTGGAGGTGTTTGAATAATACTCAAGTCGCGCGCGCCCATGAGTGAGAACTGCAACGTTCTTGGAATGGGCGTCGCAGTAAGCGTTAACGCATCTACGTTCGCACGCAATGTTTTTAATTTGTCTTTCGCAGCGACTCCGAACTTTTGCTCTTCATCGATAATCATTAATCCAAGATCATTGAAGACCACACGTTTTCCAAGAATAGCGTGTGTTCCAATGAGGATGTCTACTTTTCCATTTTTTACGCGTTCTAATGTTTCCGAATTTTGTTTCGCTGTTTTGAAACGATTGATGTATTCTATAGTTACTGGAAAATCTTTTAATCGCGATCTGAAACTCTTGTAATGTTGAATAGAAAGAATGGTTGTTGGAACCAGCACCGCGACTTGCTTGCCGTCTGCAACAGCTTTGCAAGCTGCGCGAATAGCAATCTCTGTTTTTCCGAATCCTACGTCCCCACAAACAAGACGATCCATAGGGAAGGCCGCTTCCATATCTTCTTTCACCGCAACAGAGGCCTTGTATTGATCGGGAGTGTCTTCGTACATAAAGGAAGCTTCCAATTCCGTTTGCATGTATGTATCGGGCTGAAAGGCGTATCCTTTCGTTGACTTTCGTTTCGCGTAAAGCTTAATTAAGTCGAAGGCAATTTCTTTCACCTTCGTTTTTGTTTTGCGCTTTAAGTTTTGCCAAGCGTTGCTACCAAGTTTATCCATGGTAGGAGCAGTTCCTTCCTTCCCGGTGAACTTGCTAATGCGATGCAGCGAGTGAATACTAACGTATAAAATATCACCGCCTTTATATGTCAGACGAATGGCTTCTTGTTCTTTTCCATTTACATCTATTTTCTGCAACCCACTGAATTGGCCTACTCCATGGTCTATGTGCACGACATAGTCTCCCGGTTGCAACGCAAGAATTTCTTTCAGCGTAAGAGCCTCTTTGTTTTTCTTAAATCCTTCTTTCAGCTTGAAACGATGGTAGCGCTGAAAGATTTGGTGGTCGGTGTAGTACAGAATTTTTTTATTCTGATCCATGAACCCTTCGCTAATCTCAAGTATCTCTTGAACGTATGCGATGTCTTTTCTTTTGTCTTGAAAAATTTGATCGAGTCGTTCCAATTGTTTCGACTGTCCTGCAACGATGTGCGCTTTGTATCCTTGTTGAATAAGATTCTCTAAATGCTCGGCAAGCAATTCAAAATTCTTGTTGAAGGAAGGTTGAGGCGTGCAATGGAACTCTTCGGTTTCTCCAAGGAATTGGCGCTTACTTCCAAATTCAATCACGCGTTTGTCTTCCAACTGCTTTAACCATTCGTGCTTCGAAGTGAAAAGCGCGTCTGGTTTGTCGTGCGCAATGTTGTCTGAAAGTCTATTGAATCGCTCCTCTGCTTTCTCCATTTCAGTTTGAAATTGCGCAAGCGACGATTCCGTGTTGCTCATCCAAACAACGGTGTTGGAAGGAAGGAAATCGAGAAGCCCGATACGCACTTCTTCTGAATGTTTCGAATGTGTATTCGGAACAATAATGGCTTTCGTCATTTTGTTCACCGACAATTGCGTTGCCGGATCGAAATTTCGAATGCTTTCTACTTCTTCATCGAAAAACTCAATGCGGTAGGGATATTCATAACTGAAAGAGAATACATCGACAATACCTCCGCGCACGGCGTACTGTCCGGGTTCGTATACGTAATCTACTTTTTCAAATTGAAATTCAATGAATACCTCATCAATGAAATCCATGGAGTACGATTGCCCCACATCTATGCTGAATGTGTTTTTCTCGAGTTCTTGATGTGTAACAACCTTTTCGAAGAGTGCTTCAGGATAGGATACAACAATGTAGTTTTTTCTATTCTTCTGAAGTTTGTTCAGCACCTCTGTGCGAATGGCAATGTTTGCATTTTGAGTAGTCTCTATATCGTAAGCCAGTCGAGCAGTTCGCGGAAAAAAGAGTACTGGAGTTTTCTCTTGTTCTTTTTCATCGGAACCAATTTCAAGAATGGCCTCAAGGTCATTCAGGAAGTAGGCAGCTTTTTCTTTGTCGTCGAGCACTACCAATTGAGTAACCGGAGAAGAGGAATAAAAAGCACTGCAAATGAAGGCAGGGGCACTTCCAGCCAAACCTCTTAAATGAAGTTTGCTTTTCTCTTCGGCGATCTTATTTTCAATCGAGGCTATTTCTTTTTCCCAAATGGAAAGACGTGGTTTCATAGGTGCTTCATCAAACGAGTAAACCCCGAGATTGCTTTCTCGGGGAATTTTGTTTCAACAAAAGTAAAGTATGCTAAGCGCTACAAAAAGTTAATTCGCTTTTTTAATGGTGAAGCCGAATGTACTTCCCACTTCCTCTGTACTTCTAACGCTAATGGTTTGTTGATGATTTTCGATAATGTGTTTGCAAATGGCAAGACCTAAACCTGAGCCACCCTCATGACGAGACCGGCTTTTATCAACGCGGTAGAATCGTTCGAAGAGTCGCGCTAAATGTTCTTTTGCAATTCCAATTCCGTTGTCTGCAACTTCAACAAGAACATTGTCATTCATGTCGTAAAAACGAATGCGTGTTTCTCCGCCTTCAATCCCGTAGTTTATGCTGTTAACAACGAGGTTAATGAGCACCTGTTCAATTTTATTGCGATCGGCTTCAACCCACAATTCATTGAACGGCCCATTTTTTACAAATAGCTTCACGTTTTTTTCAGTGGCAAAATTCTCAAGCGAGTCACTGACTTCATGTGCAAGTTGAAGAATATCGAAGCGAACAATTTTAAGCGGAACAACGCCACTCTCCAAACGTGAAATTTCATCAAGATCAGAGACTAAATGTTCCAATCGCTCGCAACTTGAAATGGCTCTGTCTAAGAATTTCTTGCGAAGTTCTGGATCCATGTCGTCGTTTTCGGCAAGGGTGTCTAGATATCCTTGAATGTTGAAGATGGGCGTCTTTAGTTCGTGAGCGAGATTTCCTACAAATTCTTTTCGGAAGTTGTCGGCATTTTGAAGGTCTTTGATCTCTCCGATTTTTTCTTCAGCCCAATGCGCCACATCTTGGTTCACTTCACCAAGAATATCGGTACTCATTTCCAATCCCTTTTTTTCTGATTGTGTTTTGAATGAGTGAATGGTTTTATAAATCACTTTTACCTTGCTGTAGAGGAATCGTTCGATGAAGGTGTATACAACGAAGTAGGTTATGGACATACCCAAGGCAATGAATAGCAATAGCAATTCTATTTCGAAATCACGTTCAAGAAAATAGACGAGAAGGAAATAAACAGTTGCAAGAGGCAACACAACGAAAAGCGCAGAGGCGAGGGCTACTTGTTTTGGAGTTCGAACATTCACGCTTCGAATTTATAACCAACTCCCTTAATTGTCTTAAAATTTTCGTCGCCTAATTTTTCGCGTAGTTTGCGAATGTGAACATCAATGGTGCGGTCTCCAACAATAACGTCGTTTCCCCAAATAGAATTTAAGATGTTTTCTCTGGTGAAAACGCGTCCTGGAGCGCTCGATAGCAATACCAATAGTTCGAATTCTTTCTTTGGAAGTTGAATTTGAACTCCATCTTTGGTTACTAAATATTTATCGCGATCAATTTCAATACCGCCGATACTCATTTCTTTTTTCACTTCTGCCGGACCGGATCTGCGGAGTAAAGCTTTAATTTTTGAAACTAACAATCTTTGACGAATAGGTTTAGTAATGAAATCATCTGCGCCCGCATCGAATCCTGCGATTTGACTATAATCTTCGTTGCGAGCAGTAAGGAAAGTAATAACAACATCTTTAAGTGAAGGAATCTCACGAATTTCTCTGCAGGTTTCCATGCCATCCATTTCAGGCATCATCACATCAAGAATAATTAAATCAGGAAGTTCACGCTTAGCTACTTCAAGACCTTTTTTTCCGTTCAATGCTGTGCATACATCGTACCCCTCTTTTTCCAAATTAAATGTGAGCAAATCAAGAATATCTTGTTCGTCGTCTACACAAAGTATTTTTGGTTTTTTTGCCATTCTATTGCAATCTTTGAATCGAATTATTCACCACGAAGGTAGGAGTGTTTTATTGATTTGCACTCTGCCTAAGGTTAACCTAAAGTTAAGTTTTCTTAACGCGGAAATGATATAAACATGGGACAATTTCAGAATAAAGTGGTTTGGATTACCGGTGCAAGCAGTGGCATTGGTGAAGCTGTTGCAAAGGCTTTCAATGCTGCTGGAGCAACAGTTTTAGTCTCTTCACGAAGAAGAGAAGAATTGGAACGGGTAAAGGGAACTTGTACTTTTCCTGAAAAGGTTCATGTTTTCCCGTTGGATTTAACCCAAGCGTCTTCAATTCAAACGGTTTCGAATGAGGTGCTATCCAAGTTTGAAATTGACTTATTGTTCAACAACGGTGGAATTAGTCAGCGTTCTTTAACGGCAGAAACGTCTCTTGAAAACGATAGAAAAATCTTTGAAGTGAATTACTTCGGTCATGTGCAAATGACCAAGGCGGTTTTGCCTCAAATGCTCAAGAGAAAAACAGGGCACATCGTGACTATTTCGAGTTTAACCGGGAAGTGGGGTTTTTATTTACGTTCAGCATATTCAGCATCGAAGCATGCGCTGCATGGATTTTTCGATTCGCTGCGCATGGAGGTTGAAGATGACGGTATACAAGTAACTCTTGTTACACCGGGATTTATTGCTACTGAAATTTCGAAACACGCATTGGATAAATCAGGAAATCCTACGGGAGAGATGGATAGCAATCAGGCACAAGGCATTTCATCGGAAGAGTGCGCCAATCAAATATTAGCTGGTATTTCCGCTGGAAAAAGAGAGTTTGGTGTAGGAGGAAAGGAGCTGCGGGCTTTATTCCTGCACAGGTATTTCCCGAATGTTTTCAGAAAAATATTAAAACGACAAGCAGCGCGTTAGTCTTTAATTCTTGAAAAGCGAAGCGCATTCAACATAAAGTTGGGAAGTGGCTTCAACGGATCACGTTTCTCAACATTCAAGAAGATTCCCCATTTTTCTACGATTGGAACTTTATACACCTCAATTAATTCGATAAGTGTTCCATCTGGATCATCAATGTATGTGCAGTGAACTTTCGTTTGTCCCATGCTTAGTGCATCGTTGCTGTCGCATCTGAAGCCAAATCCTTGTTCTGCTAAGTTTGCTCCGAGTTTCTTCATTCCTTTCACATCGAGACCCAAGTGAACGAACCCTGAATCGCCCCAAATACGCCCCTTGAAGGTTCTTGCAGGAACGCGGTCTAGTGCGTGAACCAACTCAATAAATGTCTCACCTAATACACGTGCAAAGCCACCGCCTGTTGGAGCCGATTGTTTCAAACGTACACGACGGTATTGTTCTTTTCCTCCGGGTAGATGTCCCCAATCGTTGAAGGTTCCCGTGCGGTCAAATACAACTTCATCGTATCCCAATAAATTTGAATAAAGATTCATTGCGGCTTCCATATTGGTAACACCAATGCTACAACCCGCTACGCCGTTGCTCGGATGACCCATTTCTCTATAGCATTCTTTTGTTGGTTCTACGCGGAAGAAATTTCCGTCAATATCCGTTAAGTCGAACACTTGCTGTTGAGCAGGATTGAGCTGAATTTCACTCACATTGTGTGCTCCGTTGTGGGTGCAATAGGCGTGCATGTTTTTCACATCGCGGGTCTTCATGTGTATTTGGAAAATATGAAGATCGCCTACTTTGATTTGAAAATCTGCCTTGCGAGGTTCGAAGGTTGTAGGACGAATAACTTCCATTGCGCAACCACCTTGCAAGTTCATGATCATGCTTGCACGCTTGGTAATGGTCTTACCGTGTGTGTAGCAATCCATCAGCGGTGCCGGTTGAACACTATCGAAAAAAGGAATGTTCATCCCGAAAATCTTGCGGTAATATTTCAAAGAAGCGTCTATATCTTGAACGGCAACACCGAGGTGTTGAATGCTATTAATTCTGTTCATTACAAATTTGTTTTAAATGAAAAATACACTGCTCCTGTGCCGCCTTCCAGGTGGAATAGTCGGCCGTGCGTTTCGCGCAATCTTTCTTATGCTGAATTATTCCTTTGAATCGATCAAATCGCATGCGCGCGCGAACTTCGAAGGTTCCTGCAATGATCAAGAGCAACACTCCAATAAAATAATTGACACTTACAAAGGGAAAGATAATGGAGAGAAGCAAAATGTATGGAATGCTGAAAAACAACTTAAATGTAATTCGAATGGAGTTTCGGAAAAGCGGATCTTTTACTTTGGTTCGAACAAAATTCTCAGTGAAGTTTGAGATAGGGAAGAAGATAATTTTTCCGATGAAAGAAAAAGGTAAGGTCATGAATACTCGAAGTGTATTCCACATGCGCCATTGCTTGGCTTCGTATTCCGTTTGATTGGAAAAACTGAGTTCTTTAGAAAGTTGATTTAATTTCTTGAGTTCTTCGAGAAATGCTGGTTTTTCAAAGCGTTTTACGTTAACCATATCCTGATAAATCACGACGTTTTCATGCCAGTCGTTGTGCGGATAAACAAAATGTATGAGGTCTTGAATAGTAATGTATTCTTCGTAGTAATGGTCATTGCGAATGTCTGTCATGACCGCTTGCAATTGAGCGCTTATATCTGCCACCAGCTCATTTGCCCAAATGGCTTTGTTTGCGGTAGTGTAATCTTCTTTCGATAGAACTATAGGTTTTCCAATGCGCAGCATGAAATCGCCGTCTTTTTCGAAGAATTCGGAATACTCTAATCCTAAAGGAAGTATTCTAATTTGTTGCAAATTCGGATTCGCTTCGAATGTTCCAATGATTAATCGACCGATTCCTTTTTTGAGTGGAGTGTTCAGCGATTTTTTTCCTTTGTGTGTTCCTTCAGGAAAAAGGCTAATCCACTGTCCACGATTCAAGCGCTTGTAACACTCTTGGAAGATGGCTTCGTTGCGATCGCGAATGTCTGCGACGTTGTCTTTTTCGCGATACACAGGAAGCATATTCGCCTTACTTAAAAACGCACTGACAAGCCCAGGTTTGAAGACGTCGGAGCGAGTGAGCCAATGTAATTGTTGCGTAATTACCGAGCTGCACAGAATGGGGTCTAGCAAGGCATTTTGATGATTTCCAACAACGATGGTTGGAATTTCACTGCCCTTTAAATTTTCATATCCAACAACGCGAAACTTTCTGTGGAAGAGTCGTAACCCAAACACCAAAATGATTCGAAATATTTCATAAACCCAAGATCTGCGCATAGCGAAAAGAAACGAAGATAACTTTATTTTGCTCTTTCTTGCAATTCAACCATCTTCAAATATGCGCTGTCTTTTAGCATCAGTTCTTCGTGTGTTCCGGTTTCTACGATGCGCCCACCTTCTAGGACAATAATTTTTGTCGCGTTGCGAATGGTTGAAAGACGGTGAGCAATAACGAGTGAAGTTCTGTTCTTCATGAGTTCATCCAAAGCCAACTGAACCGCTCTTTCGTTCTCGGTATCAAGCGCCGAAGTAGCTTCGTCGAGAATCAACAATTTCGGGTCTTTCAAAATTGCACGTGCAATTGCAATACGCTGACGTTGTCCGCCCGAAAGCTGAATGCCGCGATCTCCAACAATGGTATCCCAGCCTTCTGTGAATTGCTCAATGAATTCCCAAGCATTTGCGCGAATAGCAGCAGATTTAATTTCTTCATCCGTTGCAGAAGGCTTTCCATAAGCGATGTTTTCACGAATGCTGCCACCAAACAATAATACCTCTTGCGGAACATAAGCCATGCTCTTTCTAACGTCATGAAGCTTCCAATCTGAAGATGGTGTGCCGTCGAATAAAATCGTTCCTTCGGTTGCTTCATAGAAGCGAAGTAGCAGATTGGCAATGGTAGATTTCCCAGATCCTGAAGCGCCTACAAGCGCAATTTGCTCTCCTTCTTTCACTTCGAAAGAAACGTCTTTCAACACCGCCATTTCCGCTCTGCTGGCGTAATTGAATGAAACATTTTTAAACTCGAATGTTCCATTGAAGTGTTTTTCAACTGCTGTTTCCTCCTCTGGAATTTCTTCAGGATCAATTGCTAGAATTTCCATAACTGAATCTATAATTCCCAAGCTGCGTTGAAGAGATCCCATTTGCGAAGCAAGACCACCTATTGAACCAGCGATAAGTCCAGTTAACATAATGAACTGAGGAAGTACCTCAACAGGCAATTGTCCTGTTTGCTGCAAGTGAGCACCCACACCAATTACAAGTCCGAGTGTTCCAAATAAAAAGATGATTATGAATGTCCCGAACATACCTCTCCAAATGGCACTCTTCATCGCATTCGCACGGACATCTAAAATTCGTTTGTAATAACGAGAAATCTCGTATGGCTCATTGCTGTAGCTTTTCACGCTCACAACACCCGTGAATGTTTCATTCAATACAACTCCGGATTCGGCAACTTTATCCTGCGTCTCTTTGCTTAATTTTTTAATGTAACGTCCAAAGAAAACCATGACTACGATAATCACGGGAAGTGTTCCTAACATGACAAGTGTGAGGTAAGGCGAGTAAGAAACTAACCAACCCACACCTACAAAAATGATAACTGATTGACGAAGGAATTCGGCAAGTGTGGTGGTGAGCGTTTCTTGAATGGCAGTAATGTCTGAAGTGATTCTGCTGCTTAGATCTCCAACTCTTCTTTCGTTGTAAAACTGAATAGGCATGCGTATGATTCGCGAATAAGTGTCTTTGCGAAGCGCGAGCATAGCATTTTCGGAGACATATGAAAACAGGTAAACGCGGAAGAAAGAAAACACTCCCTGAATGATGAGCAGTCCTACTAACGCAACTAATGTTTTGGAAGTCATTCCTTCGCCTTCCCAATGAATAGCGGCAAGAAGCGATTTAGTTAAGGCCCCGCCCGGAAGCGCTGCTTGCGCATTCGGTGTTAAAAGGAATCCGAGTAAAGCTGTAATGACAATGACTAACAACCCTGAAACAACCAGCAAAAGCATTCCAATGAAAAACGAGAATGCATATGGTTTTAAATAGCGAAACAATCCCAAGGCACTTGAGATTGTTGCTTTTGAAATTTTCTTTTTTGGAGTAGTAGCGCTTTCTTTCACCTTGAAATCTTTTGGCGAATTTACAGCGCTTTCATTGTTTACAATACTGACTTCGCAACTCGTGCTTTACTTATTTCTTTTCGAACGCGGTCTTGTATTGTTTTATTGTAATCGAGATCCCAAGAAATATTGTCTTTTCTGCGCAGCACCTTGGCCTTTGCAACAGGCATCTCATTCAAAAATGAAAAGTCACACGCAGAGTTTTCCTTGAAAAGCGAGATGTCAATGGTTAACATGAGTCGAATAGCACTCTCTTCGCGTTTGATTGATTTCGTCTCGAGTTCAACAGTTTTTGTTACATAACCGTCATGCACGTATTTGATTTGATAGACTTGCTTATACGGAGCTTCCATTCTGTATTTGCCGCGATGTGCGGTTTTGATTTCTGAAACCAGTTTCCCCTCAGATCAAATTTGAACCGACACCTTGTCTAGAGGCTTTTCAGTGCTATCGCTTAAAAAAAGTTCGGTTACTTTTCCTTGTAGGATAATCTTGGATTTTCCAAATGTTTGCGCGGAAGTAGAGATACTTAAGACAATGAAAAGTGGGAGAATGAGTAAATTTTTCATACGGTGTTGATACGTCAAAGAAAGAGTAAAAGTTTCAGGAGGGAAAAAAAAATTTAAAAAAGATGTAGGTACATTAAATGTAGGTACATATATTTGCAGCGTGAAATCTATAGGAGACGAAATACAGCAATCCGAATTCAGCGATGTCTACCAGCAACTGGGCATTAATATTCTATTTACAGCTGCTTGGTTCGGAGAGAAGAATAGACTGGCTCTTAAGGATTACGACCTCTCCCTTCCACAATACAATGTACTTCGAATCCTGCGCGGTCAAAAAGGCAAGGCAATTACAGTTGCTGGTTTGTGCGAGCGTATGATTGACAAGAGCAGTAACGCGTCTCG
>JANQWV010000061.1 GCA_030729695.1 Flavobacteriales bacterium | reverse complement strand
GCTAAAATCAATTACCGAACGAACATTCGGTTTTTAGGACATGTTCACACTGCCGATCTTCCTTTGCTTATGTCGGCAGCGGAAGGGCTTGTCTTTCCGAGTCTCTACGAAGGATTCGGAATCCCGTTGATTGAAGCGGAAGCATGCGGAGTACCGGTCGTTGCTTCCAAAGGAACAGTGATGGAAGAGGTTTCAAACGGATCGGCTTTCTTCGTGAATCCAACGGAGGTCTCTGACATAGCCGAAGCCATTGTAAAGATTGAACAGGGACAGCGCAATCCAGTAATGCGCGAGCACACATACACGTGGGACAAAGCAGCAGAGCTGTTGTGGGAGAGCATTCAACAAACCCTTCAACACAAGAAGTAAAATGCTATTCAATTCCATTGAGTTCTTTTTATTTTTTCCTCTTGTAACAGCGTTGTATTTCTTATTGCCGCATCAGTGGCGCTGGCTCATGCTTTTGATAGCGAGCTGTGTGTTCTACATGTTTTTTGTTCCGGCCTATATTTTCATATTGCTTGCGACCATTGTCGTTGATTATGTAGCGGCTATTCAAATTGAAAAAAGTTCGAAACCAAACGGGCGACGATGGTTAATTGGAAGTATCATTAGCACGTGCTTGATTTTGGCGGTGTTCAAATACTTCAATTTTTTCATCGATAATTTCAACGGCATAGCCAATTTAATCGGATGGAATTATTCGTTGAATACGCTCAGCATTCTTCTGCCCATTGGGCTTTCCTTCCACACCTTTCAGAGTTTAAGTTATGTGGTGGAAGTGTATCGCGGCAACCAAAAGGCTGAACGACATTTCGGGATTTATTCGCTGTATGTGATGTTCTATCCGCAGTTGGTTGCCGGACCCATTGAGCGACCGCAGAATGTCTTGCATCAATTTCGTGAAAAGCATTCGCTCACGTACGCGAATGTTTCTGCTGGAATGCAACGCATCGTATGGGGATTGTTTAAGAAGGTGGTGATTGCAGATAACTTGGCGCAGTTTGTTTCTCCCGTCTATGAACACGCAGGCGCAGTCTCTTGGATGTATTTGAGCATTGCAGTGGTCTTCTTCAGCTTTCAGATTTATTGCGATTTCAGTGGGTACAGTGATATTGCCATTGGAGCAGCGCGTGTGATGGGATTCCGATTGATGGAAAATTTCAAGCTGCCTTATCGTTCCGCTGGAGTGGGCATGTTTTGGTCGAAGTGGCACATCTCGCTTTCAACGTGGTTCCGAGATTACGTTTACATTCCTTTAGGTGGAAATAGAAAGGGTGCCGCCCGCACATCGTTGAACTTGTTCATTGTCTTCGCCATTAGCGGATTCTGGCACGGTGCGAATTGGACCTTCGTGGTTTGGGGAATGGCGCACGGACTTTGGTTGGTGTTAGAAAACCGAATGAACGTTCGGTGGGAAGGGAAATTGAGAATGTTCTTAGGAACGCTTCTCACATTTGTTGGTGTTTCTTTTTTATGGATCTTTTTCAGAGCAACGTCCTTCGAACAAGCCATTCAGGTTATCAAAGGGATTGCAACGTTTCAGTCGCAGCCCGGATTTCTTCCTTCGGTGTTTGTCCCGTTAAATGGAGCGGTCATCATTGGAAAGATTTTGATGTTGGTTGTGTTTGTGCTTATTGACAGAAAGGTGACGGAAATTGTTTTGGGAACACGAGCAATCGGTTCCAATCGGAAGGTGTGGTTATTCGCTGCGTTGTTGGCGTGTTTGGCGTTGTTTGGACAATGGGGAAAAGTTGATTTTATATATTTCCAGTTTTAATGAAGTTAATGATTCGAAATAGTTTGAAGGTCTTGCTTGCAGCGTTTGCGATTTACGTTGCAGTGATTTTCATTTTTTCGAATGTGCAATTAATCGATCGAAGAATGTCGTTGTTCTTCGTTCCGAATTTGCAGCGCAACGGCGGACAGGAGATGCAGATGATGCGCGACTTAACTTCCAACCCAAAAAAATACGACGCCATTGTTTTAGGCTCTTCTCATGCATACAGGGGCTATGATCCGCGCATCTTTGAGCAGGTTGGAATCAACTTATTTAATGTAGGAACCAGTTCGCAGAATGCGAAAGGATCGTTGGTGTTGTACAACGAATACCTGAGAGATCGAGCCGATATTTTCATTCTAGATGTGTACGATCCGGTGTTCGAGTTGGAAGGAACCGAGAGTAACATGCGTTTGATTCAGAACATTCCTACGAATGCTGCCGCCTTTGCTTTGGTTAAGCAGGAAGTGAAGATGTATACGCTGAACGCTCTTGCGGTGCGATTAGCTAGCTTGAATGTGAAGGACGAAGCCCCGAATACCGACTACATTAGAAACGGCTTCTGCGAGAAGAAAGGAATCTTGTATGCTGTTGAGCCTTTGAACGATTCGGTTTTCGATGCGAACGAAGAGATGTTCGAGGCATTCGAAAAAATGATTAAGCAAATGCAATCCGATGGTAAGCGCATAGTCTTGTGCAGTCATCCGCTTCCAGCTTCAGCTGGACTGCACAATTATCACGATAAATTTCTAGCGCGCTTCACTCCGCTTATCCATCGCCTCGGCGTTCCTTACATCGATCTTACTTACTATACCGAAGGTTTTGGTATAAACGAGTTTGCAGACATTTCGCATTTGAATCAGCAAGGGGTAGAGTTGTACAATCGATTATTATTGAATTCTCCTTCCTTCAACGAAGTTGTCAT
>JANQWV010000060.1 GCA_030729695.1 Flavobacteriales bacterium | reverse complement strand
CCATTACGGTTATGAATGCGGCGCGCATGCTTCGCAACAAGCGTGGCGATAAAAACATATACGCGCGTGCAGCTGAAGGATTGTTGTTCGTTACTGCTGGATTAGGCGGTATGAGCGGCGCGCAGCCCAAGGCAGGAAATATTGCAGGTTGCGTTTCAATTACAGCAGAGGTAAATCCGAAAGCGGCAACGAAGCGCTTCGAACAAGGATGGGTAGATGAACTCATCGATAACATTGATGAGTTGTGTACACGAACGCAAGAAGCTTTGAAAGTTGGAAAAGCGCACAGCTTTGCCTTCATTGGAAATATAGTTGAAGTGTGGGAAGTCTTTGCTGAACGAGGCATTCACATAGACTTGGGTAGCGATCAAACTTCGTTGCACAACCCATGGGCGGGAGGATATTATCCGGTTGGACTTTCTTACGAAGAGAGCAACACGCTCATGGCAGAGAACCCTTCACTCTTCAAAGAAAAAGTTGAAGATTCACTTATTCGTCATGCTGCTGCAGTTCAAAAGCACAGTGAGCAAGGCATGTATTTCTTCGATTATGGAAATGCATTTTTGTTGGAAGCTTCGCGTGCTGGTGCAAATGTGATGGCTGATGTTCCAACATTGGAGCGTGAATTCAAATACCCTTCATACGTTCAAGATATTTTAGGACCACTCTGCTTCGACTACGGATTCGGGCCTTTCAGATGGGTCTGCGCAAGCGGAAAGTCGGAAGACCTTGATGCTACTGATGCTATTGCGTTAGAAGTTATGTTGAAGTTGAAAGAAACAGCACCTGCTGAAATTCAACAACAATTAGCCGACAACATTCAATGGATTCGCGAAGCGAAGAGCAACAAATTGGTTGTGGGTTCGCAAGCAAGAATTTTATACGCCGATGCACAAGGACGAATGGAAATCGCAGCGGCATTCAACAAAGCCATTGCTGAAGGAAAAATTGGTCTTGTTGTTTTAGGAAGAGATCACCACGATGTGAGTGGAACCGATTCTCCTTACCGCGAAACGAGCAACATCTACGATGGTTCTCGATTCACCGCAGACATGGCTGTTCAGAATTTTGTAGGAGACGCCTTCCGCGGCGCCACTTGGGTGAGCTTGCACAACGGCGGTGGCGTTGGTTGGGGAGAAGTAATTAACGGTGGATTCGGAATGTTACTCGACGGCAGTGAAGCGTGCGATAAGAAATTACGCAGCATGTTGCACTGGGACGTTAACAACGGAATCGCACGTAGAAGTTGGGCACGAAACAAAGAGGCAGTTTTCGCTATTGAGCGCGCCATGGAACAAGAGCCGTTATTGAAAGTTACACTTCCACAAGAAGTGAAAATTTCCCTCGACTCTTTTATTCACTAAGCAACTCCTTTCACAACAGGAGCGGCAGGTTCAATGGTGTCCTGATAAACCGGACCGACATATTCTTCGTCGTAGGCAAGAGCTATATTCAACATGTAAAAAACGTTGAACAAGCATACCAAAAGCGCATCGGTATTTGAGCGCTTTCCAAACGATTGTGCTAATTGAACCAACACTTTGAAGCCGAAGAAAACATTCAACACGGGAATAGCAAAATACCAAGCGTGTTTGGCTGGTCTTCCAATAATTCTCATAATAATTATTAAGTCCCAACCAGGAACAAAGGCTGCTTCGATGGGTTGATTGGCCTTCGCGAACAACTTCATTTTAGAGACGAATCCGACAAGGATAATAAATCCCGTGATAAGTATGAGGTGAGGCTGTTTCGCCCACACCTCTTGCAAAGAGATAGTTAAGTTCATAATCTTTTAAGTTAGGTACCTTCAAGACGAGAGGAGTCACTTTAAGTTGCCTATGACATTTTGATGTCAAGACGAACTGTTATGAAGAATAAGTTATAATTTCACAAATCCATGAACGTTAAAACCATTCATTCATTCGACGAAATTCAAAAAATTCTCACAGAGGAAGTGAGCAAGCATTCGGCTACTTTCATTTTGTGCGATACCAATACGAACGAACAGTGCGTTCGTTTCTTGCTGGAAACCATTCCGGCATTGAACGAAGTTCCGATTATTGAAATTCCTGAAGGTGAAGAAAGTAAATCAATAGAGATAGTGGGGCAGTTGTATGAAGAGTTGCTTCACCACAATGCAGATAGACAATCGCTTCTTCTTAATGTGGGAGGAGGTGTAATTTCAGACATCGGTGGATTCGTAGCTTCAACATACAAAAGAGGAATCGACTTCATAAACATTCCAACCACTGTAATGGCTCAGGTAGATGCCGCTATAGGTGGGAAGTGTGGAATAGATTTAATGGATGTGAAGAATGCAGTCGGCTTGTTCCGTTGGCCACTCAGTGTGCTTATTTTTACTGGATTCTTAGATACCCTTCCCGAAAAAGAATTGAAATCTGGTTTTGCTGAAATGCTCAAGCATGCGCTCATTGCCGATGCCGATTATTGGGAAGCACTTTCGCATGTCAATCCAAATAAAGCTTCTCACATTGCAGTTTTCGTTAAACGTTCCAATGAAATAAAATCAGAGATCACAATCGAAGACCCGAATGAACATTCGGTTCGTAAGAAGCTGAACTACGGACATACGATTGGACATGCAATTGAGTCTTTCTTCCTTCAGAAATCAGACCCTATTACCCACGGCAATGCAGTAGGATGGGGAATGATACTCGAAAACAGAATAGCAGTGAAATTGGAGATGCTCAATGAATCTATCGCTCTATCC
>JANQWV010000059.1 GCA_030729695.1 Flavobacteriales bacterium | reverse complement strand
GGAGCTAGATTACAAGAAACACAAGATTGCCAACAAACAGTAGGTAAAGTAGCGTCTGCCGAAACCGTCAAAGAACGGTTTGTGAAACCGAAGTTTGTTACCGTACACGAAGATCCTGGGGCTAAATTTTCAAAAGATCCACCAGATGTGGCAGTGAACTTGTATTCATAAGACCCCGCGGTTAATGGAATTGTTATTTCCCAAATGCCATCGGCATTCGTGTCTGTCATTGGTGAGCAATAGCCACACCAGCCGTTAAAAGTTCCGTTAATGGAAACGTCGGAAAGCCCTGTGCCGTTCATGTCTACGCTAAACGTGACATCGAACGCTTTTGCTCCCAAAAAGGTCGTTAAGAGCAAAAAGAGTAAGTAAATCTTTTTCATTTTAGTTAGTTATTATTAAAGGTTGTAACGAATATATACTAATTGTACAATAGACAAAAACACTTTTTAGAAAAAAATTGTAGTTTTTACAAAAAGTCCTTCCAAATCTCATTTATTTTCGCTGAAACTTTGAAGGATGGCTATTTCAAAAAAAATATCAAAGACAAGAATTGAACAGGACGATATCTATTCGATTCCGATTGACGAATTCTTTAAGTCGGCATTTTCTGTCGACTGCGTCATCTTTGGTTATCATGAAAGAGAACTGAAGGTTTTACTCATTCAGAGAGGAACCGACCCCTTTCAGGATTTTTGGGCACTTCCGGGCGACTTGGTATATCCGTATGAGGATCTAGATGATTCAGCACAACGCGTATTGAACGACTTGACGTCGCTTTCAGATGTTTCTATGCGTCAGGTGCACACCTTTGGGAAGGTGAATCGCCACCCGTTGGGACGCGTGATCACTGTGGGTTATATAGCTTTAGTGGAATTAATGGATATTAATCCGCTTCCATCTAAATGGGCGAAACAAACCAAATGGCACAGCATTAAGCGTATTCCGAAATTGGCCTTCGATCACAAAGAAATTTTAAACGAGAGTTTCCGTGCTCTCAAAGACATTATTGTTGCAGAGCCTCTTTGGAGTATAGTTCTTCCAGAAAAATTTACCCTCACCGAATTCCAGGCAATCTTCGAAACGATTTTGCAGAGGGAATTCGATAAGGGTAATTTTAGAAAGAAGATCAACGGATTGAAATTCTTAAAGCGCTTGGACGAGTCTCAGCAGAATGTGCGTCACCGTCCGTCTAACTTATACCGCTTCGACGCGAAACTGTATAAACAGTATCGCGACAAAGGGTTTGTTTTTGAGTTCTAATTAATCTTACAACTTCACGAAACGCTGTGTAGTCGCGCCTTTCGCAGTTACAACTTGAACGTGATAAATTCCAGCTGGAAGTGATTCAGTGTTCACTTGAACGTTGTTATTCAACGCTACAGTTGGAAGAGAAATACGCTTTCCTGTATTGTCAAGAATAGAAAGACTCTTCACCAACGAAGAACTTTGAACCAAGAAAGAACCTTGAACCGGATTTGGGTAGATAGAAAATGCATTTTCAGTTTCTTCTTCAACGTTAATTCCTCCGCAATCTAAACAACTTCCGTAGCAAACAGTGTCCATTACCATGTTATCCGTTACGTCTAAAATTCTGTTTGTGAATCCTTCGTTAGTTACTGTACAAGGGTCTCCAGCTGTAAGGGCTTCAGAACCCGCCCAAGTGTCGTAAGCGTATTTGTACTCATAAGTTCCTGTATTCAAAGCAATGGTAATTTCCCAAATGTTGTCACCGTTTGCATCGCTCATTGGAGCACAACCACCACACCAGTTGTTGAACGTTCCGTTCACTTCAGGAGTAGTGAAAGTTGCGCCACTTAAGCCCATGTCAACAACAAATGTAATGTTGTAAGGACCAACAGATTGTCCGCATGCAGCGCAGCTTCCCCAACATACAACAGGTAAAGAGTCGGCAACAGAAACGTTTAATACACGATTGGTGTAAATTCCTGTAGTCATGGTGCAAGAACTTCCTGCTACCAATGTTTCTTGTCCACCCCAGTTGTCGTATGAAAATTTATACTCGTACGCGCCTGGCATTAAAGCAATGGTAAGGTCCCAAACACCGTCGCCATCTGCATCGGCCATTGGAGCGCAGCTTCCGCACCAGTTATTGAACGTTCCGTTCACTTCAGGAGTAGTGAATCCGGTTACGCCATTCATGTCAACTTGAAAGGTAACATCTACTTGAGCCATTGCGCTCAAAGAGAACATTGTTAAGAATAAGAATAGAATTTTTTTCATGATCTAGTTTTTTGCTAATTTAGAGAAATTGTACTTTATACAAAAAGGTTTTAATACATTTGTTTTTATTGTATGAATGTTTTGTGAATTGTTGTGTACTTTGCCAACGATTCCTTCAACTGAAATGAATTACTAATGAAAAACAAAATTGCTCGTTTCTTGTTCGTTTTCTCGGCTTTTATTGTCAGTGCTCATTATTGCACAGCACAGCGAGACGGGGTTTTCTTAGGCAGTGTTGGTGCTATACCGGTTACAGTTATTCAGGAAGAAACAGGCGCTTGGCGTCTTTTGCGCAATGGCAAACCATATGATGTGCGCGGTGCTGGCGGAAACGTTCAGCTCGATAAATTGGTTGAAATAGGTGGAAATTCTATTCGCACCTGGAGCACAGACAATGCGCAAGAAATTTTAGACGAAGCTTATTCAAAAGGACTAACGGTCATGTTAGGGCTGTGGGTTCAACATGAACGTCACGGTTTCGATTACAACGACGAAAAGAAAGTAGCTGCGCAGTTGGAAGGATTTAAAAAAGTTATCCTTCAGTACAAAGATCATCCTGCTCTGTTAATGTGGGGAATTGGAAATGAAGTGGATTTGTTTTACTCGAACACCCGCGTTTGGGCCGCTATCAATGACATTGCGAAGTTCATTCATGAAGTGGATCACAACCATCCGACTTCAACAGTTACTGCAGGATTAGATGAAAAGGAAGTGAAGTTGATTCTGCGCGACGCTCCAGAGATTGATATTTATTGCGTGAATACCTACGGCGACATTGCTGGCGTTCGCAAGAACATTCGCAATTTCGGATGGCAGGGTCCGTATATGATTACGGAGTGGGGACCAAACGGACATTGGGAAGTGGCTAAGACCAAGTGGGGAGCGCCTGTAGAACAAAGCAGTTCAGAAAAAGCAAAATCATACAGAGAGCGCTTGAGCAATGAGATTCAGGCGGACAAGGATTACTGCATCGGTTCTTATGTATTTCTTTGGGGACACAAGCAAGAGACTACTTCAACGTGGTACGGATTATTTTCGGCTGAAGGAAATGCCTCTGAAGCCGTTGAAGTTCTTCAAGACATTTGGAAACCGGGAACGGTAAAGAACAGAACACCTGTTTTGGATTCAGTTCTAGTGAATGGAAAAAAGAAAGGAGAATACATTGCTTTAACAGCTGATGAAATCTACGAGGCAAGCGCCTTTGTAAATGATGCCGATGGTGATTTATTGAAATCGGCTTGGGTTATTGTTCCTGAGAGCCGCGACATTAAATCGGGTGGAGATGCTGAAAGTGCTCCAACGCCAATAGCAGGACTATTCAAAAAGAAACTCACAACAAGCGCAAAGTTTTTTGCCCCTTCAACCGAAGGTGCTTACCGCTTGTTTTTTGAAACGGTAGATGGAAATGGGCACTACGCTTACACGAACGTTCCGTTTTATGTGATGCCAAGAAAAGAGGGACAAGCACCGAAGCGCGCAGTCTCTTTCAAACGAATCGAATTTCAACCCTAATGCGAATGAAGTCTAATTTCAAATATCTGTTTTCTCTTTTAGCGCTTCTATTTCTGGTTGAAGGAAATGGTGCGTGGGGACAGGTAGACAACCTCACCTCTTCTTACGGACTTTATCCGAAGAAGGATTCTCTAACACCGGGAAAGATAAGTGTTTCAGGGTTCTATCGTTTTTTCGGAACCTATACGAAGCAGAATAGAGCTTATCAAAGAACAATACCAACCGATACACTTCTGCCAAGAAACTTTTTTATAGGTGACGATGAACAACTTCCCAATTTGTTGGTGAATGTAGCGGGTCAGTTTTCAGATAAATCAAGTTGGGGATTCGATTTAAGAATGTTCCAATTTTTAAACGGAGTCATTAACCCTTCTTACGGCGCGCAGGTGGCCGACTCACTTCGCCCGAGCATTCAGAAACCTTTGGGAACAGTTGCATTAGGTGGAAATTTGGGAACCATGTTGGGAATGAATTTGTACGGTAATTTCAAAACGAAATACGGACAATGGGGTGTTCGAGTGGGTGGTATTCAGTGGTTGAGTATTTCTGACTTGACCTTTGGTTCTTTCCGTGGTTACAATCGTTTTATGTTGTTTGAAAGAAATCCGTGGGATCCTATGGGAAACAGCGCGGCTTCGAGATATCAGCAATATTTCGATCAAGGAAGTATAGACCAAGATTCGCGTTGGGGTAACCGTGCCTTCCAAGGCGCAGTGATTGAAGGAAAAGAATTGCCTAAGAATTTTTATCTCTTGGGTATGGTCGGAAAGAGTGAAATCAACGGTGGTTTTTCTGTCGTTCCAAACTATTCCTACGGTGGTAAATTGTTGCACAAAGGAAAGAAGAATGGATTCCTTGCGCTTAATACGTTCAACAGTGTTAACTACACAGATAGCCTTGCACGTGAGGCCTTTGGACTAAATGTAATTACTCTTGAAGGGGTGACCAATATCAAAGGTCATACACTTAAAGCGGAAATGGGGGTAGGTAAATATTACAGCCCTAGACATCAAGGAAAATGGGGTGAAGCGCTTCAATTGCGTTGGTCTACCCCGGTTATTGGCAGAAGACCAATCTTGGAAGTTCACGCCTTTCGTTTAAGTCCGAGAGTCGTTAACAACACTGCAATTTTTTGGAATACAGCAACACAGGAGTATGCTGCAAATGAGATTCCTGCTGGGGGTGTTGGTAGCTCTTCTTTACTGCAACCCTTTGGAAGTTCTATGATTCGCTTGGGTCAAATGACGAATAATCGTCAAGGGTTGAACTTAAACGTTCAGTGGGGTACGAAGAAATTTAAGTTCAGTGGAGGTATGGGTGCTTCTTCGGAATTGGAAGCGGCAGCGGCCATAATCACCTACGGTCACCCTGTAAACAGCGTTACGCGCTCTCGCTTCTGGCGTTGGCAGTATCCGGCGAATGTTGGACCTTATGGAAGATATTCAGATATCTACAGAGACACCTACGAATCTGTTCAGCTTTCAGACGATAGCTCCGGTGTGGTTATAAATAAGAAGCACTTCAATGTAGCCGAAGCGCAAATGAAGTATCAAGGAAAAATTGGAACACACAAAATATTTCTGTTTTCATTGTTACAAATGCAAAGTGCAGGAAGGAAATTTTCGCCAATTGTTGTGACCAACGAGAACGCATATGTTAGACAGTACTCTTCAGAATTGGAAATCTACTATGAGCTTACGTCAACGGTAATGTTGAACGGATACGTTGGCTACGAAAGAACCATTGCGAATTATTTAACGAACATCGACGAAGTTTCTAGAAGACCGAGAAACCAATACGGAACCGGTTATGGATTAGGAGTAGATGTTGAATTAGGAAGAAATACAAGACTTTATTTACGTCACCGTTGGTTCTCTTTCGAAGACAAAAGTTTCTCGTTAGATCATTTCAATGGAAGAGAATTAGTGGTTGAATTAAAAGCGTTTTTTTAATGAAAAATAAATTACACATTGTTGTTGGAATTGCTGCACTTGTAGTGACTCAGTTTGTTTCAGCACAGGAAAAGGATTTACGTAAAGTAGTTTTCACGGGTGCTGCACGTGGACTTTACTACGGAGATAGAATGAGTCAGGAAGTGGAAGATTCCATTACCATTCCACGCATGAACAGCGGTCACACCTTAGTTGATTTAGGAATGAATATTCGTCCGAATAGAAACACCGAAATCCAAGGTATGGTGCGTGTGCGCAACGACTACGGCGGATTCTGGGGATCTGGAGTTAGCTTCGACATTCGTCAGTTGTACATCAAAGGTGTTGCCGGTGGAGTAGTTCGTTACCAGTTGGGTGACATCAACTACAAGCTTTCACCATACACGCTTTCCAACACCCAACAAGAAATTATTACGCAAGGGCCTGTTGTGTTTCAACAACAAACGCGCTTGATGAATTACGATAATTTCTATGCAGCAGATAGTTAATGGAGACAGCAAGGAGCAGCGGCAGAATTCGGATTGCAGTTTTCGAAGTTTGTGAAGGAGTTGCAGTTTCATACTGTTGCTACACGTGTAAGAACTTCAGATTTCGGCAGCATCAACGATCGTTTATTCGCTGGATACAATGTGAATTTGGTTCAAAGTAATTTCCTTGAAATTGGAATGAATCACGTGACGCTTTTCGATATAGAAGGAACGTCTAGAAACTTAAGCACCTTCCACAACCCAGTAACGACAGGTACTTTATTGTTGAAGAAAGACATTTCCAATTGGAAAATGAAAGTGAATGTGGAAGCAGGAACTTCAAAAACATACTATGAGAAATTTGAAGGTTCACCGGAAACCAACGGAAAGATTTTCGATGCGAAATGGATGGGTGTTAACTCGTCGAAAGGTTTAAGTGTTGAAGCGGGATGGAAATATGTAAGTTCAGACTTCCGCAGTCCAGGCGCGCAAACCAAGCGTGTGAATTACAACTATCAGCCTACTTCTTTTGGAAGAATTACGAATGATCAGGTGGTAAGAGACCTTACGGCATTTGATCTAATGCGCGAGTCTAACGCATACAACCGTCAGCTTTCTTCCAACCTCATGTTGATTCAACCGAAGTACGACAACATTACGCCTTACGGCACTGCTACTCCGAACAGACAAGGATTAACTGTTAATGCGCGTTACGTTAGCCCAAGACAATTGTTCGAAATCTCTGCAACGCAATTGATGTTGCAAGAGACACGCGGCGAAGGAACATTGCTACCGCGCAAGTTCATGCGTTCAGAGGTGAAGGCTGTTGCGCATTTGAGTAAGCGCTTCGGAAGTAAGGATAAACTGTTCGATGTTTCTGTAAGATTCAGAAACGACAATACGTCTCGCGAAGAAGAAGAAAACGTTCGCGCGGTAGACCTTTCAACACAAATACTTTCTGTTGGAATGGAATACGAATTTTGGGACAATTGGGATCTTATGTTAGGTCTTCAACAAATCACGTTCAATGGATTCGATTACACCGCTGTTCGAAACAATTTCTCTGAAATTTATAACTTCAGAGAGTATCAAACAGACGGAAGCGAGTTCATGCAAGCAGCTGGTGTGCGCTACCGTTTTTCAGACAAATCTAGTTTGTCTATGAACCTTTCGAACTTCAAGAATACCGATGCTTTCGATGCAACACAGAATTACAATGTTCGTCAGTTTATGTTACTTTATCAAATGAATTTTTAATATGAAAAAGTCTATTTACATCCTATTATTTGCTTCATTGGTTTACACTTCTTGTAAGGTAGACGATGAATTCGAAGGACCTTCATTGATTGATTTATACGGTGAATTCACCTTGGTGAATGATCTTGATATAACCAATCGCGATGTAGATTTTTCGAGTGGAGAAACGACAACGTTTACCGCTTCGTTTTCGAAGAATGTGAACTGGACGATAGAGGTTAAGGGTCTGCAGTCGGGTGCTATCAAGCGTTTCGAAGGTTTCTCAAATGTTATCGATGCATCGAATGCAACATGGACAGGAACTACAACAGATCTTCCAATGTTTCGTGCTGAAGATTGTGCTGTTCAACTTTCAATAGAGAATGTTGCCGACACGTTGCGCGACACGCTAACAGTAGTTGGATCGAAACTTTATCAAGGTTTTGTTGCAGCGGATTTTGAAAACGGTTGGAACAGCGGCTGGAACACTTACGTTCAAAGCGGTGCGAACATGAGTTTCGCAGTTCAAACGAATAACAACGCCGCGCAAGGTGAACGTTACTACGAAATGGCAGGTGCTGTTTCTTGGGATTGGTTGATTGGCATGGTTAACATGCCAGGAAGCGCGTACGGATCAACTTACTATCCGCTAACAAGCAATCCTTCTAATTTGTATTTCAACACGATGTTGTACAAGCCAGCAGGTATTGACAACGGATTGGTATTGTTCCAAATTAAGGAAGACGACAACGAAGATGGAATGTACTCTGCAGGAACGGAGGACATGTATTCCATTGAGGTGAGCTTGACTGCGACCGGATGGGCGAAAATTTCACAGCGTTACGACAACATCCCAACGTTAGTGAACGGCGCGGCGTCTGGACCAATTGGAAACGGATTGCACGAGCCGAATAAGATTATTGAAGTGTCTGTGTTGTTCTTAGCGAATCCAACTTCAGGATATTCTAAGACTTGGTTAGATTATATGATATTCACTGAAGGATCTGCACTAGAGCCTTAATTTCTCCATATGAAATACGCATTTTGGTCTGTACTTCTTTTATTCTCGAGTTGCGTTACCGTTAAGGAACTTGCGCTTTATGAAAATGAAGTGATAGTTGAGGAAACGAAGGATGTCAATGGATTTCAGTTGACTGAAATCTTCAACGACGACATCACCTCGGAGATTTGGTTCACGCCAAGTCCGGCTTGTCTTACTGTTACTTCAGAGCGTAAAGAAGTATACTCTGGAACAGGTGCCATGAAATTTACATGGAACAAACAAGCAGGAGGATGTCCTTGGTTAGGTCTTGGAATTGGTTGGGCGAATTGGAGTGGAAAGGATTTAGGATCAATCGAAAATAGCGCAGCAATTACATTCAAGGTAAAAACGCAAGAGGGGTCTATGAAAGGATTGCCTTGGGCCATGGCGTTGGAAGACTATGCTGGAACACAAGCTTGGATAGGCGTTACAAGCGGTTATGTTGAAGGTGGAATAGTGGATACTTCTTGGAGAACTGTTACTATCCCCTTAGTAGATTTTCAATTTGAAGGTTGGAATCTAGATGGTGGAACGGTTAAGCAAATGCTTATTCAATTCGAATCGAATGGAACGGTGTTCGTTGACGAGTTTAAGATTATTCCTTTTAAACCGAAGGAACCGAACACACTTGTTGTGACGAAGTCTTACGGATGGGTGAACGACGGATTCATTGAAGGTGGCCAGTATGTAGCGCAAGCGAACATGGACGGCTCAGTGATCTACTTAAATTGGAACGAAAAAGAATTGTACATCGGTGGTGAAATTGAAGATGTTTCTCCATGCAGAAACATGCAAAACGGAAGAGACATTTGGAACGGCGATGCGATTGAAATTGCCTTCTCTTCGGAAACTGGAATTAGCGACAAGCGAATGATGTTTTACGAAGGTGACCGTCACATTGGAATTAAGATGGGTGGAAATTTCGACGTCTACGATTGGTCGCGTGAAAAGAATATCAAAGCACAAATTTCTGTGAAGCCGCTTCAAAATAAATATGTTTTCGAATGTGTTATTCCTTGGAGCGAATTGGGTGTTGCACCTTGGAAAAACAATTCAACCTACAACATTGATTTTGCAATTGACCAGTCTACAAGTCAGGATACAAGAGACTTTCAGAAACGTTGGAATTCAGTGAATAATGAAAATTTCAACTTGAATCCTTCGCTTTGGGGTAAGCTTAAAGTAGAACTTCCAATCATGACGTTAGAATAATGATGACTTCAAAAAATATTTTTCAATCGGTTTTCATTCTTGCTTTTTTAGCACTGAATGTTTCTTGTACTTCACAGAAGTCTGCTACAAATGATAAAAAGCTTATTGGAATGTACGATTACTACATTTCCAAAATGACCATTGAAGAAAAGGTAGGACAAATGACACAATTGAATTTAGATGTCGTTTGCGAAGGGGAAGTGTACAAGTTGGTGGAACCGCATCATTTGGATGCAGCGAAGCTTCACACGGCTTTGGTTGATTACCACGTGGGTTCAATTTTGAATTGCGGTGGTCATGCCTATCCGCGCGAGCAGTGGCATGAAATCATTGGTGGCATTCAGAAAGTTGCTACGACAGAAACAAATTTGAAGATTCCAATTCTTTATGGAATAGATGCCATTCACGGAGCGAATTACGTAACAGGATCGACCTTGTTTCCACAGCAGTTGGCGCAGGCTGCAACGTTCAATCCGAGTTTAACACAAGAGGGTGGTAGAATTACTGCCTATGAGACGCGTGCTGCAGGTATTCCTTGGAATTTCTCTCCAGTATTGGATGTTGGAAGAAATAAGAATTGGTCGCGTTTTTTCGAAACGTTTGGGGAAGATCCATATGTGTGCAGTGTATTCGGAAGCGCGCTTGTTCTTGGTTATCAAGGTGGAAACGGTTCTAATGTAGATGACCTTCACGTTGCAGCATGTATGAAGCATTTCTTGGGTTACAGCGGAACACGCACCGGGTTCGATCGCACACCTGCAATTCTTTCAGACATTGAATTGCGCGAAATTTATCGTCCATCTTTTCAAGCGGCTATAGATGCAGGTGCATTGACTGTCATGATTAACAGCGGAGAAATTAACGGAATTCCTGTTCACGCAAATCCGAAAATCTTAATCGATTTGTTGCGCACTGAAATGGGCTTCAAAGGACTTGCGGTTACCGATTGGGAAGATGTAATTAAGTTGGTGAAGAACCATCGCGTTGCGGTTGATTTGAAAGAAGCGACATACCTAGCTGTCATGGCAGGAATAGACATGTGCATGGTGCCAAACGATTACGACTTCACAAAGTATTTAATTGAATTGGTGAAGGAAGGAAGAATTTCTGAAGAGCGTTTGGATATAAGTGTTCGAAGAATTTTGGAAACGAAGAATAAGTTGGGATTGTTCGAGAACGCCATGCCACCAAGCATTGCAGCGTTTCCTGAATTTGCTTCAGAGAAACACAAAGCTGCGGCATTGCACACCGCAGAAGAAAGCATTACGCTTCTTGAAAACAAGAACAACATTCTTCCTTTGAAGAAAGACGCGAAGATTTTTGTTACGGGTCCCGCTGCGAATTCAATGACCTTGTTGAATGGCGCTTGGACACGCACCTGGCAGGGAACAGATGCGCAATTCGATGACGCTACGAAGAACACAATTTATGAGGCTCTTTTGAGCAAGAATAAGAATGTTACGTTCAATGAGGTTTGTGGTTTAGAGACCATGAACAAAATGAATGGTAATCCGTTGGAGATGGCGATGAACGCCGATGTTATTGTGGTTTGTGTGGGTGAATTGCCAAGCACAGAATTACCAGGAAACATTTACGATTTAGAACTTCCGAAGGCGCAGCAAGAGTATGTGAAGATGCTTCAGTCTACAATGAAACCAGTTGTTTTGGTGTTGGTTGAAAATAGACCGCGGATTGTTCGCGATATTGTTGACGGATGTTCAGCTGTTGTGATGGCTTATCAGCCTGGCGATTTCGGAGGAGATGCGTTGGCGAATATTTTATATGGCGATGTTAATCCGAGTGGAAAGCTTCCATTCACGTATCCGAAATTCCAAGTTGGAACTTCAACTTACGATCACAAATTCACTGAGACTTTTGACAAAGATTTTGGAAACAAAGCCTTCCAACCGCAGTGGGAGTTTGGTTACGGATTGTCCTACTCAAATGTGCAATACGAGAACCTTCAAGTGATTTATGAAAGTGAAGCGCATGGCGGAGAAGTACTTGTGCGTGTAGATGTTCTAAACCCGAGCGAACGTTCGGTTAAGGAAAGTGTGTTGGTTTTCGCTACGGATGAAGTAGCATCTGTTACCCCTTCTGTAAAAAAATTAAAAGCCTTTCAGAAAATAGAATTGGCGCCGAAGCAGAGGCGTATCGTTGAATTTTCTATTTCGAAAGAAGATTTGAAATTCATTGGAAAAGATGCGCAACCGATTTTCGAATCGGGAGCTTTTCAGTTTCATGTGGGTCCGTTAACACAGAGATTAATTATTCAATAAGATGAAAAGATATTTGTTGTTTTTAGTGCTTGCTTCAATTACACTGATTACGTGTAAGCAGTCTAATCCGGAAGATGTATTGGGTCGTCAGGGCGATGTTGTAGACTTCGCTGGACGCAAGTGGGACATTAAGTACAGCAACACGCCTGTTGGTCCAGGACCAAACAACTTCTCTCGTCTATACGACGATGTATGGGTAGATGAAAACGGATACTTGCACTTGACCATTGCGAAGCACGGAGATACGTGGTATTCTTCTGAAGTGGTTGGACAAGACAACTTAGGATACGGAACCTATATTTTCACCATTCAAGCAGATCCGATGTCGTTTTCAGAAAACGTAGTCTTGGGTTTGTTTACTTGGGACAACAACACCATGTTAACGCAGGGAAACAGCGAAGTAGATATCGAATTTTCGAAGTGGGGAGATGCAACGGCAGAAGAGCCAACAACGTTTTCTGTTCAGCCGGTGAGCTTTGGAACTTTTTATCCGGAAAGAACGCGTGAAAATTTCATTGATCCAGATATTTTGAAAGGGGTTACAACGCATATGTTTAATTGGACCGATACGTTGATTACTTGGTACAGTTATGCAGGTGAGGACTACCAGAACGCAACTCCAATAGCATCGTGGTCTTTCAATTTGAACAATCCTCCACGCGTGAAGCAGGATGGAAGTTTAGTTTCCCAACCGATAGTGATTCCTGCTCCTGGCGCAACCACGAACTGCCGCATGAATTTCTGGACGTTACCATTTTCTGCCATTGGTCCAAACAATGGATTGACGCACGAAGTTGTTATTCGCGATTTCAAATACATTCCTATGCAATGATTGCTGTAAATTCGCAGCATGATCGTTCAGAAACATTTTGAAGAAGCGCATCAGTTGCTTTCGCAATTGTTGGCTTCGCCAGACTTTTTAACTTCAGTAAACAACAGCGCACAATGCATGTCTTCCCAATTGAAGTTGGGCAAGAAGATTATGTCTTGCGGTAACGGCGGTAGCATGTGCGATGCCATGCATTTCGCTGAAGAGCTTTCAGGAAGATACCGCGACAACCGTCAGGCTATTGCAGCCATGAGTATCTCTGATTCTTCACACATGTCTTGTGTGGGGAATGATTACGGATATGATTTTGTTTTTTCGCGTATGGTGGAAGCCATAGGAAATGAAGGCGATGTATTGTTGGCTATTTCAACCAGCGGTAACTCTGCGAATGTGTTGAAGGCTGCTGAAGCAGCGAAAGCGAAGGGGATGAAAGTTATTGCCCTAACGGGAAAAGACGGCGGTAAACTGGCTCCGTTGTGCGATTTCGAGGTGCGTGTTCCCTGGATGGGATACGCCGATCGTATTCAAGAAATCCACATCAAGGTGATTCACAGTTTTATTGACTTCATTGAAAAAAATATTGACTAATTAAAGAAATGACTACAGAACAAAAGCTACAGGCGCGCAGCAACGGAAGTTGCGAATTGTGCGAATCGAAGGAGAGTTTATCGGTTTACGAAGTTCCTCCGCATTCAGATGGGAATGAAGACGAAAGCATTTTAGTTTGCGAAGTATGTAAGGCACAATTGGAAAAACGCGTTGCACTTGATGCAAACCATTGGGGGTGTTTGAATACAAGCATGTGGAGCGAAGTCCCTGCGGTGAAAGTGGTTTCATGGAGAATGTTGAATCGCTTGAAAACGAATTCATGGGCTGCAGATGCGATTGATATGATGTATTTGGAAGAAGATCAATTGACGTGGGCGCGCGCTGCTGGAGACGAAGAAGATTCTGGAGAAGTGGAGTTTCACAAAGATTCAAACGGAGCCATTTTACAAAACGGAGATACGGTAACGTTAATCAAAACATTGGAAGTAAAAGGCTCTCAAGTAAAAGCGAACGTAGGTGTTGCTGTAAGAAACATTCGTTTGGTTCACGACAACCTTGAGCAAATTGAAGGTAAAGTAGACGGACAACAAATCGTGATTTTAACGAAGTTCGTGAAGAAGTCTTAAGGTAGTTATTTCAACATATAATAGGCTGAAACCCTTGATTGAAGAGGGTTTCGGAAAGAGAAGCAAGAAGGTTATGGCATATGACTTTCTTGCTTTTTCGTTTTATTGAAAAGTCATTTGCAAGAAAAAATTATGCTTGCAAAAACATTTGGCAGCGCTGTTCACGGCGT
>JANQWV010000058.1 GCA_030729695.1 Flavobacteriales bacterium | reverse complement strand
ATTTGTAAAAGTGAATCAACTACCAAATATTGGTGTGAACAACGCTTCAATTTGTTCGGGACAGTCGGCAACTTTAACGGCTACTGGCGGATTAACTTACGTGTGGTCACCTGCATCTGGACTTTCAAGCACAACAGGAACAACGGTTACAGCATCACCTTCAACAAACACGGTGTATACCGTTACAGGAACTGGAGCGAACGGTTGCACCAACACAGCAACAGCTGCTGTTACAGTAAACGCTGCTCCTACTGCGACAATTACTCCAGCAACCGCAACAACTTTCTGTCAAGGTGGGTCGGTAGTATTGAATGCAAACACCGGAACAGGACTTTCTTATCAATGGTATAACAACGCCGTAATAATTAGTGGAGCAACAAGTGCTTCGTACCCTGCAAACGCAAGTGGATCATATACGGTTGTGGTGACGAACACTTCAACGTGTTCTGCGACGAGCACGGCGACAGTTGTTACTGTGAACGCGCTTCCAACAGCAACGATTACTCCAGCAACCGCAACGACTTTCTGTCAAGGAGGAAGTGTTGTTCTTAACGCAAACTCGGGAACAGGTCTTTCGTACCAATGGTTCAACAATGCTGTTGCAATTAGTGGTGCGACAACTTCAGCATACACTGCTAACGCAAGTGGATCATACACTGTTGTTGTGACGAACACAAGCACATGTTCTTCAACGAGCGCTGCTACAGTTGTTACTGTAATTCCAAATGTAGATTACTTCGCAGATGCAGATGGTGACGGATTCGGAGATTTAGCAACGTTGATTTCAACATGTGTTCAGCCGCAAGGGTATGTAACAGATAACACTGATTGCGATGATACAAGTGCAGATGTTAATCCTGCTGCTACTGAAATATGTAATCACATCGACGACGACTGTTCAGGATCAATCGACGATGGTTTGGTATTCAATACTTATTACGCAGATGTTGATGCTGATACCTTCGGTGATGCAAACAATTCAATTTACGAATGTTCTCAGCCAAGTGGTTATGTCACCAACAACACCGATTGCAACGACAACAACGCCAATCAAAATACTGCCTCAACAGAAATCTGCAACGGCGAAGATGACGATTGCGATGGACAAATTGACAACGGTTTGATCTTCCTTGATTACTATGCCGATTTGGACAGCGATGGATTTGGTGCAGGCACTGCAACAAACAGCTGTGTTGATCTTGGTGCGGGATATGTCACCAACAACACCGATTGCAACGACAACAACGCCAATCAAAATACTGCCTCAACAGAAATCTGCAACGGCGAAGATGACGATTGCGATGGTGCCATTGACAACGGGATTACATTCCTCGATTACTACACAGACGCAGACGGAGATGGCTTCGGAGCAGGAGATGTAATTAGCAGTTGCTCTGACCTTGGTGCTGGTTATGTAACCAACAACACCGATTGTGACGATGCCAACAGCAACATTAACTCAAGTGCGACAGAGTCTTGTAACACCATTGATGATAACTGCGATGGACAAATAGACGAAGGAGTTCAAACCGTTTATTTCATAGACAACGATGGCGACACCTACGGAAATCCTTCAGTGAGCATCTTGGCATGCACGCAACCAATCGGATACACTCCTGACGACACCGACTGCAACGACACCGACGCGAACATCAATCCAGGCGCTGAAGACATTGGCGGCAACGGCATAGACGAGAACTGCGATGGAGAGATCGATAACAGCATCTTCGAACTAAACGCATCAATAAGTTTATACCCTAATCCAACCCGCTCTGAATTGAATATTCAAGTCAACTCTTCCATCATTGGAAGTGACTTATACATCTTCGATGCGGTAGGAAAATTAGTGCACAAGCAACAGCTCCTTTCAACACAAACAGCCATTCCTGTTTCCAACTTCGCAGATGGGAATTATGTTGTGAGAGTGGGAGAGGTGGTGAAGCGATTTGTGGTTGAAAAATAACAATACGCTTCGCGATGACCTTCTTTGAAGGATGACACTTCGTGATGACAACTTCGTTGATGACGATTTTCAATCGATGACCGCTTCGCGGAGCGTCATCCGGAACGGTCATCACCGGAGGTGTCATCACAACGTGTTGTGTCATCCGGAACGGTCATCACCGGAGGTGTCATCACAACGTGTTGTGTCATCGGCTTCGCCGTAATGTGACTCTCCTCACAACACCGTTCAATTTACCATCCTACCTTCGCTAAAAATTCAAAAAACATGGATGTATTAGCAGCTTTAAAAAATGGAACGGCAACAATCGTTGATGTCCGTTCAAGAGAAGAATTTCAAAGTGGACATGTAGCGGGTGCAATCAATATTCCGTTACAAGAAGTACCTACGAAAGTGGAAGAACTTAAAAACATGCCGAAGCCTTTGGTTATGTGCTGCCTTTCGGGTGGTAGAAGCGGACAGGCGACCGGATACCTTCAACAGCAAGGTGTAGAAGATGTCTACAACGGTGGTGGTTGGATGGAAGTAAACGCTCTAGTATAATGGGACTATTTTCATTCTTAAAAGGAAAGCCAAAGGCAGATTTGGTGCAGCTGATGCGTGAGGGCGCAAAGCTGGTTGACGTGAGAACCAAAGGAGAATATTCTGAAGGACACGCGAAAGGAACAAGCAATGTTCCACTTCCTGAAATACCTACGAAGGCGAAAGCTTGGAAAAAAGACGAAGCCATCATTCTCTGCTGCAGAAGCGGTATGAGAAGCGGTGCAGCCGTTTCGCAATTGAAGCAAATGGGATTCACCAATGTTCACAATGCAGGTAGCTGGAATAAAATGCAATCGTTAATTCAACAAAAATGAAAGGAAGCTTCAACGATATCATTCAAGGCGATAAGCCGGTCTTAGTAGATTTCTTCGCAACATGGTGCGGCCCTTGCAATTACCAAGGTCCTATCTTAGAAGAATTGGCAACTGCTGTCGGAGATGAAGCGCGCATTATCAAAATTGACATTGACCGCAATCAAGCTGTGGCTGCGAAATACAACGTGCGTTCTGTTCCAACACTCATGATCTTCAAGAACGGAGAAGTGAAGTGGAAAGAGGCCGGCGTAAAAGAAAAAGAGCAGTTGATTCAACTGCTCCGTTCTGTATAAAATTGTTTTTTAGTTTAAGGATTAAGCTGCACTCTGTGCGGCTTTTTCTTTTTGCTTTTCAGCATAAGCAACCGCCGCTTCACGAACCCATTCGCCTTCACTCCAAGCCTTTTGCTTCGCAGCAACACGCTCTTTGTTGCAAGGGCCGTTTCCTTTCACAACTTCGTTGAATTCAGTCCAATCGATTTCGCCGAAATCGTAATGCCCCGTTTCTTCATTCCATTTTAAATCTGGATCTGGAATAGTTAGTCCCAAATATTCAGCTTGAGCAACCGTCATGTCTACAAACTTCTGACGCATGTCGTCGTTCGAGTGACGCTTGATTTTCCAAATCATATTCTGACTGCTGTGCGCAGAATCCTTGTCAGACGGACCAAACATCATTAACGCCGGCCACCAGAAACGGTTGAAGGCATCTTGTAACATTTTCTTTTGCTCTGCAGTTCCTTTCGAAAGCGCAATGCAAATTTCATATCCTTGTCTTTGGTGGAAACTCTCTTCCTTGCAAATGCGAATAAGCGCTCTGCTGTATGGACCGTAACTCGTGCGTTGCAATGAAACCTGATTCACAATAGCAGCGCCGTCTACCAACCAACCAATAGCGCCAATGTCGGCCCATGAAGTGGTTGGGTAATTGAAGATGGAAGAATACTTCGCTTTTCCTGAAAGCATTTCTTCTGTCATGGTATCTCTGTCGACACCCAAAGTTTCTGCTGCGCAATACAAGTACAAACCATGTCCGGCTTCATCTTGAACCTTCGCTAACAAAATGGCTTTACGACGAAGCGATGGAGCGCGTGTAATCCAGTTTCCTTCTGGAAGCATGCCTATGATTTCGCTGTGCGCGTGCTGTCCGATCTGACGGATAAGCGTTTTGCGATAGCCTTCGGGCATCCAATCTTTGGCTTCTATTTTATTTTCAGCGTCTACGTATTGCTGAAATTTTTGAAGAGCGATTTCCATTTCCATAAGCACAAATTTAGTTCATTCAGCCTAAACAAAATCATTGCAAATATCAGCGGTGAAAAATTCTTGTTCAGAAGCCTGTTAACCTATTTTTGCCTTTTCAATATTATGAGACCAACCTTTTCAGCTTTAACCGTTTCCGATGTTCGTCAGGAAACCGCAGATAGTGTTTCTGTTGCCTTTCAGGTTCCTGCCGAATTAATGGAGCGTTATGCCTTCAAACCCGGACAATACCTTACGCTTCGTGCGAGTGTAAACGGAGAGGACATTCGCAGATCTTATTCGATTTGCAGCGGAACAAACGACGGTGAATTGCGCGTGGCTATTAAGCGTGTAGACGGTGGTGTGTTTTCCACCTGGGCTACTTCAGAGATTAAGGTGGGCATGGAAATGCAAGTGATGAACCCGATGGGTCACTTCACTCCGAATAATTTAGATGGAAAGACGCACGTGGTCCTTTACGCTGCTGGAAGCGGAATTACGCCAATGCTTTCGATTGCGCGCACCTTGCTGCAAAATAATGCAGAGGCAGAGGTGAGTTTGATATATGGAAATAGACACTTCAGTGGAATTATCTTCCGCGATTTGATTGAAGACATGAAAGACATATTCCTCGGACGTTTCCGAGTTTTTCATGTGTTAAGCGGCGAGCCGAATGACATTGCGCTTTTCCACGGAAGAATAGATGCTGAAAAGATCGAAGGTTATACCCAACGTTTCATTCCAATAGATACCGTTTCAGAAGTTTTTGTTTGCGGACCAGAACCGATGATTCGCGCGGTGAAAGATTTTTATTTGTCGAATGGAATGGCTGAGGGAAATGTTCATTACGAATTATTCGCTTCTCCGGGACAAGCAAAACAGGCTCCTCCGGTAGTGAAGAAAGAAGTGGTGTTGGAAGGTCAAGCCGATGTGACCGTTATTTTCGACGGGAATTACACGCAATTCAAAATGCCGAAAACCGGAGAGATGATCCTAGATGCTGCGCAGCGCGCGGGATTGGATATTCCATTCTCATGCAAAGGCGGTATGTGCTGCACGTGTCGTGCTCACGTGAAAGAAGGCGAGGTAGACATGAAACTGAATTACGCATTGGAACCCGGTGAGGTGAATGCTGGATTCGTGTTGACTTGTCAATGCGAACCGGTTTCAGACACAGTCGTTATAGACTTCGATAAAGTATAATTTTTAATGTCCGTCTTCGCAGGCGCAAGGAGTGGAGAAATACACCTTGGTTTTCTTCGTGTCTATCATCTGAAGAATGCGATCTTGCGTCCCGTAACTCATTTGGTTGTGCAGAAAATCGAGATGCGTGAGGTTCTTCAATGATCCCAAAGCGTTAGGGTAGTAGTCGATGGGATTGTCCCAAAGCGCTAATATGCGTAACTCTTGCAGTTTTTCTATTTCGTCTGGAAGGGTGCTAATGTAATTGTCGCCTAATTCGAGAACGCGTAAATTTTTCAAGGTGAAAATGGCTGGCGGAATGGAATCTACCAGGTTTTCATTCACGCTCAAACGTTGTAAAAATGGTAGCTCGTTGATTTTTGTTGGAAGGGTTTTGATCTTATTTCGATCGAGCTGCAAATCGTTTAAGTTCGAGAGTAGGAATATTTCTTGTGGAATCTCGGTGTACTTTTTTCTGTTGAGGTGAAGGCGATAAACCTTGCTCGGTTCTTTCAATGCGAGATTCAGGTCGGTATATATTTTACACGTATCTATTTTATCCCACGACACCAATTGCGCATGTGTATCAACGATGAAGTTGAATGAAAAAAGAAGAATGAAAAGCGTTGTTTTAGCGAATCGCATTGGCAATGTCTTTTGCAAGTTGTTCTTTCAACGCATCAATTGAACCAAAATTTTGTTCGTCGCGAAGCTTCCGAATAAATTCCACTTGCAAAGGTTGCTCGTAGAGGTTGTTGTGAAACCCAATGACATGCACTTCCAACGAGCGGCTTCCGTTTAATTCGAATGTAGGACGTGTTCCAATGTTCATGGCTCCGCGGTAGTTTTTTCCGTTGATGTTCGTTTCTACTACATAGACTCCATTTGCGGGAATAAGTTTCAGCGGATCTGAAATTTTTATGTTGGCTGTTGGAAAACCAATCTTTTGACCGTTCCCTTTTCCATGCACCACCGTGCCTGAAAGCAGGTAGTTGCGTCCGGTTGCCTGCATCGCGAATTCTACGTTTCCAACTGAAATGGCATTTCGAATTTTCGTTGAGCTTACTTCACTTTCGTTAATGAGTTGCGCCGGAATTTCTTCAACATGAAATTGAAACATGTCGGCGTATTCCAACAATAGTTGGAAATTGCCTTCACGGTTTCTGCCGAAGCGGTGGTCATATCCGACAATTACCGTGTGCACATTCATTCCAACCACCAAGAGGTCACGCACGTATTCGAAAGCAGACTTCTTCGCGAATTCCATGGTGAATGGAAATTCAACGAGATGGTCAATACCGCAATCGTCAAGGAATTTTCTTTTCTCTTGAGTGTCAGAGAGCAATTGAATGCCATGATCTTCGGGGAAGAGAACGGTGCGTGGATGCGGTGTGAAAGTAAGAACAACGGTTTCTCCGTTTACCTCTTGCGCAAGCGTTTTCATGCGGTTCAGAAGCGCCTGATGGCCCAAGTGAACACCGTCGAAGGTGCCAATGGTGAGCACAGGATTTTTAACTTCTTTAAACGAAGAAAAGTCGTGATGAATCTTCACCTTGAATTATTTTGAAAACGAAGGAGAAACGGTTGTTTCTTTTGTTTCTCTATTCAAAATGTAAAAACCTTCTCCTGATTTGTCTCCTAGTTTTTTCGCAGTAACCATGTTCACCAATAAAGGACATGGCGCGTATTTCGGATTGCCGAATCCCTCATGCATCACACGAAGAATGGCCAAGCAAACATCAAGACCAATGAAATCGGCTAAACGAAGTGGGCCCATTGGATGTCCCATTCCAAGTTTCATAACGGTGTCAATTTCTTCAACACCTGCAACACCTTCATACAAAGTATAGATGGCTTCGTTGATCATAGGCATAAGAATGCGATTGGCAACGAATCCAGGGTAGTCGTTCACTTCAACCGGAACTTTTCCAAGTTGTTTCGAAATCTCAAAAACTTTATCGTTTACTTCGTTTGAAGTGCTGTATCCGCGAATCACCTCAACCAGTTTCATTACAGGCACCGGGTTCATGAAATGCATACCTATAACTTGTGCTGGGCGGTTGGTAACCGAAGCAATTTTAGTGATGCTTATGGAAGAGGTATTGGAAGCCAAGATGCAATTTGCCGGAGCGTTCGCATCGAGGGTTTGAAATATCTTAAGTTTTAAATCTACGTTTTCAGTTGCAGCTTCAACAACAAGTTCTGCGTTTGCAACGCCTGTCTCAATAGAGTTTGAAGTGGAAAGGTTGGCAAGGGTTTGTGCCTTTTGCTCTTCGGTTAAAGAACCTTTTGCAACTTGACGGTCTAGGTTTTTAGCAATGGTCGCCAATGCTTTTTGCAATTGCGCTTCATTCAAGTCAATTAATTGAACGTTGAATCCGTTTTGCGCGAACACGTGCGCGATTCCATTTCCCATGGTGCCAGCACCAATAACTGCAATGTTTTTCATTGAAACAAATTTTTGCAAATATAGCACGAAGCTAACTGAACTTTTTAATGAGTTCGGCTACGTTGCGTACCTCGAGTTTTCGCATGATGTTTTGCCGATGCGTTTTAATCGTGAATTCACTAAGGAAGAGTAAATCGGCAATTTCTTTGTTTTGTTTTCCCGCCTTCAGGAAGGTGACAATTTCTTTTTCTCTTGAAGTCAGAAGCACATTTATAGGATTAATGTGTGCTGTACTCTTTTCTATGTTTGGATCGAAGTATGTGTTTCCTTTTAGGACGGCTTTGCAGGCGTCGAGTAATACTTTCGTGCCACTGTTTTTAAGGACATATGCATTGAAGATGGAGTGCTCGAGGTCTAATTTTATTTCCCAAGGCTGATACATGCTAAGTGCAATTATTTTCAGATTTGGAACCACAGATTTTATTTGGGAGATTTCATCTATGCAAATTTCACCGTTTAGGTTTAGGTCAGAAATGAGAAAGTCGATTTCCTTGCACGCGTTTTTACTCGATAGAAGTTCTTCTTTGTTGTGACAAATGAAAGATACTTCAACTGGACGAGCCAAGAGAAGAATGTTCTTTAACCCTTCAATGAAAAGGGGATGGTCTTCAACAAGACCGATTTTAATTTGATTGGTTTGGTAGTTCGACATAAATTTTTACTCCTTTTGTTTTCTCGCTCACTATTCTAAATACGCCTTGTTTATATTCAATTAGTTTCTTAATACTATCCAGTCCGAGCCCATATTTCACATGATCTAAATCAAATCCAATTCCATCGTCTTCGATGAACAACTGAATGGATTCGGGCTCGTTCAAAATTTGAATGATGGTGTTTTTTGCAAATGCATGTTTTAAGATATTCTGAATGCATTCTTGAATGATTTGAAAGAGTACGATGTTTAAGTTTTTGTCAATCAAATCGAGATTTCCAATGATATCTAATTGAAAATTGCAGTTCGTTGTTTTGTTTATTTGAGTGAGGAATTGTGAGATGCTTTCTTCCAAACCGAATCGCTCAAGCATAAGTGGCGAAAGGTTGTGGGAGGCATTACGAACTTCATTAGCAATAAATGACGATTTTTCAATTAGCCTGTCTAACGCATCGGATTGGTTTGGATTGCTCTTAAGCGCTTCGAGTTCGTAGCGCATGGCCGATATTTCAGCACCTATGTTGTCATGGAGATATTGGCTTATGCGAGTAAGATCTTTTTCTTTGACTTCATTGAGCTTATTTTGGAAGTCAATGTTTTGAAGAAGTATTTCATTCGATAAGTCAAGTGATTTTTTTTGAAATCGAAGGAAGGTACGCGCAATAATAACACTCATTACTAAGCAGTCTATTGTATAAACTATTGGTAAGAAATGTTGAAATATAAGTCGGTCTGGGAGTACTCCGTTTTCAAAAAAATAGTTGACCAAGTGAACACCTAGGAAAAGAGCGAGTGATATACTGACAAGAAGCGCGAAAGGTGTTTTTTTGATTGTAGCCTGAATAATAGTAATAATGAGAATAATCAGTAGTCCCCGCTGGAGGTAGTGAGAGATTAGAATTCCGTAAAACTTTATTCCGCTGTTTTGTGTCAGGACGTAAATGCAGATTGCAATTACGACGTAAGCGATAAAGGCGAGGAATCCTATTCTTAAGACTTTGTAAGATTTTGGAAAATTCACCTTTATCGATAGTGCCCTTAAAATAAAGAAGACAAAGAAAATGAATGAAGCAGCGAGTGTAATGGGTCTTATGAAATCTATATTTCGTGGGGTATTGAAGGCTAATATCCAGTGCCAAAGACTGAAGTCTGCAAATGAGTAGCAGAGCATAAAGAATAGATAGCCACCATAATAGAGGTAAATGGTGTCTCTTGCAAATGAGAAAAGCACCCAAGTGATAATGAAGATTACTGCAACAATGCCAATAAGCCATCCGAACAATGCCGTTTCTTGTGCTATTCTATTTTCAATGAATTTAAGTTTTGTAAAATGAATGTTTAAGTTGAAGGCTTCGTTACGTTTATCAGCGGAGATTAATATGAATTTCGATTTTGATAAATTAGGGTTTTGAAAGGTGAGTGAAGAGGTGTGAATTTCTCTTGAGTTGAAAGCATAATGATCACCAGTAGGGCGGCATTCCTTGATAATATTCTGTTGTTCATCTAACCACCAAACTGAAACAAAATTTATGTGTGGATTTGTCAAGACAACGAAGGGGCTGTCTTTCGATATTAGCGAGTCGATGGGTATTAGTATCCATAACTTCCCACTGATATTACTTAATTCGACCGGTAAGTTTGAAGAGAATTTTTCCTCATTTTGTTTGTAGTAGTCGAAGGAAATAATAGAACTGGTGTCAACCCAACATTTTGTTCCGGTAGGAAAAGCCGACATTTGTTCACCAACATAGAAGTTGAGCTCTTTCTGAGCGCATCCTATGCTCACTGCAATAGATAACAGAATGGTTAGTGAAAGTCTCATATGATTTGCAGTCTCCCGAAATTACGGAAAACTTAAAGTGAAGGGGTTGGAAGGAATGAGAATTAGGAAATATACTCCAATTGGAGTAGTTTGTGACCTTAAATGTGCAGATTTGGCGATAAATGTCCTGTTTCGTCTAATGTAAAGCCCGAGTTAAGGAAGCGCGATATACTTTTACATCCCTTTTAATTAATTGAAGTATGAAAAGAATTTTTACACTGCTTTCGTGCGTGTTGTTTTCGACGGTAATTTTTGCTCAAGTCGATTTGAGTGAATTGTCGCAGACAAACATGGCAACCCTTTCCGATGAAGACGGAGATTTTAGCGATTGGTTAGAAATTAGAAACAACGGTGCGACCTCAGTCAACATTGAAGGATATGGTATCACCAATGATCCGCTAGAGCCATTCAAGTGGGTAATGCCTAGCTATGATTTAGCACCGGGTGAACACAAGTTGATTTGGGCAAGCGGGAAGAATAGATTTCCAGTTATAGATCATTTTGAAACGGTCATAGCTGCCAATGATGTGTGGAGTTACATTGTTCCTACATCGGAACCAAATGCTTCATGGAGAAGTCCAGGCGCAACAGGTTTGGTTGGTTGGATAACTGCTATTGGTGGTATTGGATCGGGTGATAATGACGATGGAACTACTATTGCTTCCCCCACAAGCGTTTTTTTGCGCAAAACCTTCAACATAACTGATGTTTCTGCTATTCATGATTTGATGTTGTTCATGGATTACGACGATGGATTTGTTGCTTATATCAACGGTGTCGAAATTGCTCGCGCTAACTTGGGTGCCTATGGTGTAGTTACTCCTTTCAACACCTTGGCTTCAGGTAATCATGAGGCTAACGGCTATCAAGGTATAGCGCTTGATATGTATGCTATTAACCTCTTAGCCTTACCAAACCTATTGGTTAATGGAGAAAACGTTTTAGCGATTCAAGTGCATAACGTAGCAACTACCTCTTCGGATTTGACAAGCAACGCATTTTTGGCAGCAGGTGTAACCACACCAGCGATGCAATTCTCTCCTGCCTTGGCTTGGATGAACTTAATTACGCCAATAGGTTGGCATACCAACTTCGAAATGTCTACCGGAGATCAGATTATGTTATCGTTGCCTACGGGTGCGCCGGCCGATTTGATTACGGTTCCTCAAATGAATGTAGATTATAGCTACAATCACAGTGGGTTGTCTTGGTGCTTCAGTACAGAGCCAACTCCAGCGGCTGTCAATTCAGCTGTTTGTTATTCTGCTTTTTTGACAAAGCCAGTAATTGATATTCCTGCTGGTATCTATGGTGCTGGACAAACAGTTACAATTACGACTACCGATGTCAATGCCGTTATTCGTTACACATTAGATGGAAGTATTCCTGTAGATACTTCAATGATTTATACAGCACCTTTGAATGTGCCTGTAACCACCGTTATTTCGGCTCGCGCATTCGCATCGGATAATTCGGTGTTGCCAAGTCCAACAGAGAAAAACACTTATGTTATTAATGAAGCATACGTAGGATTGCCAGTTATTTCACTTTCTACAGACAATGCAAATTTGTACGATTACAACACTGGGATTTATGTTTTAGGTCCTCCTGATTATAACACGAACTATCCTTATTTCGGTTCGAACATTTGGGAAGATTGGGAGCGTTTTTCATACATGGAGTATATCGCAACAGACAGCACACAAAAGTTTGAAGGATGTATTGGATTGAAAATACACGGCGGTTGGTCTCGCGCACAACCACAGAAAAGTTTCCGCGTGAAGTGTCGAGATGAATATGGTTTTAAAAATATTCAGTATCCGTTAATTCCAGACAAGCCACATGTTACAGAATATAAAAACTTCAACTTGCGAAACGGAGGAAACGATTACGACGGATCTCGTATGCGCGATGCCTTTATGCAGCGACTAACGAAAGGAACACATAACGATTACATGGGTTACACACCTGTTATCGTATTCCTCAATGGCGAATACTTCGGTGAATATGAATTGCGTGAAGTTCTAAATAAACATTGGGTAGAGAGTAACCACGGTTTCAATTCAGATAGTGTTACAGTAATTACAGAGAATTATCTCGATGGTCTTGATCCAAAAGACGGTAACCTCGATAATTTCTGGCCTATGTACAGTGCTATTGCGAATGGCGATCCGGCGAGTCCTACCTATTTGGAAACAGCAGGGAGTTATTTAGATTTAGAGAATTTCGCCGACTACATTGCTGCAGAAACTTATTATGGTAACGGTGACTGGAGTAATGGATACCCAAATAACATTAAGTTTTGGAATTTCCCAGGTGAGAAATGGAGAATGATGTTGATGGATTTAGATTTTGGTTATGGATTATACGGTCCTGCGCCAACTGATAACTTCATCACACAAGCCATCAATGACCCGAGTATTCATTTAGATGCTATCTGCAGCAGATTATTGCAGAATACTGAGTATAGAAATTACTTCATAGATCGCTATGCCGATTTAATCAATACAATCTGGCAACAAAACAAAGTGAGTGCAATGGGTAATTCAATGATTAACCAAGTTGCTCCATGGATCCCTCGTCATCATACACGTTGGAGTGGAAACATGAACAATTTCAACAACACCATGACGAATATGTTGAATTGGAACAACAGTCGTATTGGTGGAGCGCGAAACGTTATTCAGAGTCAGTTTGGGTTAGCTGGACAAGTAACATACACCCTCGATGTTCAACCTGCAGGAGCGGGAAGAATTCACATCTCTACGATTGAACCAAGTGAATTGGAATATCCATGGTCTGGCGTGTATTTCAGAGGAGTGCCTGTGCGCATAACTGCTGTTCCGAATCCGGGATATACTTTTGATCACTGGTCTCCAAATTCAATTTTCAATACGAATAATCTTAATCAGGTTTTAGATATTAATCCAGTTGGAAATGCAGCATTCACTGCTTGGTTCGAAGGAGTTCCGGTTGTAAATGCTTTGGAAGTGACAGAACTTATGGTTGATTCTGAGAGTTCAATCAACGGTGGCGATTGGTTAGAGATTCACAACTTGTTGAATACCCCACTTGATTTAAGTTCATATGCAGTGCGCGACAGTAACTTCTTGAATGTATTCAACATTCCACTTTCGACGGTTATTCCTGCCAATGGTTATTTGGTTATTGCTCAAGACACCGCAGTATTCCATGCTCAATACCCTTCAGTAACTAACGTGATTGGTAATCTTGGATTCTCTTTGAATAACAACGGAGAATTAATTCAAATTGTAAATCACAATGGAAACGTTGTAGATGAAATCGTTTATTCGACCAATTATCCATGGCCGCTTGGTGCAAATGGTAATGGAAGATCACTTGAGTTCGAAGGCAATGGATTGAATCCAAGCGACCCGACTTCATGGTTCGCGGGTTGTGTGGCAGGTTCTCCAGGAGAGGCTTATTTCCCTTGCGACTCTTCGGTTGTTGTTTCTGAAATTAATTACAAATCATTTGCTGGTGCCGATGCAGGCGATTGGTTTGAATTGCATTCAACGCTCGATACCGATTTAGATATGAGTAACTGGAAGGTTTCAGACGGAGGTATTACTGGCGGTTATACATTCCCTCAAGGAACAACGCTGCCTGCACATGGATACATCGTTGTTGCGGAGGACGCGAATTTGTTCAATGCTATTCATCCAGCTGTAACAGCTATTCAATCACCTATGGGATTTGTGTTGGGTGGAACCGATGACATTTTAGTTTACGATGAAAATCAAGTGCTAACGTTTTCTGTTAGCTACCGTAATTCAGCACCGTGGACTTCTGAACCGAATGGTTTCGGTAAGACGTTGGAATTGTTGAGCACAACAGACTTAATGAATGAAGCGTACAACTGGTTCGCAGGTTGCCCGAACGGTTCTCCAAGCGCGGCTTATGACCCAACATGTGGCGTAGGCGTTGAAGAAGAAGGAGATGTCTTATTCTCTGTTTATCCGAATCCAGCGAACACTTTATTAAACGTGAAATGCTCTACACAAGCAGTAGTGAGTGTGTTCGATGTAACCGGAAAAATGATTGAGAGTAAGAATTTGAAAGAAGGATATTCTTCAGTAGATGTTTCGAACTTGAACAGTGGAATGTACTATGTTCGAGTAATGACAACAGCTGGAGTTTCGAATGTGCAAGCCGTAATGGTTCAGCACTAATTATTGAACTTCGCCTTTTAAAGCGCGATAACGTTTACGAGCGTCTATGACGAACAAACTTCCTGGGAAGTCGTTCAGTAGGCGCTCGTATTGCGTTTGAGCCTTTGCTAAATCTTTGAAGTGTTTCTCTTCAATTTCTGCTAAAGCGAAAAGCGCATCGTCGGCGTAGATACCGTCGAAGTGAATGTTCACGAGTTCGGTATACAACAACACTGCCTTTTCGAAATCTCCCTGCTTTCTGTAAATATTTGCTTTGGTGAAAAGAATTTCATCGGTCAGCGAATGTCCGGGAAAGGCGGTAGTAATGCTATCTAATGTCTGGAAAGCCAATGCGAATTGATTTTGATAAGCCAATAGTTCTGCACGTGCGTATTGCATCATAGGCAATGGAATCGTGTCCATGTTGAAGTTGTCTGTAATCAACAACGAAAGTTGCAAAGCATTGTTTGAAATGAGTTTTGAAGTAGACGCTTTCAATACATCAAGTTGTCCTTGTGCCCATTCAAAGTCTCCGGTATAGAATGAAATTTTCGCGTTGCGAAATTTCGCTTCGTGCCCAAGCACATCGTCTTTAAAGTCCAATTCAATCTGTGAAAATAGGAGGGAAGCTTCCCAGATTTTATTTTGAAAAAGAAGGACATCTCCCAACTCAAGTTTGATCTCTGCAAGAGTCTTGGCGTTTACTCCGCCGAGAGTTAGCGCTTCTTTCAGAAGCACTTCTGCATCTTTTGAATTATTCAAATAGAAGGTCTTCAAGTGCGCCCAGTCTTTTTTCAAGATAGCCAATTCATTCGCCTGAACAATGTCTTTTTGAATAGCAGCGTATTCAATATCTAAGGCATTGAATTCGTCAGCAGTTGTGAATTCATTTTTCTTCAAAAGAAGACTTATGGTTTGAAGTTTTTTTACGCTGGCTTGTTGGAAGAAAATCGAAGCTTTGCCTTTCGCAATAACGGCGTCATAACATTTCTTCGCAACACCGTATTCCTCGTTATTCGTGGCTTGAATGGCCAAATTCATGAGGCGATTTCCGTTTTCGTTGTTACGTTTGTCCAGTGCATTCAATTGAATAAACGCTCCGTTAAAATCGCGACGTTGCATTAAGAACCAAGCTAAAAATTCAGAGTAAATGGTAATGGAAGGTTCAAGTTGAATACGCTTCAACACCAGCGTTTTTAATTCATTGCAGCGAACGTCGTCGTCTTGAAAGTCTACGAGTTGCATAAGCGATGTTTCTACTTGCGCGAGATACGAGGGATCTTCTTTGAGGATGTCCATGTATGCTTCGCTCATGCCCAGGAAGTTTCCAAGTGACCCTTGTACTCCTGCAATTTCAAACGAATAAGTGTATCCGTCTTTTCCGAATGTCTTCCCTTTTTCGTAGGTCTTTAATGCCCATGCATACAAGTTGACTTCTAAGAATTTTTGTCCCAATTCAAGAATGGGCATTCTGTATGGGGCAGTTTTATCTAGGGCCGTCTGATAGGCTTCAGCTGCGTTTTTATCGTGTTTGAAATGCGAGTAAAGGTTACCTAAATCGACATGAAGTGTAGCGTCTTTGGTTTGCTTAAGTCTTCGTTTGATAAGGGTTTCAGCGTCTTTCTCAAGATTTAATTGAATGAGCGTTGTTTTGTAATTCTCATAGATTTCATTCTCAAAACCTTCTTTCGAAAGCTTCTCGTAATACATCTTTGCTTCGGTGAACTTTCCGTCGAAGAAGTACTGCTCGGCAATTTCAAAATCGCGCTGACCGAATGAACATTCGGTGGCCAGAATCAAAATTGCTATGAGCCAAAGCTTTTTCATAGATTATTTTGAAGAAGCTGCAATACTGTCGCACCAGAATTTCACTTGGTTGTAGTGACGTGCGAAGCGATTGTTAATGGAGTCTGATTTTTGAACTATAAATTCAATTTCTTTGACAAGGGCAGAATTGATAGTCTTCTCTTGTTGAATTTGTTTCTTCAAATACTCATCGTTGATCTCATTTCCAACGGCGTCATGCGTAGCGTTTTCGCTCAATGCTTTTTTCAATGAGGTAAGTTGTTCTCTTGAAACGGTTAGGCCGTTGGCAATGTTTTCACGACGTTTTCCAAATTCAGGAATAATCTTGCGAATGCTTCTGTAATCAGTCAATTCAAAAGCGATGCTTTTCTTCATGTCGCCTTCATAGTTCGCTTGAATAAAGTCGAGGTGCATGTTCACCGTATCCACCTTTGCCTGAAGTTCATTGAGATTTAATTTTTCATACGAACCTGCTACGTTTTCCAATGCATTCGAAATAGAATCGATCTGCTTCACATATTCTGTTCTGTCGGGTGGTGTGCACGAATGCATAGAAAGCACAAGTGCAGAAGCCAGGAAGAAATAAAGTATGCGCATAGTCATGTATTAAATTCGTTCAAATCCACAGTAAGGCACCAACGCGTGTGGAATTCTTACTCCGTTCTCATCCTGATGGTTTTCCAAAAGGGCTGCCACTATGCGTGGTAACGCAAGTGCGCTTCCGTTTAGTGTATGCACCAATTGCGTTTTACCGTCAGCGCCCTTGTATCTGCACTTCAAGCGGTTGGCTTGGAAGGTCTCGAAGTTCGAAGTAGAGCTTACTTCCAACCAACGCTCTTGCGCTGCAGAGTAAACTTCGAAATCGTAAGTCAATGAAGAAGTGAATCCCATGTCTCCGCCACACAGACGAAGAATGCGGAAAGGCAATTCCAATTTATTCAACAATCCTTTCACGTGGTTCACCATGTCTTCCAACAAAGCATAGCTGTCTTCTTGTTTTGACAATTGAACAATCTCTACTTTGTCGAACTGATGTAAGCGGTTCAATCCGCGAACGTCTTTTCCATAGCTTCCCGCTTCTCTGCGGAAGCAAGGAGTATATCCAGTAAGCTTAATCGGAAGTTGTTCTTCCTTCAACAATACATCTCTGTACAAATTCGTAAGTGGAACTTCAGCCGTTGGGATTAAATACAAATCGTCTACTCCCACGTGATACATCTGCCCTTCTTTATCAGGAAGCTGCCCTGTTCCATATCCGCTTGCCTCATTCACCATGTGAGGAACTTGGTGCTCTGTGTATCCCGCTTTCTGTGCTTCTTCCAAAAAGAAATTAATTAAAGCTCTTTGAAGACGTGCTCCTTTTCCTATGTATACTGGGAAACCAGCTCCGGTGATCTTAACACCCAATTCGAAGTCGATCAACTTATGCTTCTCGCACAATTCCCAGTGGGGTAATTTGCTTTCACCGAGAGAAGTTACATCTCCGGAAGAGTAGACCACTTCGTTTTCTTCAGCTCCTTTTCCGAATACAACACTTTCGTGTGGTACGTTAGGCACTTGATAAAGCAATTGCTTCAACTCTTCTTCCAATTGAGAGAGGTTTGTTTCAATGCCTTTGCACTCTTCCTTAATTTCGGTGGTGCGCACTTTCATTCCATCTGCTTCTTCTCGTTTTCCTTCTTTGAAAAGATCGCCAATGGTTTTCGAAATCTTGTTCGACTCGGCTAAAAGATTGTCGAGTTCATTCTGCAATTTTCTTCTCGATTCGTCTACCGAAATAATAGACTGCACGGTTGCTGAAAAATCTTTATTACGCTTGGCCAATCCGGTTAGCGCTTTCTCTGTGTTCTCTCTTAAATAGGGTACTTGAAGCATGCGACGAAGTTACTTGATGTTAGATAAAATAAAAAACTCCCGACCAAAAGATCGAGAGTTTTTGAAAATTGTTGAGACGAACTCTCGATTACGCCTGTGCAGGAACAACCGATACGAACGACTTGTTGTCTTTTTTCTTGCGGAATTCTACAACTCCGTCTGTCAAAGCATATAATGTGTGGTCTTTACCAACCCCAACGTTTAAACCCGCATTGTGACGAGTACCACGCTGACGAATGATAATGTTACCAGCAACACATGTTTGTCCGCCAAATAGTTTTACACCTAAGCGTTTGCTTTCTGATTCACGGCCGTTTTTCGACGAACCGACACCTTTCTTGTGAGCCATTGTCTTTTAGGATTAGGGATTAACCAATTTTTTCAATTACAATTTCTGTCAAATAAGCACGGAAACCGTTCTTCTTTTGATAGCCTTTACGGCGTTTCTTTTTGAAGATAATTACTTTATCTCCTTTAAGGTGATTCACTACGCGTGCGGTGACCTTAACACCTTCTACAGCTGGGGCGCCAACAGTGATCGAACCGTTATCATCAGTCAAAAGAACGTGGTCGAATTCAACCTGTGTTCCTTCTTCGTTTTGAAGACGATTAACGAAGATCTGCTGATCTTTTTGTACTTTGTACTGATGCCCTGCTATTTCAACAATTGCGTACATAACGTTAATTTTTAATTAGTTTTTCCCGATTAAGGGGTGCAAATATACACATTCTTTGTTTGAAAACAATATAATATTTCATAGAAATCGAATTTGCATTCGATCAATCGTTTCACGATCAAACCTTTGGTGAAATTCTTTCGAAGAATCTTGCATCGCATCTTGTGTAACATCTTTCACTTCGTGAATCTTGAGTAACATCTTTCACTTCGTGAATCTTGAGTAACATCTTTCACTTCGTGAATCTCGAAGCAGGCTGTTTATTCACCAAATAAATCCCAGTAAGAATAATCCCCGCAAAAGCTCCGTGAAGCCACGTGAACGGCTCGCCGTCGTATACTCCCCATAAAATAGCTACGATTGGAATGAGGTAGGTAATGGAAGATGCAGCAAGTGCACCAACCTTCTGAGTGAAGCGGAAGAACAAGATATTTCCGAGCGCTGTGCTGAGAATAGCGAGGGTTGCCACGAAACCGAAGCTTCTCCAGCCGTGAACGTTTGTTTCAAGAATGTCCAATGTGCCGTCTGTGGCAATGAGGATCCAACAGGGAATGCCTATTACCAACAACGAAAATGCTGAAATAGCGAACGAAGGTACACCATGTAGTTTGCTATGAATGGTGTTCACACTGAAACCATAGCTTATGGTGGCGAGCACAATAAGCATGCTGTACGCCATATTCTTCGAATCGCCCAATCCGCGCAAACTAATAAGGCATACTGCACCAATAAGTCCGAGCGTTACTCCAACGATTTGCATTTTCCGGACCGACTTCTTGAAAACAAGGTATCCGACAATTAGGGTAAAGAGCGGGGTTAGTGCATTCAAGATGCCCGACATGCTCGAGTGCAAGAACATTTGCGAATTCGTGAAAAGGAAGGCAGGAATCCCGCTTCCCAACATTCCAACCACAACATACCACCAGATTAACTCACGCTTCAGCCAACTTTTGAAAATGAACGCGAAAGGAAGCATGACCAAAGAAGCAATGCCTAATCGTAAAGCAGCAACTTGATTCGGTGAAAAGACAGGAACTTGAATGCCGTTGGCGTCGAAGGCGAACATGCCTCGCTTCATGAGAATGAAAGAGCTACCCCAGATTATTGCTAAAATGACAATAACTGGAAGGCTACGCCAATTGCCTTTCATCAATTAGTTCTTAATGAATGAAGAGCAAGTGCCGTTGATACGAAGCAAGTAAAATCCGGAAGAAAGCTCTTCCGTTTGAATGGTATTTCTTCCTGAAGTTAACGTTTCAATTTGAATCACTTTTCCTTCTGCCGAAAGGATTTGAGCAACAAAAGTTTCTTGTGTTGGATTGAAAACATTCAACAATCCGCTTGTCGGATTCGGATAAACATCGAAAGTAGCAAGGGCGTTCTCTTCAACATTTATAAAATTCGGTGTAAAGCGATAAACAGTTCCTTCAGCTGGCTCAGCGTTCAGCAAAGCGTATGATGGAATGCCTTGCGCTGCGAGAACTTCTGCGTTAGTCAACGTTGTGATCGTTGGCGCGTCTGTATTTCCGCTCACACTGTAAAATCCATCCCAATCGAATCCTGTATTTTGATTTAAGTTCTCTAAGAAGGCCACTGCCGGTGCCCCGAAGATGTGAATTGTTGAAGGGTCTGTTATGTTACTTGGTCCGTAATGGTATTCAAAGATGTTTGAATTTTCATACAACCACAATTGGAAAGATGTGGTTTGGGTGTATGTGCCATTGGCTGCCCAATCTTCGTAGAAACCTACATTCAACCATTCAATTTTGCAGATTTGAAATCCAGGAGGTCCTTCAATCACATAGCTAACAGGACTCACCAATGTGTCGTTGTCTGCATTCGCGATATCATCGAAGTAAGGAAGAAAAATATCACTTAACGAATCGTCTTGAATTCCATACACTGTTGTTCCGAGCTCGCCAACGTATAGTGTAGTTATGGTATCATTCGCTGTGTAGAAGGTAAATCCCAACGGCACGGTCCAAGTTGGATCGTCCCAAATTTGTCCGCCATCCAGCGAATTTCCTTCTTCTATGGGAGTGAAGGTGCCGCTGTAGTTGGTGAACAGATAATGCCACCCAACGGGTTGTTGAGCAAAAACCCCAGCCGAAGCCAGGGTTAGTAAAAAAGCAACTAAGTTCTTTTTCATAAAATTATTTAAATGCATCGAATCCTGTTACGTCCATACCTGTGATTAACAAGTGAATGTCGTGTGTTCCTTCGTAGGTAATCACCGACTCAAGATTCATCATGTGACGCATGATTGGATATTCTCCTGTGATTCCCATTCCGCCTAACATCTGACGTGCATTGCTAGCAATGGTTTTCGCCATGTCAACGTTGTTGCGTTTCGCCATAGAGATCATTGCGCTGGTTGCACGGCCTTCGTTGCGAAGTTGACCTAGACGAAGCGTTAGCAATTGAGCCTTGGTGATTTCAGTAATCATCTCAGCCAATTTCTTTTGTTGCAATTGGAAAGCGCCGATTGGCTTGTTGAATTGCATGCGCTCTTGAGAATAACGAAGCGCAACATCGTAGCAGTCTAATGCGGCACCAATGGCACCCCAAGCAATTCCGTAACGCGCGCTATCTAAACAAGAAAGCGGTCCGCCCAAGCCAGAACGTCCTGGCAATAAGTTTTCTTTCGGAACTTTTACGTTATCGAAAATCAACTCACCCGTATCGCTTGCGCGAAGGCTCCACTTGCCATGCATGGTTGGAGTTGAAAACCCTTCCATTCCTCTTTCTACAATAATTCCGTGAATACGTCCTTCTTCGTTCTTAGCCCAAACAACTGCTACTTGCGCGAATGGAGCGTTAGAGATCCACATCTTCGCACCGTTCAACAAATAGTGGTCGCCCATGTCTTTGAAGTTGGTGGTCATTCCACCTGGGTTTGAACCGTGGTCAGGTTCAGTTAATCCGAAGCAACCGATCCATTCGCCAGATGCCAATTTCGGTAAGAACTTCATGCGTTGTTCTTCAGAACCGTATTTCCAAATCGGATACATAACTAAAGAAGATTGAACCGAAGCAGTAGAGCGAAGACCGCTATCGCAACGCTCCAACTCTTGCATGATTAATCCGTATGCAATCTGATCCAATCCGGCTCCGCCGTATTCTTCAGGAATATAAGGTCCGAAAGCACCAATGCTAGCTAAGCCAGGCAAAAGGTGTTGAGGAAATTTACAATTTTCAGCAGCCTCTTCAATAATTGGAGAAACTTCTTTCTTTACCCAATCACGTGCTGCATCGCGAATCAATTTGTGCTCGTCGGTAAGCAGCTCATCCATTAAATAATAATCGTGTCCTTGGTATTGGTCTGTACGCATGGTTTCAAAAGTTTGGGCAAATATAGTAGTGATTAGCTAAAACAATTAATTATCTGAGGCATTCCGTTCGTACCATTCATCGGCAGGAAGATTTCTTCCGGAACTTGCGGCTACAGCCAATTCATCACAAATCTCATTGTATTTGTTTCCGGCGTGTCCCTTCACCCAAACGAATTTCACGTTGTGCTTGGAAGCCACAGCCATGTAACGTTTCCATAGATCGGGATTCTTCACATTTTTCCATCCGCGTTTCACCCAACCGGCAATCCACTTCTTTTCTACAGAGTCAACAACATATTTTGAATCGCTGTAAATGGTAACCGGACTGTTATCGAATTTCAATAATTCCAAGGCAGCGCAAACGGCCATAAGCTCCATGCGGTTGTTGGTGGTGAGGCGAAAGCCTTCAGAAATTTCTTTGTGGAATTTTCCTGCCATGAGCACTGCTCCGTATCCGCCAGGACCCGGATTGCCTTTCGCAGCGCCGTCTGTGTAAATCGTAATCTCCATTAATATCCGAGGAGTTTTACCAAACGATCAATCTCACTTTCAATGGGCTTGGTGCTGTCGATGATTAAATCGCAACGATCAATAAAGGGTTCGAGGTATTCCATCTCGGCTGGACGAACGTGATTGTCCCACTGATAGCGAACTTCGTGCTCAGGGTAGCCACGTTGTCCAAGGTCGCGATTGATGCGTCTTTCCAAGCGCAAGTCTACCGGGGCGTCGAGGTAAATTTTATGATGAAGTTTCTCGAAAATTTCATTGTAGTGGAAAACAAACAATCCTTCCATGACAACAATGGGTGCCGGTTGAATGGTCATCTTCTGTGGCTCCCACGCTGGGTTGTTGAAGTTGTATTCCAAAAACTCAATCGCATTTCCATTTAACAATTCATTCATATCGGAAATGAATCGCTCTTTTTCAATCCCTGTTGGAAGATCATAATTCACCCAACCGTTCTCGTCGCGGTGCTGCTCTGTTTGCGGCTTGTAGTAATTGTCCTGAGAGACAAGAGCAAGGTGTTCAGCGGGAATTCGCTCCTTCAATCCACTTAAAAAAGTTGTCTTGCCCGATCCACTTCCACCAGAAATGCCTATGATTTTTACTTCACTCATTTTTTCGATTGCTGCTTTATTAATTCGAAAATTTTCGATTGCGCATCTTCTGCATTTTCAATGCAGAGAAAAGAACCTTCTCCATATTGAGAAATCTTTTCCAAATTTTCTTTCGCGAATTTACTTCCTTTCACCACAATTACTGTCGTGTGAATATTTCGCTTATTCGCCAAACGAACGAGTTTCTCAATTCGCTTTTCATCTTCGGGTTTGAAGGCGCCGTCTGTAATGACATAGAGCTGATTGTTTCCCGCTTCAATTTTCGATTTACGCAACATGCGGAAGGCAGCATTGAATCCCGCTGTCCCGCTGGTTTGTCCGTTCGGCTTCTTTCCTTCCAACAACAATCCAAGATCACTTATTTCATTTCCTTTTGTCGTATTCAAAAGCACTTTTGCTTTTTCTGAATATGTCAGAACAGAAAGTTGATCGGTGGCGCGCATGACTCTAGATAATGAAGAAAGAGCTTGCTTCGTTATAGGCCATTTTTCTCCTTGCGCCATGGACCCTGAAATGTCAATCAAGAAAGAAATGTTATTCGGAACATATTCTTTTTCGTCGAAAGTTTTATTCGGAATGGGTTCCGTAACAACCACAGCAGGAACGGAATCAATTGGAACAGTTACAACGGGTGGAAGAGGAGTTTCTTTTTTCTCTAATTCGAAGACAAATCGGTGGTTGTGAAGATTCACTTGTGTAGTGATAGATTTTCCAGCGTAACCTTCTTTTCCTGCATACAGGGTGTAATAGCCAATGGGAATTTCAGCATTCACTTCGCCGTCTTTGTTTGTTTTTTTTGTGAGTTGAAGAGTGCGTTCTTCAAGTACTTCAACATCTGCATCTCGAATGGGTTTTTTAGTGGCTTTGTCAAGGACCAAAACATCGAGTGAAAATTCACCGCAGCATTGTGTAGGTTTTTCGTTGAAGTGCGGACAAGGAAGGTCTTCCGTTAAGTTCACGTAGGCAACTTCAGCGCTAATTGTAAGCGAAGTTGAAACGCTTTGTGAAGCGAAATAGACTGGAACAACTTCTTTGAATTTTCCTGTTTTTCTCGGATTGAATTTTATTCGAATCACCAAGCTGTCGCCAGGCTGCACGTCTTTCGTAGAATACAACACTTGAAAATTCGGAGAGAAGTCGGCACGAAGTAAATGGTCTGTTTTTGTACCTTCATTCCAAACAACGATATCTGTAACGCGCTCGGTGTATTTCGTGAATACGCCGTAGTTCACGCTCTGCTCACTCCATCGTAATTGCGCACTCGCTTCGAAGCAAAGGAATGTTGCAAGAATAAAAATTATTTTATTTATGTTGAAGTAATGCATCGGCCAATTTTCGATCGTTCGCGAGTCGTGGAATTTTATTTTGACCTCCTAATTTTCCTTCCGATTTCATATAGGCATTGAAAGCTCCGTTTTTCACAGGAGTGATTTTCAGCTTTTGTAAAACGCTTCCCACAATGAGGTCTTTGTAGTAAACATTTTGTTCTTGCATTTTATTGTCTAACAATTCTTGAAGCGCATTCAATTCAGGAATCTCTCCGTTGAATTCAATGATCCATTCGTGATAGGGAAGACCTTCTGAAGGCTGCACCTGCGGGGCAACATGAAACTCATTCACAGAGAAGTTCAGCTGTGTGAGTGCGTGTGTCATAGCTCGATCAACTTCTTCACCAATGACGTGTTCGCCAAAGGCACTGGTGAAATGCTTAATTCTTCCAGTGACTAAAATGCGATAAGGATTCAGCGAAACAAACTTCACAGTGTCTCCAATGCTATACGCCCAAAGGCCAGCGTTGTTACTCAGAATGAGCGCGTAGTTCACACCCAACTCAACTTCATGCAAGGCGTAACGTTTTGGATTCTCCGAAAAGTATTCTTCTGCTTTGATGAATTCGAAATAGATGCCGCTGTTGATGTTTAAACGAAGTCCTTCGGCCTCTTGACTGTCTTGATAGGCAAGGAATCCTTCGCTCGCCGGATATAATTCGATGGTTGGAATTTCTTCACCAATGAGTTCCGCAAATCGCGATTTATATGGAGCGAAATTCACTCCGCCGAAAACGAACAATTCGAAATTCGGAAAAATTTCTTTGATGGTTTGCTTGCCTGTTTTTTCAAGCAACAATTCGAAATACATCTGCACCCAACTTGGAATTCCAGAGATGAGACGCATGTCTTGCTTGCATGTCTCTTCAACAATTCTATTGATTTTCGTTTCCCAATCTTCAATGCAATTCGTCGCATACGAAGGCATGCGATTCTTTTGCAAATAGGCAGGAACGTGATTGGCTACAATGCCTGAAAGTCTTCCGTATGGAATACCCGAATCGAGTCTGCTTAATTCAGGACTTCCTTGAAGGAAGATCATCTTTCCATCTACGAATTTCGATTGACCTGTTTCACCAATGTAGTTCAACAGCGCATTGCGCGCGGAGCCAATGTGGTTAGGCAAAGAAGCTTGTGTAAGCGGAATGAATTTCGTTCCGCTGGTTGTACCTGAAGTCTTACAGAAATATTTCGGCATTCCTGGCCACAAAACAGAAAGTTCACCTGCCTTTGCGCGTTCCATGTATGGAACTAACTCTTCGTAATCGCGCACAGGAACTGCTTCGGTCCATTCAACATGATTCGAAATGGATTTGAATTTATGATCGGCTCCGAACGCGGTATTGTTGGCAGTGTGCAGAAGATTTTTCAGCACTTCTTTTTGCAACGCTTGCGCGTGCTCGTTTTCATTCAACAATGATTTACGAATGCGTTTTCCGAGCCAGAGACTGGCGCTTGACTTGATAGACATGCGTTATTGCTTAATGAAAATTTGAGCGGTAGAACGATTCGCTTGAGTGACACGAACGGTATAGATTCCTGAAGAAAAATATGAAATGTTCATTTCAATTTTTGAAACCTCCGTATTGCTTTTTTGCGTGTGAATTCGTCTGCCCGTTTCGTCGAATACTTCGATGGTTGCCGCTTCTTTTTCATTCAAAAGAATGGAAAGAGATTCGGTTGCTGGATTAGGATATATTTGAAAAGATTGACCGAATGATTGTTCGGGTATGTTCGAAACAGGACCGAAATTCATGCGAATCATTGGGGTTCTTGTCAGGTAGAAAAGATCGGTGTTTGAATTGTTGAAACGAACCCACGCGCTCAAGTCTTCTGATTTTCCAGACAATCCAATCACGGCTTGAAGCGCACTGTTTGGAGATCCCACGGCAACGAGATACAATCCTTGCGAGAGGAACACAGGTGAGTCGAAAGACAAGACCTTCATACTCGCTTCTCCGATGGTGTTAATGTCAGCTTCGGTCACCTGAAAATCTTGTGTGGTTGCTATGGCTCCGCCGATTCCAGTTGAAAGGGAGAAAGGAAAAATGGTTGCGTAAACGGAACAAGGCAGCGTTGTTCCTTCACCCATGGCAACACTCACGCTGTGGAGTTGTTGTCCGGCTGGAAGTAAATACACCGCTCCCATTTCGAACGGTGCGCTCTCGAATGCTTCTGCAGGTAGGAAGATAGAACCCAAGCTGTTTTCATCGCGAGCGTAGGTAACCGGAGTTATTTTGAAATGAAGGGTATCGAGGTGATTGTCTGAATTTTCATCTACCTCACTTTGTAGACTGTTGAAGTATACGCTGTAATCAGCCACTACTTGTTCCATTTGAAATTCTCCGGAAACAAGCACAGTGTCTGCTCCTGATGCTAGCGATGGAGTAGTTGGCGATGTGCTTTCGAAAAGCAATTCACCCGAGTTGTCATTCATTAATCTTGCCGTCAGCGCAATATTGTTTTGTGCATTGGTTCCAATGTTGAATACGTTCGCTTCCAGGTGAACCAATGGGGCAAAGGCGCTCGGATACTGGGTGTATTCCATCATTTCGAATCCGGTAGTGTGGTCTGGGTTGTTCAAATCGAAATCACCGTAAGATGAGTTTTCAATAAGTAAATCATTGGCATAACCCTGAATCAAACGAATATCGTCGAGTTGCCAGAAATAGTACAATCCGTCATACACAAATCGCAATTTCACATTGCTCTGATTTCCTGCTGCTGCGGGCAGAGGCATGCGAACGGTTTGGGTATTTGGAGTGGTGATTCCTTGCTCTAGAATGTTGGTGTAAAGAACTTCCCACGGTCCGTTGGCAATGGAAATTTCAACGCGTGTGTTTCCGAGGTAGTAACGAATGTATTGCTCGAATTCTAAAACAACATTCGCGAATGCAGTAAGGTCTATGGAAGCGGTGGTTAAGTACGAGAGGTGAGGACCCGGTGCTTGTCCCGATCCGAAATTATCGACAGTACAAGGATTCAAATCATTGTCCCAGTAGTTCGAATCGAAGATGATAAATCCATTTGCAGCAGTTGTGCTTGCAAGCGCTTCTCCAACATTTCCATCTGGAAGACAAGAGCCTCTTGATCCAACCAATTGATTCGGGTTTGTTGAAGGACCGCGGTATTCCCATATCGCAAGCGCCGGTGCACCTGAGTTGCTCCAATTGGCAGGAATGCCGTTGGCGAAGTCTTCCGACCAAATAACTGTTTCTCTATTGGAAGTGTTTGCGGTGTGGCGAGCGTCAATGTATGTTCCCGGAGCCGACAGGAATTGTCCTTCCACATAAAATGAAAAGAGGACAAGAGCAAAAGTGAATAAGCTTCTCATGTTATAGCGTGTATACAACAAAGGTATTGTTTAGGTTCATGAGCTTCAGAGTAAAAATACGCGAGCCATGAACACCGGAATAGTTAGCAAGTATTTCTTCCGAATTCCAATTGATGGCGGTTACGGTTATGCTTTCCGCAAAAGGAACATCGGTGCCGAAGTATTTGAAGATGGCTTCTTTGGTGCACCAGATAGCAGTTCGTTCTTCGGTGGATTGAAATTGGTTCAATTCATCTTCGTTACAGAATTTATTCGCAATGCGGTGAATACGCTCTTCAACGGTTTGAATGTCGAGCCCAATTTCTTCCTCGTGAATAATTATTCCAACAAGATTCTTGTCGTGTGAAATGCTAATGCTTCGACCGTCGCGTAGAACCGGTTTCCCGAATTCGTTGTATAGAAGTTGGTCTTCAAGCTTCGCTTCTTTCAACAACAACAATGTCGCGAAGCGCTCGATATCTCTGCGGTTGGGAAGTTTGTTGGGGAACAGATGATCTGACTTTTCGGCTAGGTCAATCCATGCATCTTCAGACTCTGTTAAGTGCCAGAGCAGAAGGTTCTTATTTCCGGGGAGTGGCCAAAAGGGCATGAAAAATCTTTTTGCTAAGGTATTCAACCTTTTGTTTAATGTTCTGTTTATACCTTTGCAAACTAATAATTGAAATAATGAGCCAAACACTCACAAGCACAATGAACTACAAAGTAAAAGACATGTCTCTAGCAGAATGGGGACGTAAAGAAATTTTATTGGCGGAAGCTGAGATGCCAGGACTTATGTCCTTGCGTTCTGAGTTCGGAGCCAGCAAACCTCTACAAGGCGCTCGCGTTGCGGGTTGTCTACACATGACTATTCAAACAGCTGTTTTAATTGAAACGCTTGTTGAATTGGGAGCGCAAGTTTCTTGGAGCTCATGTAACATCTTCTCTACACAAGATCACGCTGCTGCTGCTATTGCTGCTGCAGGAATTCCTGTGTTTGCTTGGAAAGGCATGAACGAAGAAGAATTCGATTGGTGTATTGAACAAACGCTTCACGCTTTCGAAGGCGGTGAGCCATTGAATATGATTTTAGATGACGGTGGTGATTTGACGAACATGGTTTTCGATCGCTTCCCTCAATTAGCTGCTGGTATCCGCGGTATTTCTGAAGAGACTACAACTGGAGTTCTTCGTTTGTATGAGCGTGAGAAGAACGGAACCTTAATCCTTCCTGCAATTAACATCAACGACTCTGTTACTAAGAGTAAATTCGACAATAAGTATGGATGTCGTGAGTCTTTGGTAGATGCAATTCGCAGAGCTACTGATTTAATGATGGCTGGTAAAGTAGCTGTTGTAGCTGGATACGGCGATGTTGGAAAAGGATCTGCTGATTCTTTGAGTAACGCAGGTGTTCGTGTAATTGTAACTGAAATTGATCCAATTTGTGCGCTTCAAGCGGCGATGGAAGGTTATGAGGTTAAGCGCATGGATACTGCAATTGCTGAAGCAGACATTATTGTTACGGCTACTGGTAACCACCAAATTATTGTTGGAAAGCACTTCATGGCCATGAAGCACAATGCGGTGGTTTGTAACATTGGACACTTCGACAATGAAATTGATATGGCTTGGTTGAACAGCAACTACGGTGCATCGAAAGACACCATTAAGCCACAAGTTGACAAGTACACTTTAGAAGGCAAAGACATTATTGTTTTAGCTGAAGGTCGCTTGGTAAACTTAGGTTGTGCAACTGGACATCCTTCATTTGTCATGAGTGCTTCATTCACCAACCAGGTTTTGGCGCAGTTGGAATTGTGGATGCACCGTGAGAAATATGAGAACAAAGTATATGTTCTACCTAAGAATCTTGATGAGAAAGTGGCTATGTTGCACTTGGCTAAGATTGGTGTTGAGTTGGAGTCGTTGTCTCAAAGTCAAGCAGATTATATTGGAGTTCCAGTTGCTGGTCCATTCAAGAATGATGCTTACAGATATTAATCAACGTGCAGAGAAATCAAGAAAGGGTTGTCGAAAGACAACCCTTTTCTTTTGTTTTATGTTGAATAGAATAATATACATTCGAACTATAAATTAAACTTTCATTATGAATAGAAATTGGATTGTTCTCGTTTTGGCCATCGTTTCTTTGGCTTCTTGCTCCGTTGAGAAACGTGTTTATCAGCCCGGTTACCATATAGAGTGGAATCATTTTGCTGCGCAAGATGCGGAGCGAGATGTTTCACAAGACCTTCCGCAGGACCTTTCGGAGAATCTTGAAATAGATGTTTCACAAGGTCGTTCCGAAGGCGCTTCGCGAAATTCTTCGCAAGACCTTCCGCAGGACTTTTCAGAGAATCTTGAAATAGATGTTTCACAAGTCGCTTCGCGAGATGTTGCACAAGATGCTTCGCAAGACGCTTCGCGAGATATTTCACAAGGTCGTTCCGAAGGTGTTTTTCAAGATGCTGAGCAAGGTCGTACCGAAGGTGTTTTTCAAGATGCTGAGCAAGGTCGTACCGAAGGTGCTTCGCAAGACCTTCCGCAGGACCTTTCGAAGAATCTTTCGGAGAATCTGTTGAAGAATATAGAATCAGATTTGGAAATGGTTTTGTTTATTGTCCTTGCCTTGTTTCTTCCAGCCTTGACGATTTTCTTATTGGAAGGATTTAGTAAAAACTTCTGGATAGCCATGTTACTTATGGTACTTGCCTTCGCACTGCCACTTCCAATTTTCTTGAAAATAATGATTCAAGCAATTGCCGCTGTTTTAGCCATAGCAGTGGTGCTACACTACTTGTAAAGCTCGAAAATTAAAAATAGAAATCTTACAGTGAGAGTGTTCTTCCTCCGTCAACGGGTAAGTTAATCCCGTTGATGTAGGCAGCCGCTGGAGAACATAAGAATGAAATAGCATTCGCAATTTCTTCAGGTTTGGCCAAGCGTTTCAAGGGTACTTCGTTTTCCATTTCATGCTTCACTTCTTCTGCAGTGTGTCCAGTCTTCGCAGCTTTGTTATTCATGATCTGTTCCAATCTTCCAGTTGAAGTAGCACCGGGAAGTACGTTGTTTACAGTGATTCCGAAGGCTCCAAGCTCCGATGCTAAAGTCTTACTCCAATTGGCAACAGCTCCGCGAATTGTGTTGCTCACACCCAAATTCGGTAAAGGTTGTTTTACTGAAGTTGAAATAACATTGACAATTCGTCCGTAGCCCGATTTTTTCATTCCTTCAACAACAGCCTGCGTTAGGATTTGATTACAGATTAAATGTGCATTAAAAGCTTGACGGAATTCTTCAATGTCGGCATCGATTGCTTTCCCTGGATTTGGTCCGCCCGTGTTGTTTACAAGAATATTTACGGTATGTTCTGCAGTTACTTGTTGAATGGCATCTTTCACCGATTGAGGATGTGAGAAATCTGCAACAGCATATGAATGTCTTTCAGGATTTTCCAATTGAGTAATCGCGTGCATTAAGCGTTCTTCGCTACGAGCAATGAGAATTAGTGATGCTCCTTGTTTTGCCAATTGTGTGGCAGTTGCAAAACCAATGCCTTGTGTCGCTCCGCATACAACGGCGGTTTTTCCGGTTAAATCTAAATTCATCATAATCTTAAGTCGTCTGGAATTATACAAACCGGTATGGGTTGCATTTTATGTTGATTTTGTCTATTCAGTTTTTTGTAAATCACGAGAACTTCTCGCTCGCGAATGGAAAGCTTTTCTCCGCGATCAATGAAGTTCATGGCCCATTCCAATTCAGGATAACTCGCACCAAGTTGATCTTCATCACTGCGGTCGTCTCCGAACAATCCGTCTGTTGGCGCGGCATTCAATATGTCTTCGTGAATTCCTAGAGATTCAGCGAGTGAATACACTTCTGTTTTGGTTAAGTCGGCAATGGGCGAAAGATCTACTCCGCCGTCTCCGTATTTCGTAAAGAAACCAACACCGAAGTCTTCTACTTTATTCCCTGTTCCAGCAACAAGAAATCTATGAATTCCTGCGAAGTAGTAAAGGGTAGTCATGCGCAATCTTGCGCGAGAATTGGCTAAGCTGAGGTTGTAAAGCGCATCGTTGTCTGAAGGGGGAAGTGCTTGCACAAGGGTGTCGAAGGAAGAAGTTAGTTCCACGCGAACAGTACTTACTTGTTCAAAGCGATTCTCTAAGAAATCCATGTGCTGCTGAGCTCGAGTAACTTGACTCTGTGCCTGATGAATGGGCATTTCAACAAGTAGCGTTGGTTTTTCAGTCATGGCGCAAAGCGTTGAAGTAAGCGCGGAGTCAATACCGCCACTTACGCCAACCACGAACCCACTCATACCACTGGTCTCGCAATATTGGCGAAGCCACTTTACAATGTGATCAACAGTTTGCTTTTTTTTCATAAAAAAATCCCGAACCTCAAAGGTACGGGATTTATAAATTGATTATTCGGACTTAGAATAAAATGCCAATGTTCAATTCAACATAATTAGGAAGACCAGATAATTCAAATGTTTTTGGTGAGTTGGCTGCGCCGCCATTAAATACTGGCGAGTTTGTACTCTTGTCAATTGCGACACCTGAACCTTTAAGAACATCGGTAAATCCGTTTTGGAAAGTTAGTCCTGCTAGAATGCTCGTGTTTCCTGAGAGATTATACTCTATACCCGCAGCGAAAATTAAATTGGAAGAGAAAATGTTTACTTCATTTTTAATATCATTCGATTCCAAAGTTGAGGTCTCGCGATTTGAGCTCTCCCAAGCGAATGTATTTTTGTTTTGGTAATAGAGGTAGTCAATCTCGTCGTTGCTCAGTGCCTTAAGGTTCATGTTTAAACCCAAACCAAATTGTCCCCAATAGGTGATGTAGCCAATTTCATTGGTTTTCATTTTGAAAGTCAATGGAATTTGTAAATATTGCAGGCGAAGATCTCTGCTAATTAATCCTACTTGCTTCATGTTTGGCAACGCTACACCGTTTGCATCGAAATCGTCACCGGTATATTCAGCAAAGTAAGAATACTTGCCGCCAGTGTTGTTGATGTTAAAACCAGTACCAATCGCGTAATTTTCTGCGAAGAAAATATCGAAGTTCAATCCGTATCCGAACTGAAGCGATTTGTCGCCTACCGTCATATTGCTATTGTCACTCGCTAGCCAAGACACGTTAGGAGAAACTTTAAACCCCAAACGGAATTTATTCGATGTAGTTGTAGCGGTCTGTGCCATTGACAAGGTTGTCAATAAGCTGAATAGAATTAAGATGTTTATTTTTTTCATATCAAGGTCTTTTTTAATGACTTTTGCAAATAACTATGCCAAAGCTAACGAATTCCTATCTTCAAGTATTGTCTATTTTGTTGACAATGCTCTGTTACTCATGCGGAGAGGCTGACAAGCATAAGGATATTGATATTGAAATGGAAGGGAAAACCTTGAATCCCCTTCGATTTGATCAAGATTTTTTCAGTTGCGATTGGAACAACTCAGAGGCGATTTCCAATCTTAAATCGAAGTATGGCAGTTTCTTTTGTTTGTATGTTGAGCGTATTCTGAATGCTGGTCCATGCGACAGCATCTCAACTATGAAGATGATTCAAGGATTTGTTTCGCATCCCGATTTTCGTGATTTGAAATCAGAAATTGAAAAGAACTACTCACAAGAACGCTTAGATTCTCTTCATGAAAAAATTCTAGAGTCGTCCTTGCGACTTCAGACGTTAATTCCAACTATGAAATTACCGCAATTGATTTGGATGAATTCCGGATTCAATATTGGAGCCTACAGTACCGACGAATATTTGGCTGTTGGGTTGGATTTTTATTTGGGGCAGAACAATCGAATCACGAAGTCGGTTCCTTTTCCACAGTATCAGAAGGAAGATATGACCCGCGCACAACTGGTGCCGAATGCTATTAAAAATTTAGCTTATTATTATATGTTGAAGTCAGATACTCTTCAACATGAAAATGATATGTTGTCGGAAATGATCTTTCATGGAAAGGCACACTACCTCACGTGGTTGGCGTTTGAAGAAATTCATGATTCAACGTTAATGGCGTGGACTACTGAGCAAGATACGTGGACGCAAGGACATCAGTTGAATGTGTGGAAGGAAATAGCGCGTCAGGAAGTATTGTTCTCCAAGAACAGAGTAGAGGTTCAACGTTGGTTTGAATACGCCCCTTTCACAAATGCTGAAAACGTTCCTCAAGAAAGTGCGCCGCAATTGGGTGTTTTTATGGGATTTCAGATGGTGAAGAGTTACATGGAAAAACATCCTGAGATAACTGTTGATCGACTATTGAAGGAAGACAACGCACAGAAAATATTACAAGCTTATAAACCGAATTTATGAAGAAGTCAACGATTTCAATTGAAGTAGAATTAGACGAAAACAATGTTCCTGAAACCATTCAGTGGGAAGCTCCTGAGCTTGGCAAGAAGGCAGAGTGCAAGGCCATGATTCTTTCCGTTTGGGACAAGGCAGAGGCGAATACTATGCGTATTGATTTGTGGACGAAGGATATGCAGGTGGAAGAAATGACATTCTTCGTTCATCAAACCTTGTTGACGCTTTCAGATAGTTTTGAAAAAGCCACAGGTGATGCAAGAATGGCCGCGACTATGCGTGATTTCTGCGATTACTATGCAGAGAAGATGAAGATCAATCCTCCGCTTTAATCGTAGTCTTTCGCGAACTCTTTCCTCCAAGCTGCAATTTGCTCTTGAAGTTCTACGCGACCCATTCTCTCAACTGATGCTGTAAAGAAGTACTGTGGAAGTTCTTCCCAAGTCTTCTTCAGTTCAACAGTAAATGCATCGAAACGAATCGTCTTTTGAAGATCTGTTAATTTTTCACACTTTGTAAATGCGATGCAGAAGGGTAAGCCTTGCTCGCCTAGCCATTGCATAAATTCCAGATCTATTTTTTGTGGCGGAATACGGAAATCTAAAAGCACAAAAGTGCAGATTAGATTTTCTCTTTGATCGAGGTAGTTTCGAATGAAACTTCCCCACTTGTTGCGTTCGGTCTTCGATGTTTTTGCGTATCCATATCCAGGTAAATCGACCAAGTACCACGGATGCTTTTCCTCGTTAATAAGGAAGTGATTGATGGTTTGTGTTTTCCCAGGACTTGCCGAAGTTTTCGCAAGTCCTTTTTTGTTCACGAGCATGTTAATGAGTGAACTCTTTCCCACGTTCGACCTGCCAATGAATGCGAATTCAGGGTAGATGGGTGGGGGACATTTGTCGGTTTCTACCGACGACTTTACGAAGGTAGCAGAATGAATTAATTCTTTACTCATTTTGCTTTATATGTTTTGCTCTTTCAGCCAAGCGTCTAGTAATGTGTTGAATTGAGCCGACTGTTCCATCATAGGAGCATGACCACATTCTTCAATCCAATACAATTTGGCTTGTGGAAGTTTATGTTGAAATTCTTCAGCAACTTCAGGAGGAGTAATGGTGTCATTTTTTCCCCAGATTAAGCAGGCTGGAATATTCATGTCTTTTAAATCATCGGCCATATTGTGGCGAATAGCACTTTTCGCTAGGGCCAAAATGCGCAACACGCGGTTGCGATCATTTACCACCTCGTAGCATTCGTCGACCAATTCCGGTGTAGCGTGTTTGGGGTCGTAAAAAGTTACTGCAACTTTCTGACGAATGAATTCTTTGTCTTCTCTTCTTGGGAAGCTTGAACCGAATGCATTTTCATACAATCCGCTGCTGGCTGTAAGGATAAGCGACTCCACTCTTTCCAAATGGTTCTTGGTGTATACCAAGGCTACATGTCCGCCCAGTGAATTTCCAAGAAGATTCACTTTGTCCCATTTTTTATGTTGAATGAAATCGTGAAGGAATTCTGCCAGAGACTTTACTCCAGTAGTGAGTAAGGGCATTGTGTATAGCGGTAACATAGGGATAACAACCTTGTAGCGTGGTTTGAAATGATCGACCACGTCTTTGAAGTTGCTTAACGCTCCGAATAATCCGTGAAGAAGAACAAGGGGTTTGCCCTCTCCCTCTTCAATGTAGGTGTAGTCACCGTCGGTTTTTAAAGTGTATTCCATAATCTATAGTGGACGAATTTACGGGATTCTACTCGAGAACAGTCACTCATTGTTACAAGCAATGAACAATTCGAGGTGAATGAAGGGGTGTGTTCATTGTAATTAACATTTCCCACTTTTTCCCACCACTGTGTTTTGAGTCTAAATGTATTGATTTACAACGGTTTTAGGGAGATCAAACTTGTTCTTTACCGCTAAAGTTTTTAACAAAATGGCGATTTTGGGTTCTTTAGTGGTAAAAAGTGGGAAGAAGTGATTATTTTTGGAAAACAATTCACAATTGAATGTTAAACCTACTCGGAGAATACCACTGTAAAGTCGATGCAAAAGGGCGTTTGCTCTTTCCTGCGCGATTGAAAAAGCAGTTGGAGAATGTTCTCCATCACGGGTTGGTGGTTAACCGCGACATCTTCACGCAGTGCTTGGTGGTTTATCCAAAGCCGGAATGGGACATGGTGAATGAAGAGATGTCGAAGTTGAGCAGATACAATCAAAAGCATCAGATGTTTCAGCGCAAATTCATGAAGGGAGCTACGCTTCTTGAGTTGGATAGCGTTGGTCGTTTGTCATTACCTGCAAGTCTTTTAGACTATGCGGGTGTTGATGGTTCAAAGAATGAATTGGTTATTTCGGGTCTTGGTCAGAAAATGGAAATCTGGGCATTGGATCAATACAACGCTGAGGTGTTGGGAGAGGAGATGGATTTCGGAGCGTTGGCGGAAGAAGTTAGAAAAGACATTGACGCAAAAGGCGACAAATAATGGAACAGGTTTATCACACCCCGGTGTTGTTGCACGAGTCGATAGAGGGGTTGAACATTAAGCCCGACGGGGTTTATGTAGATGTAACTTTTGGAGGCGGAGGTCATTCGAAAGAGATATTGAAACACTTGACAACTGGAAAGCTTATCGCGTTTGACCAAGATGCAGAAGCCGCGAAGAATGTTCCACAGGATGAGCGATTGATTTTTGTTCCACAAAATTTCAGATTCGTTAAGAACTGGGTTCAGCTTCATGGGTTTCAGCAGGTCGATGGGATATTGGCGGATTTGGGAGTAAGCAGTCATCAATTTGATTCAGGCGAAAGAGGGTTTTCAATCCGTTTTAATGGTCCGTTGGACATGCGCATGAATCAATCGACTGGAATTTCTGCGGATGAGTGGATTAACAAGTCGAGCGTTCAAGAAATTACAGACGCCTTACGTATGTATGGTGAGCTTGATGGGGCGTACAAGGTGGCGAAGGAGATTGACATGTATAAGCCTTTGGGAACAACGCAAGCTTTGATCGACTGCACGCAGTCGTTCGCGAAACGCGGGAAGGAGAAGCAGTTCTTGGCTCAGATGTTCCAAGCGTTTCGCATGGTGGTGAACGACGAGATTGCTGTGTTGAAAGAGTTTCTTCAACAGTCATTGGAGTTGTTAGCACCAGAGGGAAGGTTAGTGGTTATCAGTTATCACAGTTTAGAAGATCGATTGGTGAAGGATTTTCTTAGATCTGGAAATTTGGAAGGGGAGATGAAGAAGGATTTTTTCGGAAATCTCGAGCGTCAGATAGAGCCGGTGAAGAGCAAACCAATCCTTCCATCACAAGAAGAAATTGAAAGAAACAGTAGAAGTCGAAGTGCTAAACTTCGAGTAGGTCAAAAAAAATAAAACTTTAAACCGAATGAATGTTCGTTCGGTTATCGAAAATGGCAAAGAAAGAAGAAAATAAACGCAGAGGAATTACCTTCAGAGAAATCATAGGAGGGGAGTTCTTGACACGCCAGTCTTTGGTGCGTCAAATGCCGTTTTTCTTTTTTATCGTAGTGCTGTTCTTCCTTCAAATCAGTATGATTTACTACTTCGAATCGGTTCAAATAGAAATCAAGAACACCAAGGAGAAACTTAAGAATCTTAATTCAGAATACAGCACCAACGCGAGTGAGCTTAGTGTGAAATCGCAGCATAGCGAGGTGGTTGGACAGGTTGCGCCTTGGGGATTGGTTAATTCTACTACCACTCCGTACATCATAGATGTCGATTCAAATTTCTTCAAGATTACCAATGAATGAGTTGAAGAAAATATCTGTTTGGATCTACGTCTTGTACGTGGTTTTGTGCGTTTTAGCTCTAATTATTATAGGTAAGGTATTCTACATACAAGCTATTCCGAATGAAGATGCTCAAAGAAGAGCAGCACAGTTTACTTATAAGTTAAATGACATTGAGCCGGAGCGCGGAAGAATTTTAGCAGCAGACGGTTCACCGCTATCTACAAGTATTCCTGAGTATGAAATTCGTTGGGACAGTAAAGGTGGATATAACATTGAACGTTTCAACTCGAAATTAGATAGTCTAAGTGCGGGTATTGCCGAATTGTTAGGTGATAAATCGAAGGAGGAGGTAAAGCAAATGTTTCTGAATGCTGTTGAGTCCGGCGCTCGCTACATGAAGGTTGGAGATCATCTGAATTACAATCAAATGCAACGATTCAAGTCGCTACCGTTTGTGAAGGAGAGAAAATTGAAAAGCGGTTTTATCATTAGTGCAAAGGAAAAAAGAGCGAAGCCGTATGGTGCTCTAGCCGCTAGAACCATTGGTATTTTCAGGGAGAGCAAGATGGTTGGATTGGAAGCGTCCTACGATTCTTTGCTACGCGGAAAGGTGGGTAAGCAAATGCAGCAAAAAGTAGGGGGTGATTGGATGCCCATGAACGGTGAGTACGTTGTTGAGCCTGAACCAGGATTCGATGTCGTAACAACATTAGATGTTCACTTGCAAGATGCTGCACAAAGTTCATTGCGTCACACGATGGAGGTGAATCGAGCAGATTGGGGATGTGTAATCCTCATGGAAGTGAAGACGGGATACATCAAAGCTCTTGCGAATTTGACGTATGATTCTACTGCCAATAAATTCTACGAAACAGAGAATTTGGCTTTAACACAAAGCGTTGAACCCGGCTCTACCATGAAGTTGGCAAGTCTACTTGCAGCCATGGAAGAGGGCAACCTCGATTTAGGAAAAGTCATACACACAGGAGGCGGAACTTTTACCATTGGGGAGCATACACTTCGCGATGTAAAAGCTTACGGCTCGATTACGATTGAACAAGTGTACGCTAAGTCCTCAAACGTGGGAACAGCTATGGTGGTTCGAGATGTATTCGGAAGTAATCCGCAGAAATTTTTAGATTATCTAGATCGTTTCGGATACGGGCAGCTCGTTGGAATTGATTTGTTGGGTGAAGGAAAATCGAGTGTTAAGCGCACCACGAAGGATGCGGGTTGGAGCGATTTGAGTTTAACGCAAATGGCTGTTGGATATGAAGTTCAAGTCACTCCGCTGCATCAGTTGTGTTTCTACAATGCCATTGCAAACGGTGGGAAATTCATGAAGCCGCGTTTGGTAAGTGAGATTCGCAAGAACGGTTTGACTTATGAAAAGTATGAGCCCGTTGTTATTCGCCAGAACTTCTTAAAGCCTGAGACTATTGCTAAAGGTCGCAAGCTTATGGAGGCGGTGACAACCATTGGAACAGGTAAGGGAGTATTCAAACATTCGCCCTATCGTGCTGCTGGAAAGACGGGTACCGCTCGTGTTTTCGAGAAAGGACATTATTTAGAAAATTCACACAGAGCGTCCTTCGTTGGATATTTTCCGGCTGAAGATCCAAAGTATTCGTGCATTGTTGTTGTAAACAAAGCGCGCGTGTTCGAAGCATTCGGAGGAAAAGTTGCAGCACCTGTTTTTCGTGATTTAGCGAATATCTTATTCGGAACGGAGTTGGATATTCCGCACAACGCAATGGGTAGTGATAGCACGTTCGTTGCACAACCTTGGATCCCGACAATTTTATCTGGAGAATCTAACGCATTACGCAAGGCATTTTCTCATGTACAATTTCCATATGCCGTGGAAACCGATGCGCAATACATCAGTGCAAATTCGAATGCTTCGGGTATAACAATCTCGAGCAAAGACGAAAGCGGAAACAAGGTTCCAGATGTCCGCGGAATGGGACTAACAGATGCGGTATATGTATTAGAAAAGAGAGGCCTAAAGGTTTCATCTACGGGATACGGAAAGGTTGTGTCGCAGAGCATACTTCCGGGAACTAAAGCGAATCATCAATTCATTCAAATTACTTTACGATGAAGCTACTGCAAGACATATTGTACAAGGTGCGACTTGAAGGTGTAGTTGGAAAAACCAATGTTGCTGTCGAGAGTATTACTTCAGACTCACGTGCGGTTCGTCCAATGGCGTTGTTTGTTGCAGTAAAGGGAATTCAATCAGATGGACATTCATACATCGCAAAGGCTATTGAGTTAGGAGCTGCCGCAATTGTTTGCCAAGATTTACCTGAAAAATTAGACGAGAATATTGTCTATGTTCAAGTTGCCGATACCTCGAAAGCATTGGGTATTATGGCAGCGAATTTTTATGAGAATCCTTCAGAAAAAATGAAGGTTCTTGCTGTCACTGGAACAAATGGAAAGACTACGGTTGCCACATTGTTGTTCCGCTTGTACCGTTCAATGGGACACAAGTGCGGTTTGCTTTCAACCGTTGTCAATCGTATCAACGAAGTTGAAATTCCTTCCACACATACAACACCTGATGCTGTTGCGTTGAACGACTTGTTAGCGCGCATGCATTGCGAAGGATGCACGCATGTTTTCATGGAGGCTTCTTCACATGCATTGCATCAGAGCAGAATGGCTGGTGTACAAGTTGACGGTGCCATTTTCACGAATCTGAGTCATGATCATTTGGACTATCACGGTTCAATGAATGAATACATAAAGGCGAAGAAGATTTTATTTGATCAGTTGGGAGCGAATGCATACGCTGTTGTGAATGCAGATGATCGTTACCACGACGCGTTGGTTTCTGCATGCAAAGGACGTGTTCGCACCTATGCGTTGCACACGATGGCTGATTACAAAGCGAAGTTGATTGAGAATACGCTTGAAGGACTTCAAATAAACATTGATCGTTTTGAATTGCATTCGCCACTTATCGGAGAATTCAATGCATACAATCTAACGGCTGTTTTTGCAGCGGCTGTTGAATTAGGAACTGATCCAACCACGGTGTTGGTTCATCTATCCGCTTTAGGTGCTCCGGAAGGTCGCTTTCAATACATACGCAAGCAAGATGGAACAACGGCAATTGTTGATTACGCGCACACTCCAGATGCATTGGAAAATGTTTTGAATACCATTCAGTCTGTTCGCGGACAAGAAGAAATTATTTCAGTGGTTGGTTGCGGCGGCGATCGCGATCGCGCGAAGCGTCCAATTATGGCAGCTATCGCAGCGAATAAAAGCGATCGCGTAATTGTGACCAGCGACAATCCAAGAAGCGAAGATCCGAAAGCCATTATTCAAGAGATGGTTGCAGGATTGGATCCGATTCAAAAGAAAAAAGCATTGTCTGTCACTGATCGTCGCGAGGCGATTGAAGTGGCTTGCTCACTGGCAAAGCCAGGTGATATCATTTTGATTGCCGGCAAGGGACACGAGAAATACCAAGAGATAAGCGGGGTGAAATATCCCTTCGATGATTTACAAATTATAACAGAACTCTTTCAAACGAACTAAGTATGTTGTACCACCTTTTTGAATACCTCGATAAGCACATGAATTTCCCTGGATCAGGGTTGTTTCACTACTTGTCGTTTCGTGCTGCTTTGAGCATTCTTATTTCATTGACGATTTCCATGGTATTTGGAAAGACGTTGATTCGCATGCTTCGCAAAAAGCAAGTGGGTGAGACCATTCGTGATTTAGGATTAGACGGACAAATGCAGAAGGCGGGAACTCCGACGATGGGTGGATTGATTATTCTAGCTGCTATTCTGGTGCCGACTTTGTTGCTCGCTGATTTGACGAACATCTACATTCAGACCATGATCATTGCAACCATTTGGTTGGGGTTGATCGGATTCTTAGATGACTACATCAAAGTATTCAAAAAGAACAAAGAAGGACTTGCGGGAAAGAGCAAAATTGTTGGACAAATAGGCGTGGGTGTTATTGTAGCGAGCATGCTTTATTGGAATCCAGCTGTTACCATTAAAGAGAAAGTTTCTGATGTTCAAATTCAAAATGCAACAGCCGATCAGCAGGCCATGCAATGGGAAGAAGAGAAAAGTTTAAAGACTACTATTCCTTTTATTAAGGACAACGAATTCGATTACGCGTGGTTGGTTCCAGACAGCATGGAAAGCCCATGGGTGTTGTGGGGCGTGTTCGCGGTAATTGTAATATTCATTGTTACTGCTGTTTCGAACGGAGCCAATATCACCGATGGAATAGACGGATTAGCAACAGGCACAAGCGCTATCATAGGTATAACGCTGGCCATCTTCGCATACGTCTCGGGTAACTACATTTTCGCAGATTATCTGAACGTAATGTATATCCCGCACAGCGGTGAACTTACCGTATTCATAGCGGCATTCGTAGGTGCATGTGTTGGATTCCTTTGGTACAACAGTTTCCCTGCACAAGTATTCATGGGCGATACAGGAAGTTTAGCGCTCGGTGGAATTATTGCAACGTTCTCTATTGCTATTCGAAAAGAACTTTTAATTCCGGTGTTGTGTGGAATTTTCTTGATTGAAAACTTAAGTGTTATGCTTCAAGTTGGGTATTTCAAATACACAAAAAAGAAATACGGAGAAGGTCGTCGCATATTCTTAATGTCTCCGCTTCACCACCACTATCAGCGCAAAGGAATGCACGAATCGAAAATCGTTTCTCGCTTCTGGATTATTGGAATTATGCTAGCAGTATTAACCATCATCACCCTAAAAGTAAGATAATGAATAAGCGATTAGTCATACTTGGAGGAGGCGAGAGCGGCGCAGGTACAGCAGTGCTTGCAAAGAAGATGGGGTACGATGTATTCCTTTCGGATAAGGGCTTGTTGAAAGACAAGTACAAAGCTGAATTGAACGCGCACGGTGTTGCCTTCGAAGAAGGGATGCACACAGATGAATTAATTCTGAATGCAGACGAAGTGGTGAAGAGTCCGGGTATTCCGAACACTGCCAAATTGATTGTAGCCCTGCACGAAAAAAACATTCCAGTATTGTCGGAATTGGAATTCGCATACCGCTATACGAATGCGAAGCTTATTGCAATTACAGGAAGTAACGGTAAGACTACAACGACCTTGTTGACTTACCATATTTTGAAAAATGCGGGACTGAATGTTGGTCTTGGTGGAAATGTTGGAAAGAGTTTCGCAAGACAAGTTGCTGAAGAAAACTTCGATTACTATGTGTTGGAAGTAAGCAGTTTCCAACTCGATAACATGTATGCGTTCAAAGCGGACATTGCTATTCTAACGAACATTACTCCTGATCACTTGGATCGTTACGATTACGATTTAAGTAAATACGCAGATGCGAAGTTGCGCATTGCGCAGAACCAAACATCGAACGATGTTTTCATTTTCAATGCAGACGATGCCATTACTGAAGAGACTATGGCACGCCATGTATTGAACGCCACCTTATTTCCAATTTCAATTCAACCTGGAAAGACCTACGAACAAGGTGGCTATTGCGACGAATCAAATTTTAACCTAAACACAAACCATAATTTATTTACTATGAAAATCACAGAACTAGCATTGCAAGGCAAACACAATTTGCAGAACAGCATGGCAGCAGGAGCAGCAGCTCGCTTTTTGGAATTAAGAAAAGAGGCTGTTCGCGACAGTTTAATGAACTTCGAAAACATTGAACACCGCTTGGAGTTTGTTGCTAGTATTCATGGCATTCGTTTCATTAACGACAGCAAGGCTACAAACGTTAACTCTACTTGGTACGCTTTGGAATCTGTTGACAAGCCAATCATTTGGATTGCTGGTGGAACTGACAAAGGAAACGACTATTCTGAATTGTCGGAATTGGTGAAGTCTAAAGTGAAAGCAATCGTTTGCTTAACGAAAGACAGCTCTAAAATTAGAAAAGCATTTGGATCTATTGTAGATACCATTATCGATACAGACAGCGCTGAACAAGCAGTTCGTGTTTCTTACGATTTAGGGAAAGACGGCGACACTGTTTTGTTGTCACCTGCATGCGCATCTTTCGATTTGTTCGAGAACTACGAAGACAGAGGTCGTCAATTTAAAGTTGCGGTAAAAGGGTTGTAATTCATGCAAAAGTTTCTTTCACACTTAAAGGGAGATCGCGTGATCTGGATGGTTGCACTTTTTTTGTGCACCCTTTCGGTGTTGGCGGTATACAGTGCTGTTTCTTCTTTGGTGTGGAAGGCAGAAGGTGGAAGCAGTGCAGGAGTTTTGATTAAGCATGTCTTCATGCTTGGACTCGGACTCGCGTTCATGTACGGCACGCATCTACTTCCTTTGACGGTTTTTTCTCGGATAGGACAGCTCATGATTTGGGTGGTGATACCGTTATTGGTGTTCACGATGTTCTTCGGTTCGAACATCAATAACGCCGATCGTTGGATACGAATACCCGGAATTGGTGTGACCTTCCAGACGAGTGATTTGGCGAAATTGGTGCTTATCATTTATGTCGCGCGTCAGCTAACCGTGAAACGACAAATGTTAGACGATTTTAAGAAAGGTGTATTGCCGATTGTTCTTCCAATAGCCATGGTTTGCGGATTGGTGTTACCAGCAAACTTTTCTACAGCAGCATTAATTGGGTTTGTGTGTTTTTTAATGTTGGTGTTTGGAGGTGTGCCTTGGAAGCATTTGTTCAAACTTATTGGAGCAGTCGTTGGGATACTTCTTTTGATTATTGTTATTGGTGAATTTGGACCAGAGAAATTACTTCCGCGATACAGCACTTGGAAAAACCGTTTGGTTGGAAAGGAAGTCCAGGCGGGCGCAATAGACGATTCGAAATATCAAATTGAGTTAGCGCAATACGCCATTTACGAAGGAGGAATTATTCCGAAAGGTCCCGGTTCTGGAACTTCAAGAAACTTCCTTCCGCATCCGTATTCAGATATGATTTACGCCTTCATTATTGAAGAGTACGGTTCTATTCTCGGTGGAGCACTCGTGATGTTGATGTATGTTATTTTTCTTTTTCGGGTTATTCGAATATCGATTCGAAGTCCGAAATATTTCGGCGGTTTAACCGCCTTGGGATTGGGATTAGTTATTTCGCTTCAAGCGTTTATTAACATGGGAGTGGCTGTGGATTTATTTCCAACAACCGGACAGCCTTTGCCTTTGGTGAGTATGGGAGGAACATCGATTGTCTTCGTTGCAATTATGTTCGGAGTGATTTTGAGTATTTCGAAGATGGATGAGGAGAACGATGATACAGAACAAACAGAAGAACTGGAAGAAGCACCTTTTTAATTCTAATGGAAGAGAGAAGTCTAAATAGAGTTTTGTTGTCGGCCGGAGGAACGGGCGGACATATATTTCCAGCCATTGCAGTTGCGAATGAAATAAAATCGCGCTTTCCTGAATGCGAGATTTTATTTGTTGGGGCGGAAGGAAAAATGGAGATGGAAAAAGTTCCTCAAGCAGGATATAAAATTGTTGGACTTCCCATTGCTGGGCTTCAACGTAAATTGACGCTTTCGAATTTTTTACTTCCAATTAAAATTTTGAAAAGCATGTTGAAGGCGAAAGCTGTGGTGAATGAATTTCGTCCGCAAGTCGCTGTAGGTTTTGGAGGGTACGCCAGCGGTCCAACGCTTCGCGCGGCAGGTACAGCAGGTGTTCCAACGGTTTTGCAAGAGCAAAATTCATTTGCTGGGGTGACCAATAAATTGTTGGCGAAGCGAGCGCAAGCGATATGTGTTGCCTACGAAGGCATGGAAGTATTTTTTCAAAAAGAGAAGATTCAGTTAACTGGAAATCCAGTGCGAAAAGATTTCGTGAAGTTGCCTTATTCGCAGGAAGAGGCGTTGGCTAAATTGAATTTCGATTCAGCAAAAAAAACCATTTTAATTGTAGGTGGAAGTTTGGGCGCGCGCGCTGTGAATGCTGCGGTTGAAGCTTCTTTGAATGCTTGGCTTCAGCAAGGATTTCAAGTTATTTGGCAATGCGGAAAGATTTACAAATCGAATTTAGAGACGAAGTACGAAGGAACTTCGGGGGTGCGTCTTTACGACTTCATTCAAGATATGGCGTTGGTTTATGCGGCGGCCGATGTGATTGTTTCTCGAGCAGGAGCCATGAGTGTTTCTGAATTGTCGCTAGTTGGAAAGCCTGTTGTGTTTATGCCTTCTCCGAATGTGGCGGAAGATCATCAAACGAAGAATGCTATGGCGCTTGTTTCGAAACGAGCGGCATTAATGGTCCGTGACAGTGAAGCAGAATTGAAGTTGGCTGAAGTCGTTTCTGAATTGCTTCAAAACGAAAATGAGATTTCAGAATTGAAAGAGAATATAGCTGCATTCGCAATGCCGAATGCTACAGAAGAGATTGTAAATACCTTAATTGAAGTGGTGTATGGAAGAGCGTAAGCTAACGTGCGATGTCATGTATTTCTTGGGTATTGGTGGCATTGGCATGTCAGCCCTTGCACGCTATTTTCATCGCAAGGGAGTGCATGTTATGGGTTACGATCGCACGTCTACTGCGTTAACAACAGAACTTGAGTTGGAAGGAATTTCGGTGCAGTACGAAGACAGTGTTATGTCTTTGCCGCAATTGCTTCATTCCACACCGAAGGAAAAAGTATTGATTGTCCGCACACCAGCTGTGCCGAAAGATTCGTCACAATTGCAGTATTTCCTTCAACATGAATTTAGAATTTGGAAGCGAAGCGAGTTGTTGGGATACATTACGCAACTCGATGAAACCATTGCTATTGGCGGAACGCATGGGAAGACTACGACTTCAACATTGGTGGCGCATATTCTTCATTCAACCATCGGATGCAATGCTTTTTTAGGTGGAATTTCTTCCAACTTTAAGAGTAATGTTTTGCTTTCAGACACTTCAAGAACAGTGGTGGAAGCTGATGAGTTTGATCGAAGTTTCTTGACGTTGTATCCGAAGATTTCAGCGCTGACATCTATGGATGCCGATCATTTGGATATCTATGGAAATGAAGAAAGCATTCGCGAAGGGTTTCTTTTGTTTTTGAAACAGACTCGCGCAGATGGAAATGTGGTGGTGAAGAAAGAGTTGAATATTCACGATGAATTGAAGGCAGAGCGCTCGGGTGTTTTGACATACAGTATCTTGTCGGAAGCCGATTATTTCGCGTCGAATATTCGCATTGAAGAAGGTGCTTACGTTTTCGATTTTCATTCGCCAAACGGTGAATTAGCAAATGTTCGTTTGGGATTACCTGGAAGGCATAACGTAGAAAACGCAGTGGTGGCAATGGCTTGCGCATTACTTGCAGGTGTTGCAATTCAAGATTTACCGAATGTCTTGGCTAGTTTCAAAGGCGTTGCTCGAAGATTCGATGTGCGGTATAAAAGTGAGACTGGTGTTTACATTGACGACTACGCGCATCATCCGACCGAGTTGTCTGCTGCCATTCGTTCGGTTCGAGAATTGTTTCCGGGCAAGCGTATTGTTGGGATTTTTCAACCGCATTTGTTTTCAAGAACAAGAGATTTTGTAGACGGATTTGCTGAAAGTTTAGCGCTTTTGGACGTGCCGATTTTGTTACCTATTTATCCAGCGCGTGAATTGCCCATGGAGGGAATTGATTCACAATGGCTATTTGATAAAATTCAAAAGGACGAGAAATACTTAGTGGAGAAAGATGCCATCTTCACCTTACTAAATAAACTGCAGTTTGATGTGCTTTTAACGTTGGGAGCGGGTGATATTGACACCCTTGTTTCTCCGTTGGAAGTGTACATGAAAGAGCGTGTGATATGAAAAATGAAAAGCCAAATACAGCGAAGAAGCCCTCTGTTTTCATGAGGGTTTTGGTGTTGGCGTTCTTTGTGCTCATGGGCGCTGGAGCGCTTGTGTTGTGGGCTTTTTCTATTTCGAGACACAATGCGCAACCGGTTCCGGAATTGCGCGTGAATATTCAAAAAGGACAAAACGTAGACGAGCTTATTACGAAGCGTGAAGTTGATTCCATTGTGCATAGTCACTTTGGATTGTTGCAAGGAACTCCCATGAGTCAGATCGATGTTGGCGCCATTCAAGTTGCTGTGAACAGACATCCGGCGATTCAATCGTGCAACGTTTACATGGGTGTGGATGGGATTTTGAATATCGATATTCAGCAACGCGCTCCAATGTTCAGGGTCATGAACAGCGATGGAAGTGGATTTTATGTCGACACGTTGGGCCAGTCATTCAACCTACTTGATCGATCGGTTGCCTATGTTCCAATTGTTTCTGTTGAAGGAGTAATGGGTGCAATGGAGTTTCCAGCGACCCAAGCGTATTACGATGAGAATACATTGGGCTTAACTTATTTGGATGAGTTGGTTACGTTTGGAAATCACATACGCAAACATGCCGACTTGAAAGATTGGACCGAGCATGTTCATTTAACGGCCATGGGAACGTTGGAAGTTATTCCTCGCATTGGAAGACACGTGATAGATTACGGAAGTATTTACAATTTGGAAATGAAGACGAAGATGCTCTTCCAGTTTTATCGTTCGCAATTGTACATCACCGACCTTGAAAAATACAGTCGCATTAATTTGAATTTTGAGAATCAAGTGATCTGCGAAAAGCGCGGCTTAGATTTATTTCCAGCGCCTGTTGATAGCCTAGCATTAACAGGGAATAGCGCACCCATTGCAATACCAACTGACTTAATACCAGCAGCTGCGCAAGCAGTTCAACAACCACAATAATTATTTGAAGAATATGGAATATACATTCGCTACTTACAACAACCCAACCCCGAGCAACAAAGAGAAATTGGTAGTTGGAATTGATATTGGAACAACCAAGATTGCTTGTGTTGTAGGAAAAATTGATTCATTTGGAAAGGTGACCATCTTGGGTATTGGTCGCAGTAAAAGTGATGGCGTTAAGCGCGGTATTGTTTTGAATATTGATCAGACAGTTGCGTCTATCAAAGAAGCTGTTCAGAAGGCCGAGATGGAATGCGGAATTAAAGTTCATCGCGTGAATGTGGGTATTGCGGGACAGCACATCAAGAGTATTCAGCAACCGGGAATCTATACGCGCAAGGATTTGGAAACGGAAATCAGCATTGCAGATTTGCAAGCGTTGAAGGAAGATATGTTCAAGATTCACGTTCCTGCTGGTGAGTCTATCATTCACGTTATTCCACAAGAATACACCGTTGATACAGAAGGCGGAATTAAAGATCCTGTTGGAATGGCTGGTGTTCGTTTGCAAGCGAATTTCCACATCATTACGGGTTCACTTCCAGCTATCAAAAACATTTACCGTTGTGTGAAATTGTCTGGTCTTGAAGTGGGTGAATTAACGCTTGAACCGATTGCAAGTTCTGCGGCGGTATTGAGTGATGAAGAGAAAGAAGCAGGTGTTGCATTGGTTGACATTGGTGGTGGAACTACAGACATTGCTATTTTCCATGACGGTTTGATTCGTCATACTGCGGTGATTCCATTTGGTGGAAATATTTTGACGGAAGACATTAAAACCGGATGTTCAATTCTAAGCAGACACGCCGAGCAGTTGAAGGTTCAGTACGGATCGGCTTTAGCCGCTGAAACACAGAACGCGAAGGTTGTTGTTCCAGGTCTGAATGGAAGAACGCCGAAGGAAATTACATTGGGTGCGCTTTCAGGAATTATTGAAGCGCGTATGAAAGAAATATTGGAATTGGTTCACTTCGAAATTATGCGCAGCGGTTATGAGCGCAAGTTAATCGGAGGAATTGTATTGACCGGTGGGGGTGCGCAGTTGAAGCACATTAAGCAGTTGGTTGAATACATCACTGGCTTGGATTGTCGCATTGGTAAGCCAATTGAACACGTGATTAACTATACAGACGAATCACAATTACCGCCGGCTCTTTCAACTGGTGTTGGACTTGTTATTACAGGTGAAGAGAATGTGGGTGAAGATTATTTCGAGCGTGTCTTGGGAGAGGAAGTTGCGGTAGAAGAAGAGGAAGTTGTTATTCCGGAAGATGTGAATGTGCCAGTCGACGCGGCTTCTGCGGATGATTTTATGACATTTATGACCTCTATTGGAGTAGCAGGATCTGAGGAGGAAGAACAAGTTGAGTCAACAGTTGCTCATACTGAAAGCGTAGAGAACGAAGAACCTTCAATGGCAGATTCTGCGAATGAAGTTACTGAAGCGCCTGTTAAAACAACTCGCCCGACACGTAATCCGTTGGAAAGTATTGTCGGCCGCTTCAAAGGATTCTTCGAAAACGACGAAGCAGTGAATTAATTTTTTTCGAACAATGCCACCGCCTCTAAATGCGAGGTGTGTGGGAATTGGTCTACGAAACTAATTTTCTTCAATTGATATCCCGATAGAATAAGCGTTTCGCAATCTCTTGCTTGCGTAGAAGGATTGCATGAAATATAAACGATACGCTTGGCGTCGAGTCCAATTACTTTTCTTAATGTCTTTGGTGAAATTCCACCTCGCGGCGGGTCAAGGACAAGCGTGTTGATTTGGTTTTGAAACTGAGGTTGCTCCAATAAGAATTTCCCTACATCGGCTGCGAAGAATTCGATATTCGAAACATTGTTTTCTTGCGCGTTTTTCTTTGCGTCTTCAATGGCTGCTTCCACAATATCAACACCCACAACGGGCAATGAAGTTTTCTGCGCAATGAGTTGCCCGATTGTTCCCGTTCCGCAAAACAAATCGAGTATGTATCCATTTGGCACTTCTTCCGGATTACAGTAATCGATTGCTTTGGTATATAGTCTTTCTGCGCTTTTCGGATTGGTTTGAAAGAAGCTCTTCATGTTTACTTTGAACTTCAATCCCAATAAAATTTCTTCGATTTCCGAATTTCCGTAGAGTAGGTGCGACGAGCCATTCAAAGGTTCAGCGCGGTCTCCTGTGTCGTCGTTCAGCGTATGAATAATTCCTCCGCAACGTTCTCCGAGTATATCTAAAACAAGTTTCACAAATCCATCGCGATCGAATTGTTCCAGTCCTCCAGATGAAGTAACGAGATTGATCAGAAGTAAGTCGTGTGTGAATGATTTTCGAACGACAACGTATCTAAAGAAACCTTCGCGTTTTGGTGGGTGCCATGCTGGAAGTCCGCTGTTTATGCAAAAGGTGCGAATGCGATGCAGGTTGTTTTCGAATGTCGCATCAAAGAGACCCGACTCCGCATCTAGATTTTCAACCATCCACCACGTTCCTCTGTGCTTGAAACCTAAACCGAAATCATCGAGTTCTGTTTTGGTTGGAAGGTCATAGCGGATAGCGCTGAAGCTGTACTCCATTTTGTTTCTGTAGTTCCAAACAGAAGGAGATTCAATGTATTCATCGAACAGTTCAGCAATGTTTTCAATTTTACCAATGCGCTTGTAGAGTTGAAGGCACGAATCTTTTTTCGCTTCGTGTTGCTTTTCTATGGGCCAAGCAGCGTATGGCGCGCCAGGAATGCGCTGGTAAGGCAAGTCTATTTCATCTGGAGAATTTTCAAGCACTTCAATCAATTTGCAATTTGCAAATCGCTTGTCGGACTTGATCACTTGTGCACGCACGAGTTGTCCCGGGAATGTGTTTTCAACAAAAACAGTAAAATCGCCTTTGTCGGTTTTCAATAGCCCTATTCCATTGCCTCCAAAGGCAAAGCGGTCTATTTTAATGTCGAGTATTTGGTTTCTTTTTAGCACGGGGCAAATATAGGGGATGCTTTGCAAGGCGCAAGCAAGGTCCTGTGGAAGGTCTTGCGAAGCACCTTCGGAACGACCTTGTAAAACACCTTCGGAACGACCTTGTGAAACACCTTCCACAGGACCTTGTGTAACATCTTCGGAACGATCTTGCGAAGCATTGATTATCTTCGTTGAAACAAAAACACAGTTATGAAATCGATCGTTCTACTTTTTGCATTGTGCGCATTTGGACTAAGCGCGAGGGCTCAGAAGATTTATTCAGTAGATGCTGAATACAAGGCGCAGGTGAAGGTCTATGTGGTAGACGCCGAGTACAAGGCAGATTTGTTGGTCTATAAAGAGAATGCGGAATACAAAGCAGGCAACAACGACGGACGTTGGTTTTTTGTAGATGCTGAATACAAGGCGAATAAGAAAATCTATTTTGAAGATGCTGAATACAAAGCTGAATTGAAAATTTATTTCGTCGACGCAGAGTACAAAGCAGGTTGGAAGAATGCTTCTAAGAAGCAGTTGTTGTACTAAATTCGTCCATGCGAAAAATAAATCTGTTTCTTCCTGTAATACTTGCATTTGCTATTACACTGGGGCTTCCGAATTGGTTGTCGTGGAATGAGCGGGTAGTCTTGTCGACGGTTTTAGTTATGCTGTGGTGGTGGATATCTGAAGTGATACCCATGGCGGTTACAGCGCTTGTTCCGATGTTGGTTTTTCCAATAGCGAATGTCATGAGCATGGAAAAGGTGGTGGTGCCTTACGCCGATAAATTTGTTTTTTTATTTCTAGGTGGATTTCTTCTGGCGTTGGCCATTGAGAAACACGGATTACATAAACGCATTGCTTTTCGTTTGCTCGATTTAGCGGGTAACGCGAAGGCGAGAATTTTACTTGCCGTCATGTTGTCTTCCTACGTGTTAAGCATGTGGATCAGTAATACCGCAACTGCCATGATGTTGATTCCGATAGCCGCTTCTGTTGCGCATTTACTTGCTGCTCACAATCATGAGGCAAAATTTAAACGTGCGTTGGTGTTGGGAGTCGCTTATGCAGCAAGCGTTGGTGGCATGGCCACTTTAATTGGAACGCCGCCTAACGTAGCCGCTGCGGGAATCTTGAGGGAGCAATTTGGTGAAGAGATTTCTTTCGTTGGCTGGATGAAGTATGGAGTTCCATTCTCCTTGGTTCTTTTGTTTCTTGTGTTTTTAGTTCTTTCTAAGATTCATTTTAAACGGAAAGAGACCATTGATGGGGCGCATGAAGAATTGCATCGCCTTCGACAGGAGATGGGAGGTATCTCTAAGACCGAACGCAGAGTGTTGTATGTCTTCGCTGGTGCGGTGCTCTGTTGGATTTTCCAATCTCCGATTTCATCAGCTTTGAAAATCCCTGCCTTCAATGATACCTGGATTGCTTTGGCGTTCGGATTGTCTTTGTTTTTTATTCCAAGAGAGTCGGCCATACCGAATGAGCGTTCGGTGGGATTGTTAGAGTGGTCAGATACCGAGAAATTATCGTGGGGAGTTTTGCTTATGTTTGGCGGAGGACTTGCTTTGTCATTGGCTTTTAAAGAAGCGGGACTGTTGGAACGCTTGTCGCAATGGCTTGCTGTGGTGAACGTAGGAAGTTCAACGCTGTATCTAATTATGTTATGTGGAATAGGTCTCTTGCTTACAGCACTCATGAGCAACCTAGCCATGGTTACTTTGTTCGTTCCAATTGTTGGCATCCTGGCTCAGGCTAACGGAATTTCACCCGCTGCGTGGGCCATTCCTGTTACGCTGGCTGCGAGTTGTGATTTCATGTTTCCGATGAGTACTCCTCCTAATGCGATTGCCTACGGAACCGGATGGGTAAAAGCCAAGGACATGTTCACCATTGGAATAATAGTGAATGTGATTTCGTTTTTGTTGTTGGTGGGGTTGGTGGTTTTAGCGAAGTAAGAATTATTTCACGAAGGAAATTAAATTCCTGTCAACGCCAATCTTCTTCAATTCGCCATTTGCACCAGCAATGATGTAATGCTCTGCCATTTCAGTTCCAAGTAAATCATTGATCTTTCTTCTAATCTTCGAGATGGTCTCACTAATTCTGTGAGTATGAGCGTTATCGGTACGTTCGTTAATTCTTCTTGTAGCAGTTGCCCTGTCTGATGTTGGGCTGACCTTTAGGTACAATTCAGTGAGTTCTTCTCTGTGCTCGTCGAGCATGTTAAGTTTCACTCCTTCAGGTTTGCCTAAAAAAAACAGATAGATTGTTTTTTCAATCTTATCGAGTTTTAATTCAATGTTGGCAAGGTCAGGGAATTGAATGGTGAAATTCGGACCTGTGATGCTCATGCGGCTCGGTTTCTTCAACAAAGAGTAACGATCTCTGAATAAGATTTCGCTGCGAGTGGCTTCCATGATTTCGAATACTTGGCTGGCAAGAAGGGGATGCACTTTTTTGTCTTCCAAACGCTTGACACAATCGGAGCATAAATCAGCAGTGCGTATTTTTAAAATAAGCTCGTTTTTGTTTCCACAAAAATCATTCATGCATCCAACCGATGTTTGATGCACGCCTTCAGACATCTCACGAATGTCTGAGAACATATAGTGACGCAGCAAATGCGTAGTGATGAGATAGACGATACTTGCTCGAGAAAATCCGGGTAAATAGAATCCGAGTCCAGATGTTTGAACGAATCCATTTCTTCCTCCTTTAGGATCTGGCGCAGCAAACCAATTGAATTCATTGCCTTTGTCGGTAAGAAGAATAACGAATTCAAATTCTGAAATGTCGTTAGATTTTCTAAACGTTTTGCATCGGTCGAAAATGTCTTCCCATCTTAATCGAGTAATTATTTCAGGAACTTCGTCGTAAAATGCTTCATGAGAATCGATAGCTTCACTTATTGAGTAACACATCTCGTGCTGTAGCATTTCATCGGGCAAGATTATTGAAGTATCTCGACCTTCCTCATCATCGTTATCGAATTCGAAGCCTAGGTCGTCTTCAAACACGGGTTCATCTACTGTAGAGACAAATTCGAGCGGACCCGAAAACGATTGCAATTGTTGCAAAATTTCGTGGTAGGCAGCTTGGTCTACTTCTTCTGATTTTAATAAATGAACCCGTGTTCGCATGACGATAAATTTAATAATTATAATTCACCAAAACCTTCCCAATTTTTGCCAGATCTTTTCTGATGAATGGAATTCTCCAGTGCATCGGCGGCAAAGTGCATGGTGTCTTTGATGTTCGCTTTTTGTGAAGAGTAGACACGTGATTGTTGCATGTTCAATCTGCTGGCTGCTCCCCAAGCATCTATGTCTGCTCCAATGAAGGCGAAGTTCCAGTTACCCGTAGCTTCCAATTCTTTAATCGAAGAAGAGATTTCTGGGAATTTGAACATGCGTGATGCGTTCTCTCCTCCGTCGGTGAAGATGACAATCATAACCGTTCCGTTCTTTTCTTTCAGGTCACGTCCAACTACATACTTCATGCGGTTGATCACAGTGCCTATTGCGTCGAGCAACCCAGTCATACCGTCTAGCACGTAATCTTGTTCCGTAAGCACAGGTAGTTCTGCCGCAGGCAGGTTTTCAAATACCAGTTCAGGACTGTCTGAGAAAAGTGTAAGTGATACATAGATTGGTTGATCTAAGTTGCGCTCTTGAATGGCTTTAATGGAATGAAGCTTTTCATTCAAACCTTCAAGGGTTTCTTTGTAATGCGATTGCATGCTTCCACTTTTGTCCAAGACAATGTGGTAATGGGTGGCGTTTTGTTTATTCATTTTGTTTAATTATTTCTGCAAAGGTGTGGTGTTGAACAAGGCTAAGTAAAGTTTTGACAACCTTGTTTTTTTTAGTTGAAGTGAAGTTGAAGTGGGATTTTTCTCTTCCAGTTTTCCTCGATTTTATTGGTGTTGTAGAGCGAAGGGAAGACTTCGTTTCGTTTGGTAATGGTGTGCTGACTTACATAGGCGGTATGTTTTTTTTTGTTTTTAATGAAGTGGTAAATCCGAATTTCAGACTTCTTAATTTTCTTGGATCGAATCAATTCTTTCGTGAGCGATTCAACGTGCGTGCCTCGCGTTTCGAAGAAGAAATAATATTTAGGAAAATGTTTAATTAGGTTTTTTATGAATGGACCTAATTCAGTTACCGGCATAAGATTTTCCAAATTGTCTATGTACATCCAACCGTAGTCGTTGTGAAAGTTGAATTCACTGTGCATGTCATGATGAGAGATAATCTGTGTGAGCATGAATATTTTCCTTTGCTCCGTTGAACTCAACTGGTAGTATTGAACACGTTTCTTGTTTGCATATTCGAAGAGGTAAGAATATCCATAGTTGTTTCCTTCGCTGTCATTGATCTCGGAACGAATGGGCTTAGGCAATCCGAAGTCTTTAAAAATCGGAGTGATCTTTTTTTCTTCGGAGAAAATTTCGAACTCGTCTAGTTTCTTAAATCCATCTTCAATCTTTTTGAATGCGGTTGGCGCGAAGCGATTGAAGCTCTGCGTCGTGTTGAGAATGTTTCGTTGAAAGTAAAGTCCTAACGTCGAGAAGCATTGACGAACAAACCAGGAGAGTGATTCAGCGAACTCGTCCAGGCCATTGAAGTCTGTGATTTCGAAAAGTTGAAAGAAAAAATCTTGAAAGGGGAGATCACTGTCTTGCTTGGGTCCTTTTTTTCTCATTTTCAAAGCAGGAGTTCGCTGAAAGAATTCGCGCTCTGCCTGTCCAATAAAATTCGAGTCATCGGCTAATCGAAAGACAGCAATTAGCAATTCAGATCGGGTTGGACAGTCCTCTGCAAGTGGGGCATCCTTTTCTTGTTTTGAAAGGAAGTCACGCGCTGCCTCGAAAAGATTCAGTGTAGGAAGGGTGAAGAGTTGGCCGTCGCCGTTGATGTATTCAAATACAATTTCTTCATTGAAGACAATGGTGAAATGCGAGAGCTCTCCTTCGCCTTGCTTTTTCGACGGTTTGAATTCATAGTTCTGGGTAAAGACGCCAATTTCAGCGCGCACCTCAAAGGCTATCTTCAATGGCTTGCTTTTGTCGTGCAAAATGTTCTCGAAGTTGGCGTGCGGACCGAACGACTGGAAGTGTTTTACTTCCTTCATTTCTTGATCGTTACTTGGAAACAATTCGATGAGTTTAAATAGGCTACTTTTTCCTGTAGCTAATTCTCCATAAAGGAAATTTAATCTTCCAATTTCCCAGGTTTGTTTTTCTTGAAATACCGTGAAATTCTCGGCGTGAATGAAGATTTGATGCATAGTTTTTTGTCTCTTGGCGAAAGTATTTGTTAGGTGTGCAGTTATGCTGCATTAAAAAAAAGGCAAAGCAGTGGCCTTTCCTGTGTGTGCGGGAAGTCCCGTAAATAGAGGAGTTTGGCTATTAAAAAAATAAAAGGGGTGATTTTTTCAAATCGGGACATCAAAAGTAGAATGACATCTCGCGCGAAGGAGCAAATAGTTTTTAACTGTTGAAAAATTGAAGGGCGAGTACCCCTGTTCAAAAATATTTATTTTCAATAATGATAAGGGTCTTATAAAATTTCGAAATAAATTTCAACAACGAATTTAATTTTTGGCACGGTCAAATAATTATCCACAATGGAAAGGAAGGTGCATTTTCGTCCTAATTTCACTTCCTATGTCAGCCCCGAAAAAAACATTCACCCTTCTTCAACTCACGCAAAGTATTCGAAAAGCCCTGGAAGTCTCATTTGACGGGCGTTATTGGATCGTAGCGGAAATGAATAAGCTGAACCTTTATCCGAAAAGTGGACATGCCTATCCAGAACTTGTGGAAAAGCAAGACGGCGTGATTGTGGCGGAAATGCGCGCCAATCTTTGGAAGAACGAATACGAGCGAATCAATCAGAATTTTATTCAAGTATTGAAGGAGCCATTAAAGGACGGAATTAAAGTGCTTATGAATGTCTCGGTCGGATTCGATTCGAAATACGGGATTTCGCTAACCATACATGAAATAGATGCGAATTACACGTTAGGCGATTTAGAGCAAGAAAAGCAGAACAGCATTCAAGCGCTAAAGCAACAAGGTGTTTTTGATTTGAATCGAAAGAAGTTGCTGCCTATGCTTCCGCAACGCTTGGCTATTATCTCTGTGGCGAACAGCAAGGGATATCAAGATTTCACGCATGTGCTCGACGAGAATCAGTGGCAGTACAAATTCTTCCACATGCTCTTTCCTTCTTTGTTACAAGGAGATAAGGCTGTTGCAGATTTAACCAATCAGCTCAATCGCATTCGTAAAGTCGCACATCATTTCGATGCTGTCGTAATTGTTCGAGGTGGAGGCGGAGATATAGGATTGGCCTGCTACAACAATGTTAACTTGTG
>JANQWV010000057.1 GCA_030729695.1 Flavobacteriales bacterium | reverse complement strand
CAATATGCGCAGCGTCTGCTTTGCAGGTCTCGCGAATCCAATTCCATTCTTTATGGAAGGAAGAAATAGGAGTGTGGCCACCATTGAAATGGCCTTGCCCGATCACCATGAATACACTGCGCAAGATGTGTCGCGCATTCGACAAGAATGGATTAACTTTGGACAGGAAAATACGGTTCTGTTAACCACTGAAAAAGATGTGGTGAAATGCAAGAACATCAAGGGATTTGAAGAACTTCCTTTGTATTTTCTTCGAATGAAAATAAAATTTATCGCAGGTGAAACAGCATTACTGAATGCTGTAAATGAAGTAAAGAAATAAATGGAACAATCTGTATACGATCAATACGAATTGGTAGTTGGACTGGAAGTCCACATGCAACTGAAGACCGCTTCGAAGGCTTATGCCTCTGATGCAAACCTATTTGGCGCTTTGCCGAATACCTTGGTTTCCCCAATAACATTGGGACATCCAGGAACGTTGCCTAAAGTAAACACGCAGTCTGTAGACTTCGCGATTAAGTTAGCGCTTGCAACAGACATGCAGATAAATACCCCTGTATTTTTCGCTCGCAAGAATTATTTCTACGCCGATTTACCAAAGGGATATCAAATTACGCAAGACAAAACTCCCATCTGCACAGGTGGAGAAATAATCATTCGTGAAGACGATGGTTCAGAAAAGCGCATTGGAATTACGCGGGCGCATTTGGAAGAAGATGCAGGAAAAAGCATGCATGATCAAGATCCTTTCGACACGCTTGTCGATTTGAATCGTGCTGGTGTTCCGCTTATTGAAGTTGTTTCCGAGCCGGATATGCGCACTTCACGCGAAGCGTATTTGTATCTAACTGAAGTTAGAAAACTCGTTCGCTATTTAGATATCTGCGACGGTAACATGGAAGAAGGCTCGCTTCGTTGCGATGCAAATATTTCTGTTCGAAAGAAAGGCGCTCCAGAATTCGGAACGCGCTGCGAGGTGAAGAACATGAACTCCATTCGCAATGTGCAACGCGCCATTGAACACGAAATGACGCGTCAAATCGATATCATTGAGGCAGGTGGAACAATCAATCAAGAAACGCGCAGCTTCAACGCTGCAGACGGAACTACATCTTTGCTTCGTAGTAAAGAAGATGCGCAAGATTACCGCTACTTCCCAGAGCCCGATCTTCCACCAGTAGTCATTACTGAAGATCACATTCAACGCATACACTCTTCAATGCCACCTCTTCCAAAAGAGTTGCTGCATAAGTATTTGAAAGAATTCAATCTATCGGAATACGATGCGAATGTCTTGACAAGCGAAAAAGAAACTGCGCTTTATTACGAGCGGATCATTTCAAAAACGAAGAACTACAAAGCGGCTTGCAATTGGCTAATGGGTCCTGTAAAAGGATACTTAAAAGAACAAGCCCTCGAAATAGAACAGAGTCCGTTTTCACCAGAACAACTCGCTAGCATCATCAATTTAGTAGATGCTGGTAAAGTTTCAAGTTCGACGGCTGCTGAAAAAATTCTTCCAGCTTTAGCGAATCATCCTTCCAAAATGGCTGAAGACGTAGCTGCTGAATTGAACTTGATTCAAGATGCAGACGAAGACAGCATCAAGCAAATTGCGCAAGAGATTTTGGCTGCATGGCCAGACAAGGTTGCTGCATATAAAGCAGGAAATAAAGGAATGCTCGGATTGTTTATGGGTGAACTCATGAAGAAGAGTGGAGGAAAGGCTAATCCTAAAACAGCATCTGGACTTATTCAACAATTATTAGATCAATGAGAAATCTTTTCATCTTAGTTGCCGCCGCAATTTCTTTCGCATCATGTGGAAATTCCAATTCCATTTCCGGAGTCATTACCGGTGCTGAAGGAAAAACGATTTATTTGGAATCGCTTTCAGACAGTAAGGTTCTTCCCATCGATAGCACTGTTGTAGGTTCAGATGGAAGTTTCAGTTTGAAATCGCATAGCAACCTTCCTTTAGACTTTTACCGAATCTATTTCAAAGAAGGGAATTTTCTTCAACTCATCACAGATAGTTCAGAGCATGTTGAAATCACTGCTGAATTTGAAAATTTGAATAATGCAAAAGTCGAAGGTTCTCCGCAAACAGTCGAGTACATGGACTTGGTGAAGAAGTGGGAGCCTCTTATGACAAAGCTTGCAGAAGCGCAAGCACAGATTGATCGTCCTTCAACCGATCCGGGTTTAGACAGTTCACAATGGGTAGCGAAATGGACGGCTCAATTTAACTCGGCACAGAAAGAAGCCAGTGCATTTGTAAAAGGATGGTTGGAAAAACACTCAGCAAGCTTATTGGCTATCTCCATTGTTCAGAACCTCGATCCTCGTTTCGATTTCATTTGGTATCAGCGTGTCTTAACCGACACCAAGCCCACTTGTGGAAACCTTGCGGCGTATAAGACTTTGGAGAAATTGGTTGGACAAATCAAGAACGCAAGCAGTTCAAGTGCCGCTTCAAATTCCAACATAGCAGTTGGAAAAATGGCACCAGAAATTACCCTTCCAACCCTAACCGGAGAAACTAAAGCATTAAGCAGTCTTCGTGGAAAGGTTGTATTACTTGACTTCTGGGCATCGTGGTGTGGACCTTGCAGAAAAGAGAATCCGAATATTGTTGCAGTGTATAACAAATACGCTTCAAAAGGATTCGATGTATTTTCTGTTTCCTTGGATGAGAACAAAACAGCTTGGGAAGCAGCCATTAAAAAAGACGGATTACTATGGAAGAATCACGTCTCTGATTTAGGCGGATGGCGCTCTGCGGTTGTTCCCTTGTATGAAATTGAAAGTATTCCTTTCCCAGTATTAATTGATAAGGAAGGAAAGATAGTAGCCATGGGCGAGTCGCTTCGCGGTGGCGGATTAGAAAGTGAATTGAAAAAATTAGGATTATAATAGTAACTACAGATATCATTATTCGTCGAAGTAATAAATTCAACATGAAAAAAATCGCATTAGCTCTTGTCGCATTTGGAATGAGTGTGTCTTCTTTCGCTCAAAACAAATCTTATTTTCAACAAGATGTAAAATTCAAAATCGATGTAAAACTCGACGATGAACGCAACATGCTCTACGGAAACGAAGAGTTGATATACACCAACAACAGTCCGGTTGCATTGAATGAAATCTACATGCACATTTGGCCGAATGCCTACAAAAACAGAAACACAGCGCTTGCCAAGCAGTTGGCTCGAACTCGCAATTTCGTTCTGTTCACGACATTAGCAGAAAACAAAGGATACATCGATTCGCTTGACTTCAAAGTAAACGGAGTGAAAGCGTCATGGGAATACGATGGAGCGAACATCGATATCTGTAAGTTATTATTGGCCTCACCGCTTCAACCGGGTCAGAGCATTACCATCACAACGCCTTTCCGTGTGAAGATTCCAAGTGGAAGTATTTCGCGCTTGGGTCACATTGGACAAAGTTTTCAAATTACCCAATGGTATCCAAAGCCTGCGGTTTACGATAGAAACGGATGGCACCAAATGCCTTACTTAACGCAAGGAGAGTTCTATAGTGAGTTCGGTTCATACGATGTGAGCATTACACTTCCAAAGAACTACATCTTGGGCGCAACTGGAGATTGTCAAACTCCTTCAGAAGTTGAATTCATGAATGAACAGGCATCTCTGGGAATGGAAAAAGTAGCAAAGGCTACAATTGATGGAAATTCTATGAGTGCTGACTTGAATGAATTTCCAGCGTCTTCGAAAGAATGGAAAACAGTACGCTACACACAATCACGCGTGCACGATTTCGGATGGTTTGCAGACAAGCGTTGGATTGTTTTAAAAGGAAATGTGGAAACCCCTGCGAACAAAAATCAAGTTACGACTTGGGCTTTATTCACGCCAGAGAGCGCGAAGTTGTGGAGCAAGTCTTCAGAGTATTTACATGATGCCATTTATTATTATTCTTTGTGGAATGGTGATTACCCATACAATCAAGTTACCGCAGTAGACGGAACCATTAGCGCAGGTGGCGGCATGGAATATCCAAACGTAACCGTTATTGGTTCTGCTGGAAACGATCGCATGCTTGAAACAGTTATCATGCACGAAGTGGGACACAACTGGTTCTACGGAATATTGGGAAGTAATGAGCGCGACAACGCTTGGATGGACGAAGGATTGAACTCGTTCAACGAAGATCGTTACATGGATACGAAATATCCAGATGCTTCATTGGGAGCAGCGATTGGCATTGGTGGATTAGACAAGACTTTGGGCTTGTCAGAATTCTCGCAACGTTCATTAAGTGAATTGTCTTACTTAATCTCGGCTTCACAAAACCTCGATCAACCTTTGCAATGTCATTCAGACAACTTCACTGAATTGAATTATGGAGGAATCGTTTACAAGAAGACGGCATTGTTGTTCTATTACTTGAAAGGGTATTTGGGCGAAACCTTATTCGATCAGTGCATGCACAATTATTTCGAAAAGTGGAAATTCAAACACCCACAACCGGAAGACATTCAAAGTGTCTTTGAAGAGACTACCAATCAGAAACTAGATTGGTTCTTCAACGAATTAATCAAGACCACAGAGAAGATCGATTTCAGCATTACTCGCATTAAACAGAATACTGTTGAACCTGGAAATTCGAAAGTCAAAGTAAAGAACTCCGGCTATGCTGCCGGTGCAGTATCTATCGGAACAGAAGGAAGTAAGACTCCAATCTGGACGAAGGAAGCCATCGCTCCAGGGAAATCGATTTGGATAACAGCTCCAAGTTCCTCGGTATATACAATCGATCCAGAAGGAGTAATCCCTGAAGTAAACAGAGAGAACAACACCATGAGAAGTTCAGGTCTATTTAAGAAAGTAGAGCCTGTTAAAATAAAGTTCTTCTCAAGCATCGACAATCCGAAGCAAACAGAATTGTTCTACCTTCCAATGTATGCGTATAATGTGCACGACGGAAGCATGATAGGAGTGAACCTTCACAACAAACAAATCCTTCGTAAGAATTTCGAATGGAATGTTTCTCCGCTTTACAGCTTCAAGAGAAAAGCGGTAAACGGATTTGCAAGTGTGGCTTACCACAAATTGAATTTCACTGCAGGAACACAAGTTCAACGCTTTGGAATGGATGACTATTCAACCGATGTTAGCGATTCGTATGATAACTACATGTTGTTCAAGCCCTATTTAGCCTATACCTTCCGCAACAGGCCTTCGAATTTCAATAAAGGAACAGTTATCAATGTTGCTTTGGCTTATCAATTCCAATGGATGAGAAATACGACAATGAATGATTTCAATGATGAAAGTCTAGTAAAAGATGAAAGCCGTGAATTCATTCAATTCGATGCGAATTGGTCTCAAAAGATTGGTCCACGTCAAACACTGAATGTAAACGGACGTGTGCTTCAGCAGGCTTCTTATGTTCGTGATGCTTCTACTCAAATCGGAACATTGTTGAGCGCTGGTGGAACCTACCGTTTCAAATACTCGCTAACCAAAGACCGCGATGTTTATGTGAAAGCCTTTGCAGGATATCAAGTCGATAACAACGCATTGTATGCTCTACAAAACGGAGCGTTCGGACTTTCAGGAGTATCTGGTGCATATGATTACACATTCGATAATTTGTATTTCGGAAGAGGAGCTTCTTCCGGATTTGCTTCATCGCAAGTGACTAACGGAATGGGAAATCTAGGAGTGAACCTTCGCAACGCGGGCGCAACAAAACGTTTGCTTTCAACCACAGTTGGAATTCAACTTCCAATCGAAAAATTCAACATCTCATTGCAAGGAACAATTCTCGATGCATGGAGCCCAGCTTGTCCAAACTTCAATGCAGAAGGCATTTACTGGAACACTTCTGCAGTGCTTCAAATCATTCCAAATGTCTGGAGTGTTACACTTCCGATTTACGGAAATGAAAAAGTTCAAGACGCTATGTTACCAGGATACTTCAACGGTGTAATGATGAACATTGATCTTATTGGTTTAGAGCCATTCAAACTTATTCGTAGCATTGCTGGAAAATAAGATGAAAAACAAAGTCTATTTCGCTTCCGACTTTCACCTTGGCGCTCCCAATTTCGAGGAGAGTCTTGTTCGTGAAAAGAAAGTTGTGCAATGGCTCGAAGAGGTTCGAAAAGATGCAAGCGAAATATTTTTAGTCGGTGACGTTTTCGATTTTTGGTTTGAATACAAGCGCGCTGTTCCTCGCGGATTCACGCGTTTGCTCGGAAAGATTTCTGAAATAACAGATAGCGGAATTCCTGTGCATTGGTTCATAGGAAATCACGACATGTGGATCTTCGATTACCTGCCTCAAGAATGCGGCATTACCCTTCACAGAGCGCCCATTGTGCGTGAATGGAACGGTAAGAAGTATTTCATTGGACATGGAGACGGCCTTGGCCCAGGAGATAACGGATACAAGATCTTAAAGAAATTCTTCGCTTCAAATTTCTGTCAATGGCTCTTCGCAAGGCTTCATCCGAATTTTGGAATCTGGTTAGCGCAGAAGAGTTCGGGCTATAGCCGAAGCGTATCCGGAGAAAGCGATAAGAAATTTTTAGGAGAAGAAAACGAATGGCTCGCTGTCTTTGCGAAGGAACAACTTCAAAAAGAACACTTCGATTATTTCATTTTCGGACACCGTCATTTGCCTATGCAAATAAAAGTGGGGGAGAGTTCAGAGTACATTAACATTGGAGATTGGCTTCATCATTACACCTACGGTGTGATGGAAGATGGAATTTTCGAGTTGAAGAAACTCAACGCATAACTTCAGCCACCACTTCCTTCCAACCTTTCCATTCGTTGCATTCCGAAAAACTTTCGTTGTGCCACAACAAACAAAAAGGTACTTGAAGTCTTGTGCACGTGTGCTTCAATTCTTTCAATTTATCAATTGCTTCATGCGCTGAAAGGTTCATGTATCGATTCAAGGTCGCGTCCATGGCCACAAAAGGATGTATCAATAAAGTGGTTTCTTTTTCCTCTTTGAAGTCGTACCAATAATGCGGCAGGGCAGTCCCTGATTTGAATCCAATTACATCGGCAAACCCCATTGTATAATCATTTTCAATTTCGCATTGAATAAGATTGCGATAGGTTTCCGCTCCGTTCGTTTTCAAGTAGTGCATGCGCGCATACAAAACTTTCTTTTCAGTAATGAATTGAAGTCTTCGAATTTCTTCTTTCAATGTGGAAAGAGAATCGTGCGAAGCTACGCCCGGATGAATTCCCACTCGAAACTTTTTCGAAAGAGATTGAATTAAATGTTGAAGGGCTTTACTCGTGTAAGGAACATTCTTATCGTACGCTCCGAAGTTGGCCAACAAAAAGAAATACGTCAAATCAAATCCAGACTTTTCTTGAAGAGATGAAATGTAATCGTATGTGTTGTAATCGTCTTCGCGCAAGCGAAGCAACACAAGCGTTCTTCGAAATAAATTTCCAAATTGAAACTTAACCACGTCTTTCGCGAATCCTCCAGCAGTGCGATACATTCCCTTGTGCAAATAAGCATAAGCGCTGTCAACATCAACGGTTAATTGAACTTGGTGTGAAGTAGGCGAGTATTCGAAGAATGGAAAACGCTCTTGAATGGCTCTAAGCAAAGCCAAACGCCATTCGTCCACCAATGGACGCTCGAGCCAATTGCGTTTGCTTAAAAGGCTGTTCTTGCTCTCAAATCGACCAAAAGCATCTCGCGTTGAGACAACTTCTTCCTCAAAGCGACTCTGTAAAATAAAACTCGCTGAGAGTACATCGAAATTGAAATGAAAAGCACCGTTCTCAGGAACTTCAAACGGAAAGTCGAATTGTTCTGATTTAATAATTGAATCATCTAAGAAAAAACCAGATGGGGGAATATGTAAATGATTGTCCCAAGCGTTTTCTGAATAGATCAACTTAGCATCTTTGAATTCATCGAATTCACTTTTGTTCTTCAAAATAAAAAAAGGAACAGAAACGGGTTGAAACAATGCCTTCAAGGCATAATTCAATCGCGGAGATTCTATTTCAGAATAAATGGCAATCAAGCGAAAAATGATTTAATGCTTGATAGAATGATCTCCGCAGCATTTCCTTTTCCATACAATGGCAGGGAGTCAGGTATTCCGTGTTGAAGGAAATTCACGCTTTCAGTTCTTATTTTTTCCAAGTCGTTGTGAACCACTTTGGCATAGCCGTGATCTACCAACTCGGTCCATTCCGTTTCGCTTCGAAGTATTAAACAAGGAGTTCCCATGTAAAACGCTTCCTTACACAATCCACCAGAATCAGTCCATACAAGCGAAGCTTGCGTGAGTTTGCCCAGTGTTTCGGTATAGTTGAAAGGTGGAAATAGAATGAAATTGGAATTCAATTTCAAGCGTTCCCATTCATCCTTCAAATTTGAATCTTCTAACGATTTTGCTGTTCTCGGGTGAATGGAAAAATGAAGTTCCATTTTTAAATCAGATGCAATTTGAACCAACTCTTGCAAGAAAGGCAAGAGTAATTCAGGATTATCGACATTCGAAGGTCTGTGCAGCGTAAGGAAAATAAAATTCTCTCTTTCCTTAGCAATTCCATTCGAATAATAAAGCGCATTGTCTAACATGACATCACCACATTCAATAACAGCGGCGTTTGCGGCTGTCGCAACAGAAACTTCAGTATTGCTATATCCTTCCTTTTTAAGTTGAAGAGTAGCGGCAGAAGTAGGAGTGAAGAGCAACGTGCTCAAATGATCAGTAGTGACACGATTGATTTCTTCGGGCATTTGTCTGTTGAAGGAGCGAAGTCCCGCTTCTACATGCGCAATGGGCACTTGCATATACGCTGCGGCCAATGCACCAGCAAGGGTACTGTTCGTATCTCCATATAACAAAACCATATCAGGTGCATGCAGCTCTATAGCTTTTTGAAGCGCCATAGACATGTGCGCAATCTGTTCAACTGTATTTCCGGAAGGAGCTTCCAACAATAAATCAGGAGACTTAATTTTCAAATCGGAAAATAATTGTCCCGACATGCTTTCCGAAGAATGCTGTTGTGTATGAATCTTTATTTCCTGAAGGAGCGAGTCGTTTTCAATCGCACGAGTGATGGCCGCAGATTTAATAATTTGCGGACGAGCACCCACCACGGTCATAATTTTTTTCATGCGATCATTTTTCCTTCGTCTGCAAAGCTATAATAACTGCTCTCAGTTACAATCAAATGATCCAAAACTTGTAGCTCCAACAATCGCCCTGCTTGAATAAGCTTTTCAGTAATGCGAATGTCCTCACCGCTTGGTGTGAGATTTCCGCTCGGATGGTTATGCGCTATAATTAATTGAGAAGCTTTATGCTGAAGCGCCAAATGAAAGATACGTTTCGGATCTACTACAGTTCCGCTGAATCCGCCCTCAGAGACTTTTTCGAGTTTTATCACCTGATTGTTTCTGGAAAGGAAGAGCACCCACATCTCTTCGTGATTCAAATCGGAAAGATGTTGGTGAAAGATTTCGAAAGCGTGCGCTGAGCTTCCTACCGAAACACCTTTCTTACGCTCGGCAGCGCGCTTTCTTCTGCCCAACTCAAAGGCGGCTAACAACGTAGAGCATTTTGCCGGTCCGAGTCCTTGAACAGCTGAAAGTTCAGAAAATGAATAGCGACTGAGTTCATGCAAGCAATTGCCAGCCTTATGGAGCAGGTTATCTGCAATTTGAATAGCGGACTCTTTGGCGTTACCTGAGCCTATTAAAATGGAAAGTAATTCAGTATCTGTAATACTGCTGGCAGAGTGACTCAAAAGTTTTTCTCTGGGTAAATCGTTCTCTAACAAATCAACTTTTATACTCATACTTTTTTTTTGCAAAAGAAAGTAGAGATCCTTCGGAAGTCAAGAAACACTTATGCGCGTTTATGCCAAATAAAAAAGCCGTCATAAAGACGGCTTAAAAAACACAAACCAATGAAAACAACTTATTATTTCAAACTATTTACATAAACAGTAAGGCTGCTCTTCAAGTTAGAGGCCTTGTTAGAATGAATCACATTGTTCTTGGCTAATTTGTCCAACATAGACGAAACTGCAGGTAACAAAGCAATAGCTTCCGCCTTGCTCTTCAATGAACGCAATTTGCGAACAGCGTTACGAGTTGTCTTATGGTAATATTTGTTGCGAAGACGCTTAGCGTCGTTGCTACGGATTCTTTTAATTGCTGATTTGTGATTCGCCATTTCTAATAAAAATTGGTTTGCAAATGTACATTAAATATTTGTTTGCACAAGTACTTTTTTCGAATTATCTAATAATAATTCTTGTTGCAACAAAGTTATGCTAAATAACCTAATCAAATTCAAGTGTTTAGACCCTTTTTGCGAATAAATTGCATATAGGACTTTTTCAAGGTTGAATGTAAGATTTGACCATGAAATTCAAACATCTTCCCCTTTTCTTAATTCTTTTCTCGTGCGGAAAGGAACAAACGGAATCGATTTCAACTTTTGAAAAGCGATCACCAATTCCGAAACTTCAAGCCAATAATGCAGAAGTTCAACATGAAGTTGAACAGAAAATTACCCTCTGGCTCAATGAAGGACGTTCTTGGAAATGGTCCGACTTATCTCAAGAAGAGTTATTCGCAGCCATCGAGTTGTCGCAAGGCGAATTCGCCGTTGGATTGAAACTTCGTGGAGAAACCGACAGTTTGCCCGTTGAAGATTTGTCTAAACGCAACGAATGGGAGAGCTTAAGAGAGAGTCTGCTGAAGGGTTTGGAGGACACTTTAACGGTTGAGATGGGCAGGGAAGTTCGAAGGGAAGAGTTTGTGCTGGAAGTAGATCTTCACCTGCCCATTATCTCATTTCATTCAAAGAGCCCAGCTCTTGTAGCTTGGCTCATGAGTTCAGAACACATTCGATACATAGAACCCCTCAACGATTTCATAGATGAAGCCGTTAACAGAACTGAAAGCGGATGCACCCCGAGCTACGACGCGGTTCAAGCTGGAGATTATACAACAACAGGCACAGGCGCCAAAATTTCTTGGCATTGGAACTACCACAACGTTCCGCAGGCTTGGGGCATTCGTCAAGGTATGGGAATAGGAGTAGGGGTCATCGATGCCGGAGTTTCTTCAAATCAGTATCTCCTCTTTCAACAATTCAACTCCGGTTATTCGAATGTGGGAAGAACGCATGAGACCACTTACACCATTGGCTCCAGCGCATACACTTCATGCAACCACGGCAACGCTATGGCCGGACTCATTGCCGCACCTTGGGCCAGTTTTGGAAACGCCATTGGTGGCGCTCATAAAGCAGGTCTATACACAGTTAGGGCTTCAAACGATGTTGTTTTAAATACTTCAGCCGAGCGTTTAGCTGTAAAAAACGCTTTTGTCTACCTCGCTAATAAATCCGCAGTTAAAATCATTAGCATGTCCATGGGAACCCCTTTTTACAGCAGCGTTTTGCTCGATGCCGTGACCTACGCCAATTCAATGGGAAAGCTCTTATTCGCTGCCGCCGGGACTTCTACTTTTTTTACTTCGGGACTCGGAGTGATTTATCCTGCAGCCTTTTCAGAATGTCAAGCTGTTACTGGAGTGAATGACCAAGATCAAACGTGTCAAGTCTGCCATGACGGACCTCAAGTCGATTTTACCGTTGTTATGGAGCGCAGTTGGGACGCAAATCGCAAGGCCGTTGGGATTAATCAATACAACGATTGGCCACAATACATTGGAGGGTCAAGCGCTGCAACAGCTTCAGCAGCAGCCATAGCGGCCATCGTTTGGTCTGTCAAACCAACCCTTTCGAAATTCCAGATTTTATGGATTCTTCGATACACCGCACAGTTTTCCATTATTCAAGACGTTGATCATGGATATGGAAGAATGAACGCGCTCAGTGCTGTTCAATTGGCGCAACAGTATTAACTACGGAGTTTGACTCACCCAAAATGAACCATCAGAATTGAACTCCTTTTTCCAAATGGGAACGGTAGCCTTCAATTCATTCATTAGGGCTTCGCATGCATCGAAGGCATCTTTTCGGTGCTGAGAATAGACAACTGCAACAACTGCCAATTCACCGGGAAGCACGCGTCCAATGCGGTGATGAAGAACGATCGTGTTGATTTGAAATTGAGATTCGAGAGTCGCTGCAATGCGTTTCATTTCATTGTGAAACAGAGCTTCATAGGCCTCGAATTCCAAATAAAGAACGTCAGAACCTTTGTTCGGTGTTCGGACAATCCCATTAAAAACAACTTCAGCTCCTGAAGCTTTTGAACGAAATGGTTCTAAATCGGGAAAACCATCCGCATGATCGATGAGTTGGAAATCTGTCTTCATCCGCCGCTAACTGGGGGTAATAAGGCAATATGATCTGCTGCATCAATGACATCCGCATCTTGAATCATGAAGTGGTTCTTCGCAATTAAAAAAGGAAGGTCTTGAACTTTTTGAAATTGATTTCGAAAAGCGGCAATAAGTTCTTTCGCTGAAATAGGCATTTCGGAAACATCTACAAATACAGGACTTCCGTATTGTTCCTTCAGTATCCCGAAAAGTTGAACTTCCTTTTTCATAGACTGCGAAGTAACAAACGAATGCCGGCATAAAGCAAGATTCCAATGGTAATTAATCGAATGCCATTCTTCGGAAGGAATTTAAGCGCACTTAAATTTCCAAGGAATGCGCCGATCAATACTGCTCCAATCAAATAATATGTTTCAATTTCGACAAGTAAATTCTTCGATTGGAAAAGCATAGGTACAAGTGCCACCCAGGAATTTACAGCAATAAATAGGGAAGTGGTCGCCGCTATTTTTCGCTCTTCTCCCCATTTCGAAAAATAAAGAAAAGGAGAGAGGTAGACCCCTCCGCCAATGCCGGTTAATCCAGATATAAATCCGATGACAGCAGAAAAAGGCCTAAGTAATTTTTTATTGAATGAAAGTGGACTGCTCAATTTAACAACCAATGGCAAAAGCATAAAGAATGCGGAAAGAAGAAGTCCAATGGACAGGAAAAGTAGAAATACTTTTTCTTCCAACTTTATCTGAGTGGCCAAAAGAACAAAGGGAATACTGAAAGCAAGCAAGAGTAGGTTCGGCCTCCAGTCAATAAATTTATTTCTTATGAATTGAATACTGCCGTAGGTTGCTACCGCTGCATTACAGAGTAAGGCCAATGTTTTAATTTCTCCTTGGGGAAGGGCCAGTGTGAAGACAGCACCAGAAAGAATGGCCAAATACATACTTCCTCCACCGAATCCAGCGCTTGAATAAATAAGCGAGATCGCAAAGAATAGCAAGGGAAGAAGAAGAACCGACATGCTAGTTCGTGGCTACAGCCGACAATGAAACTTCTTTGAAGGTTTTCCAACCGTTCTCTGTTTCCCAACAATCGTAGATGTGCAACGCGTATTCAAATCCGTTGTAATCGAAATACACATCCATGAAATGCGCACCTTGAATACCAATATGTTCAGCGCGATAAACATCTACCTTTTTGAAATTGGCTTTAGACCAATCGATGCTGTAATTGTTGGAAAGGCGCTCCAATCCTTCAAAAGATTCGATGGCTAACTTTTCCATGGACTTGTCTAATCCAATGGCGCGTCCACGTTCTTGATTTTTTCCCTCTTCAGAAAGGTTGCTTCGGTCAATGATATCATTGAATTCGTCTTCGGTTAGATACAACGCACGAAAATCTTTTTCGTTTTTCGATTTAACAGCTTCAAATACCGCTTGTCCGAATTCTTCAGGAGTCTTCGGAGCAGAGGAGCATGCACTGAAAGCAATGGTTGATAATAACGCGAAGGCTAGAACAATTCGATTCTTGAACATAGGCATATGAATAAATTCAATCAAAAGTAGTGATCCCGTCGCGGATCGAACGCGAATTCTGGGCTTCGGAAACCCATGTAATATCCATTATACTACAGGACCAATTAAGGGCTGCAAAGATAGGATAATTAAGCTAGAGCTAATTGGTCTTTCAAGATTGCAAGAAAATAAAATTTTCAGTCGTTCAACGGCAATGAAAAATAAAAGGTAGTGCCTTCATTGACTTCACTTTGAACCCAAATTTTCCCTTTGTTCTTTCCTAAATACTCTCTGCATAGAATAAGTCCTAATCCTGTACCTTTTTCTTTTTGAGTTCCAGGAGTTGAAATAACGCCATCTATCTGGAATAGTTTATCCATTAGTTCTTTTGCAATTCCAACACCATTGTCATTGATTGAAATGATTAATTCGTGTTCTTGCTTTTTCGAAGAAATTTGAACTAAACCTTTAAGGTTGGTGTATTTCAATGCATTTGAAATCAGATTCCTCAGAACAATACTGACCATTGTTTTATCAGCATATACAATGGTTCCGTCAGCAATATTATTTTGAATGAAAATACTCTTTTCCTCGGCGTTGCATCCTAACAACTCAATAGCTTCTTCTACTAAGAATTTTACATCAAAATATTCCGGCACATAACGCATATGCCCCGTTTGTATCTGAGACCATTCCATAAGATTAAGAAGAAGGTCTAAAGCTTTTTTTGAAGATTGATTTATGATTTTGGCATATTTATCTATTTCCTGAATGTCATTTTTCTCAACTCTTGAAAGCAGTAAATCGCTAGAGCCAATGATTGTAAATCGTCAGCATAAAGTGGACCGTTCATAAGATAAACCTTAGTTGGTGTTT
>JANQWV010000056.1 GCA_030729695.1 Flavobacteriales bacterium | reverse complement strand
GTCTTTGCGCGGTGTTTTCTGTTTCAAAAATTTCAATCGCTTCCTTCGCATTGTCTGTCATGATGACTTCGAAACCAAAAGATGAAAGCATTTCTTCCAATACAATTCTTGCGCTGTCAGAATCATCGACCAGCAACGCGCGCATTCCGCTAATGGATTCTACTTTCGTAATGTTATTTGCTTCTTCGTTTGAAAGAGAGAAGAATGCATTGAAAGAAAACTCAGAACCTTTGCCGGCCTCACTGGTAACGGTGAGTTCACCGTCCATCATCTCGACAATTTTTTTACAGATTGCAAGGCCTAATCCGGTTCCGCCGAATTTACGTGTTGTAGATAAATCGGCTTGTTGAAACGGACGAAACAGTTTGTTCACCTGTTCTTCGGTCATACCAATTCCACTGTCTTTAACAGCGAATCGAATGATGATTCCGTAGGGAAGTTTGCTCACCACCTTGGCGAAAAGATGAACCTCTCCGTCTTCCGTAAACTTAGCTGCGTTGTCTGTTAGATTTAACAATACCTGACGAAGACGCACCGAGTCCCCTAGAATAACTGGAGGAATATTGGGGTCAATGTGCGTAACGAGTTCAACGTTGTTTTTCTTCTGAAGTTTTACGTTAACCGCATCAGCAACATCAGATACCAATTCTTCCAAATACAAATGTGTGCTTTCCAATGTGAGCTTTCCAGCTTCAATTTTCGAGAAGTCAAGAATGTCATCAATGATTCGCAGAAGATTTTTTGCAGAGACTTCTACCTTTTGAACATAGTCTTTTTGCTTTTCGCTTAGCTCTGTTTTCTTCAATAAATAATTCATACCAATGATGGCGTTCATTGGAGTACGAATTTCATGTGACATGTTCGCTAAGAATTCGCTTTTAGAAGCGTTCGCAGTGTCTGCAACTTCGCGCAATGAGACCATTTGGTCATAACGCACATTTAATTCTCTGTTAGTAAGTTGAACACGGTCCATTTGCTTACCCGCGAATGAAGAAAAAATGGCGAGAACAATAGGAGCCATGTCAATGATCCAAAGCATGGGTGTTTGCGACTGGCAAACCAACAACTGCGAGCAGTGGAAGCCCATATTTTCGATGTAGCATTCCACAACAGTTCCAATAATGGGAAACATTAAACCAAAAAGTCCTCCATACAGCGCATATAGTTTCTGCTCAGTATTGAAGACTTTTCGGAAAAAAGAAATTTTCTTGGTCGGTGTACTTTCCATGGTGTACGAATTTACTTAAAATTCGTGGGCCAATGAGATTAAGCTTCAGCTATTTTCTCGCCTTCAATTTCTTTTCGGAAAACGAGTGTTCCTTCGAACATATCTAGCACCACAGGGGCAGTTTTGTTTATAGTTCCGGCAAGTAAATGTTTCGAAAGAATATTCAAGACGTCTTTCTGTAACACGCGTTTAACAGGACGCGCACCGAATTGCGGATCGTATCCCTTTTCGCTCAGCCACTCCAAGGCTTCTGGAGAAACTTTCAGTACAATGTCGTTCTTGCGAAGACGTTGCGCTAAAATATGCAGTTGAATGGTTACAATTTCGCGCACTTCTTTCCTCAATAACGGAGGGAACATAATCACTTCGTCTATGCGGTTTAAGAATTCGGGTCGAAGAGACTTCTTCACCACCTCCATTACTTCTTCTTTTGTGTTTTCGAATAAGGAAGCTAAGTTGGTTTGAGCGTCGACGTGATTGTAGTTTTCATGGATAATGTGTGAACCAATGTTGCTGGTCATAATCACAATCGTATTCTTGAAATTCGCCACACGTCCTTTGTTGTCGGTTAGCCTTCCATCGTCTAACACTTGAAGTAGAATGTTGAACACATCGGGATGTGCTTTTTCAATCTCATCGAGCAACACAACCGAATAAGGTTTTCTTCGAACGGCTTCGGTCAATTGTCCGCCTTCATCGTATCCCACATAGCCAGGAGGCGCTCCCACCAGGCGAGACACGCTGTGCTTCTCTTGAAACTCGCTCATGTCTATGCGGGTCATGGCGTTCTCGTCGTTGAATAAATATTCGCTCAACGCTTTCGCTAATTCCGTTTTACCAACTCCTGTTGTTCCAAGGAAAATAAAGGAACCAATCGGACGCTTTTCATCGCTTAATCCAGATCTATTTCTTCGCACCGCATCGCTAACCGCTGCAATGGCTTCTTGTTGTCCAACGACGCGCTTGTGCAATTCTTCTTCCATGCGCAGTAATTTTTCGCGCTCACTTTCCATCATGCGCGAAACAGGAATGCCTGTCCAAGCAGCAACCACATCGGCAATTTCTTCCGGATCAACTTCTTCCTTCACCATCTTGGTGTTGGTCTGAAGTTTTTGAAGTTCTTCGCGATCGGTTTCAATGGCTTGTTCTTTCTCGCGAATTTTTCCATAACGAAGTTCTGCTACCAAACCGAAGTTTCCTTCGCGCTCGGCTTGTTCCGCTTGCACCTTGAAATGTTCAATGTCTTTTTTCGCTTGCTGAATGCGCTCTACCACATCTTTCTCTGCTTTCCATTGTCCGTACAATCCGTTGCGCTCTTCTTGAAGATTAGCGATCTCTTCGCCAATTTCGTTCAATCGTGTAACATTGTTTTCACGCTTGATCGCTTCTCTTTCAATTTCTAATTGAAGAATTTTGCGCTCAATCTCATCGAGTTCTGCGGGCTTGGAATTTATTTCCATGCGCAAACGCGAAGCCGCTTCGTCAATTAAATCAATGGCCTTGTCTGGAAGGAAGCGGTCACTGATGTAGCGGATTGAAAAATCCACTGCAGCAATTATCGCATCGTCTTTTATCTGTACTTTGTGATGCGACTCGTATTTTTCTTTCAATCCGCGAAGAATAGAAATCGCATCTTCTCTGTTGGGTTCATCTACCAACACCTGTTGGAATCGACGCTCAAGTGCTTTGTCTTTTTCAATGTATTTCTGGTATTCATTGAGCGTAGTCGCGCCTATAGCGCGTAGCTCTCCGCGAGCCAATGCAGGCTTCAAGATGTTCGCTGCATCCATAGCGCCTTCACCACCGCCCGCGCCAACGAGCGTATGAATTTCATCAATGAAAAGTATCAACTGCCCATCGCTTTCTTGCACTTCCTTCACCACCGATTTCAATCGTTCTTCGAATTCACCTTTGTATTTCGCGCCTGCTACAAGAGCGCCCATGTCTAGGCTGTAGATGGTTTTATCAAGTAAATTTTCAGGAACGTCTTTGTTTATAATGCGGTGCGCAATGCCTTCGGCAATCGCTGTTTTACCCACGCCGGGCTCACCAATTAAAATCGGATTGTTTTTCGTTCTACGCGAAAGAATTTGAAGCACACGACGAATCTCTTCATCGCGACCAATCACAGGATCTAACTTACCGTCTTGCGCAAGTTTGTTCAAATTCTTCGCATATTTCTCCAACGACTGAAACGTTTGTTCTTGTGTGGAAGAAGTTGCGCGTTGTCCTTTGCGCATGTCGAGAAGCAATGCCTTCAAGTCTTTGCTGTTCACCCCACGGTCTTTCAACAATTGCGCAGATGCGTCTTTCGTGTCCATCATTCCCAAAAGCAAATGCTCAACGGTAACGAAGTCGTCTTTCATGCTACGTGCCTCGCCACTGGCTCTTTGCAGCATGTCGGTTGCGCTTCGACTTAAATTAATTTCACCTCCGGTAACTTTCGGAAGTTTTTGCAATTCCAGTTGAACGGAATTGCTAACGGCTTCAACTGTGGTGTTGAATTTTTTCAATATAAACGGAAGAATGCGATCGTCTTCTTCGAGTATTCCTTTCAAAAGATGCAATCCCTCTATGCTGCCGTGTCCCATGCTCATAGCAATCTGCTGTGCGCGTTGAACGCTTTGCTGGGCTTTAAGTGTGAATTGTTCGAAGTTCATGTTGTATGAATTAAATTATTTGTCGCGTTGCTTTCAATAGCCTCGCCGAGGAGCAAATTCGGTAATTTTTTCCGAATTGGAACTGATGCTCATGCCGAATCGACATGATAAAATTCATTTAATGGAAGAAATGGCTGCAATCAATCCTATACAAGCAATATTCGTTACCAAAATATTGGTGATCGCCCACCCGAATTGCTGTTGTTGGAAGAGTTGAATCGTTTCCCAACTAAAAGTGCTAAAGGTGCTCAAACCGCCGCAAAGTCCTGTTGTTAGAAAGAAGAGTGTGCGCGGAGAAAGGTTCGATTTATTGGCTAACGCGAAGGTGATTGCAATGATGATTGCTGCTGAAATATTGGCGAGTAAAGTTCCGAGAGGTAGCGAGATATTTCCCTGTTTGAATGGAAGTCCAATGAGATAACGCAAGACAGATCCAATGCCGCCGCCTACAAAAATCAGAGCAATCACAATTCCATTCATCGCTTAATGAAAGAAAAAAGTTTGTAGAAAACGTAACCGAACATGCCGCCCATAAACCATCCCATGAGAACGTCGGTAGGGAAGTGAACCCCTAAATAAATTCTCGATAGAGAAGTGACAATCGTTCCTAAAATGAGTATGGTTTTCAAACGATAATGTCTTGGCAATGCGAGGAGCACAAAAAACGTGAGGGCCGCGAAATTGCTGGCGTGAGAAGAATAAAATCCGTATTCGCCGCCGCGATAGTCATTGCCGTTCGCGTCTTTAGCGTAATGCAATTCATCCTGAAGTTTTTCAGTATGCGAAGGACGGTGTCTCTGAACTGTAGGTTTGAAAATTCGACTCGAAATCAAGTCACTCATTCCCACAGAAAGTGAGGCAAGAATGACTGCATAGATCCCGAATTTTTTTCCATGTGTCGTAATAAATTGCCACGAAATGTAGGCGAATAAGGGAATCCAAATAAGTGTTCCGCTAAGCACGAGCATGGCCCTGTCTAGTCCATAGATAGAAAGTCCGTTAATGGCTTTCAGCAGGGTAATGTCGAGTTCTATCATTTATTTTATACGTAGAGATTCGAAATTTCAGTCGCGTAATTTTCCGAAATCTTTTTGCGTTTTAATTTTAATGTTGGCGTAATCTCGCCGCTATCAACCGTGAAGGGTTTTGCAATAAGATGAATGCCTTTGATTTGCTCCCAGTTTCCGAAACCTTTGTTCATCTCGGCGATGAACGATTTGATTTCCTTATTTAATTTTTCATTTTGAATAATCTCATCATTAGAAAGAGAGGCTAATTCAGGGAAATGAACTCTTGCGAATGCGCAGTCGACAACGATAAGCGCGCCTGGGAATTTCTGTCCATCGCCAACAACCATACATTGCTCAATGAAGTGTGATTCTTTCAACGCGTTTTCTAGAACTTGTGGCGCAACATATTTTCCTCCACTTGTTTTGAAAAGCTCTTTCTTTCTATCTGTTATTTTAAGATAACCATCTTGAAGAATTCCAATGTCACCTGTGCTGAACCATCCGTCGTTTAAGACTTCCGCTGTGGTCTCTGGATTCTTGTAATAACCCATCATGACTTGCGGACCTTTTACCAAGATTTCTCCGTCGGCAGCGAATTTGATTTCTGTTTTCGGAATAATGGTTCCCACTGTTCCTGGGCGGTACATGTTTGGAGTGCGCAAGGTGTTCACTGAAATAACCGGAGAAGTTTCAGTCAATCCGTATCCTTCTTTTACAGGAATTCCAGCAGCTGTGAAGAAACGTGCAAGTCTCGGTTGAAGGGCAGCAGATCCGCAAGCAACTGCTCCAATTTCGGTAAGTCCCAACGCAGCTTTCACTTTACTGAACACAAGCTTTTGTGCAATCTTCAATTTGAATTCGTACCAACCACCGTTAGCGCCTTCAGGCTCCCATTGCAGTGCTAGTTTAACGGCCCACTGGAAGAGAACTTTTTTAATTCCTGAATTCGATTCTCCTTTTGCAATAATGCCGTCGAAGAATTTCTCTAGAAGGCGAGGAACAGCTGTGAAAATATGTGGCTTGTTCGCGATTAAATCGTCTTTAATGTTGTCCATTCCTGTTAACGTAATGCTAACGGAATTGTCAATGTACAAGTAATGCAACATGCGCTCGTAGATGTGACAAACGGGAAGGAAACTCACGCATCTTGCTTTTCCTTTTTCGAGGTAGGGAAGACGATCTACGCAGTTTTCCACGTTTGAAGCAATGTTCATGTGCGAAAGCATTACTCCCTTCGGAAGTCCTGTGGTTCCTGAGGTGTAGATGATGGTTGCTAGATCTTCCGTCTTGATTTTATCTTTTCTTGATTGAACAGCCTGAGCTGAATCTTCATTCAACGAGAGTAATTCTTTCCAATGCCTTGCACCTTCAATTTTTTCATAAGTGAAGACTTCTTTGAGTGAAGGGACTTGGTCGCGAATGTTTTTGATTTTCGTGAGAAGTTCTTCGTTTGAAACAAAGCAGATGACTGATTCACTGTGATTCAAAATATATTGAATGTCTTGCTCGGTCATTGTTGGATAAATCGGCACGTCAATGGCGCCAATTTGAAGTGCTGCGTGATCGCAGATATTCCATTCGGTGCGACTGGCATCGGTAATGAGCGCTACTTTCTGTCCAGGCTGAATGCCGTATTCAACAAGTCCATTACTTAATTGATTGACATGGTCAATAAACTTTCGAGTTGAGTAAGTTTCCCATTCTCCGTTGCATTTGCTACGGAACATAACGTCAAGAGGAAGGTTCTCCAATTGATCGTAAGCAAAGTCGAATAATCTTTTGTACATGAAACGAATATACTAAAGGAACTCTTTAGCAAGACGCTCTGACATATAATCAAATAATTGTTGAAAAGGACCTTTCACCATCATTTCCATGAATGGATTAATAGTGGCGTCGCAGTCTTGATGGGCAGTGGTCGTTGCTCCATTGCTTTTGAGTTTCGCTTTCAATACGAAAGGAAAAGGGCTTTTATCTGTCGTTTCAAAGGTTGTTTCAGCATCTTCAGTATTTAAAACAGCGCTTACGCGTTTCAATTCGATGGTGTACACATTTTGAATTTTGAATGAACACGAATCTTCCGTGTTGCTCCAATTTGAAATTTTGTCTAAAGGAAGTAGGCGTTGAATGTTCGCCATGTTTTGCAAGTAGGCGTGCACCTCAGCAAGAGGCGAATTTACTTCAACCGTTTTACTAATGAATTTAGCCATTTGGATTCGATTCAAGATAAGCCGCGCTCCAAGCTGCTGGATTTTCTCTCCAAACTTTCAACGTGCTTAATTGCTCTTCAGTGATGTATTCTTTTTTCAACGCTTGTTGCAACAAGGCGTGGTAGTCTGTTAGTGTGTGCAATTCAACGTTTGCTTCTTGAAACGCTTCTTTCGCAATGTCGAAATCGTATGTGAATATCGCCACCATTCCCATAATATCTAATCCCGCTTCGCGCAAGGCAGAGACAGCGCTTAAGCTGCTTTTTCCGGTCGAAATTAGGTCTTCAATCACGACTACTTTTTGGTTGGGTTCAACCACTCCTTCAACTTGATTTCCTAATCCGTGTTTTTTAGCTTCGCTGCGAACGTAGGCATAGGGAATTCCCATTTCTTGAGCAACCAAAGCACCGATGGCAATACCCCCCGTTGCTACACCGGCAATGATATCCGGAGTTCCAAATTTTTCTTGAATGGCATTCACGAACTGCTGACGAATGTGTGTTCTGCAAACCGGGAATGAGAGTGTTTTGCGGTTGTCGCAATAAATAGGTGACTTCAATCCGCTTGCCCAAGTGAATGGGGCTTGAGGTTTCAACTCAATTGCTTTAATTTGCAAAAGATAATCTGCTACTTGTAATCCTACTTCAATATTTGAATCCATGCCGCGAAAATACGTCGTCTCTCACCTCGGTCGAACATTAACTTTTTCACAAGATGAGTTTTTTAGCTTTTTCGGGACCTACAAACGTATTGACGCAGCGGGCGGATTGGTTCAAAATGGCTTTGGCGATTTTTTAATGATCAAGCGAAAAGGCTATTGGGATTTGCCCAAAGGCAAGATAGAATCTGGTGAAAACGATGAAGAGGGAGCCTTGAGAGAGGTCGAGGAAGAAACGGGTTTAACAGGAATGAGGATTGTGAATCATTTGGTAGACACTTTTCATACTTATGAACTGAAAGAGAAGTTGGTGCTGAAGCGCAGCACTTGGTTCTTAATGAAATGTGAAGGCGCCCCAGAGTTGACACCTCAGATAGAGGAAGAAATTGAGCGCGTAGAATGGTGTTCAAAAGAATTGCTCGAATCTCGACTAGCGAAATCTTACGCAACAATAGCCCTAGTGTGGGAAGCCTTTATAGCGCCTTCCAGCCTTGAGCACTGAGCTTCACAGTGCCGCCGCCTATAGCCATCAACAGGTTTTCTCCGTCTTTCGCAGTGGCGTGACCAATGATGCTCAAGTTCGGATTCCCTTTGATTTTTTCGAAATCGTTTTGAGAAATCGTTAAAAGCAATTCATAATCTTCTCCACCGTTTAGAGCACAAGTGGTAGGGTCAATGTTATGCTCTGTAGCCACATCGCGTGTTTCAGGAGCAATTGGCAACTTGTCTTCATAAATTGCGAAAGAACATTCGCTTTCTTCAGCAAGGTGAAGGATTTCAGAAGAGAGTCCGTCTGAAATGTCAATCATAGCTGTTGGTTTAACTTCAAGTTTAGCCAACAATTGAACAATATCTAATCGTGCTTCTGGCTTCAATTGACGAGACAGGATGTAATCGTAATTTTCAAGATTGGGTTGTGCTGTAGGAGCGCTTTTGAAAACTTCTTTTTCGCGTTCCAACACTTGAAGACCCATATAGGCTCCGCCCAAATCTCCTGAAACAACCAATAAGTCTCCCTCTTTAACAGTACTTCTTAACGTAATGTCCTCTTTGTTTGCATATCCGATTGCAGTAATGGAAATGACACATCCAGTAGGAATAGTCGTTGTATCTCCGCCAACCAGATCTACCCCGTAGGCTTCGCAAGCAGCGAGCATTCCAGAGTACAATTCTTCAAGCGCTTCAACTGAATATTTGCTGCTTACCGCTAATCCAACTGTAAATTGTGTTGGAGTCGCATTCATGGCGCAGATATCGGAAAGATTCACCACAACGCTTTTGTAACCCAAGTGTTTGAGTGGAGTGTACATTAAATCGAAATGCACCCCTTCCACCAACATATCGGTAGTCATAACCAATTGTTTTCCTTCAACAGGTTGCATCACTGCTGCATCATCTCCCGCATCGCGAATGGTTCCTTCGTTTTTCGGAATGAAATATTGAGTCAGATGCTTAATTAGCGTGAATTCTCCAAGAGCAGAAAGCTCGGTGCGTTGTTGTTCCATGGCGCAAAGATACTATGTTAACGACTCAATCGAATATCGAGAACCTCCAACTGAATGGAACTTTGACCGTTCCAAACATTTTCATTCAATTGAAAAAGCAAGTCAATTTCCTTTCCCTCTAAAATCGGAAAAACCCAGTCGGCCATTTTGAAGGCAATGCCTTTCATTTCAGAAACATTGCCAGCTTGCCTCACATGCAATTGCAGATGATCGGCATGGGCACCGACCAATTTTGTGAATCGTGCATTTTTAACATTTTTCGAAAGGAAGACAGGACGCAGGTTCTCGGGACCGTGCGGTTCCAAGGGCTGAAGCGACTCGTACAACGAAAATGAAATTTCATCGAATTGAATTTCGGTATCGTACAAATGGCAACGCTCAATTCTCGTATTGTTCGTGAATTTTCGAACCACCTGATCGAAGGCTGATCGGAAAGCTTCGAAGTTTTCCGATTTTAATTTGAGTCCCGCCGCCATACTGTGTCCTCCGAACTGAATCAAATGTTCTTCGCATAGCGAAAGCATTTCATACACATCTATTCCTTCAATGGATCGAACACTTCCTGAAAGAATGCCATCGTCTTCAACCAAGACAATGGTTGGCTTGTAATACGTCTCAATAAGTCTTGAAGCAACAATGCCAACGACTCCTTTGTGCCAGCCTTGTTTCTTTACCACAGTGGTAAAGCTGTCTTGATAGAAAGTATCTCTTTCAATGATGTCAAGAGCCTCTTGAGTTATGTTGCGGTCGAGTCCTTTTCTTTCTTGATTGTATTTTTCAATTTCAGCCGCAACCGATTTAGCATCTTCAGCATTGTTAGTCAGGAGCACCTCAACTGCACGTTTTCCAGAAAAAATTCTTCCGGCAGCATTAATGCGCGGAGCAATTAAAAAGACCAAATCAACCACTTTTAAAACTTTCCCGCTGTGCTTGGCGTTCGCGAGAAGTTCGGCTATACCGGGACGGAAATGCGTATTGATTTCTTTCAATCCGAAATGAAGGAGAACGCGGTTTTCAGAGGTAACCGGAACAATATCGGCTCCTGTTGCAACGGCCACAAGGTCTAGGAAGGAATAGGCGAAGTCGAGCGATTCGTTGTGATGAATGAACCACGCACACATGACTTTGAATCCGACCGCGCATCCGCAGAGGCCTTTGTTTTCATAAGTGCAGTCTTTCCTTTTCGGATTTACAATAGCAAAAGCAGGAGGAAGGGCTTCGGGTGTGTGATGGTCGCATACGATGACCTCTATGCCATGGGCATTGCATTGTTCAATGCGTGGACCATCTTTAATGCCGCAGTCGAGCGTTACGATTAATGAAAAGTTATTTTCATGGGCGAAAGCCACACCTGCTTCTGAGAATCCATAACCTTCTTTGTATCGATCCGGAATATAAAAGTCACAATCGAATCCGACATGTTTCAAAAAACTGTAAAACACAGCAACAGCCGTTGTCCCGTCAACATCATAGTCTCCGTATACAAGCACCTTCTCGTTTTTCTCTTTTGCCGAGATCAAACGGGAAATGGCCTTATCCATATCTTTCAGCCCAAAGGGGTCTAAAAGCTGATTTATTTCAGGATTGAGGAAGGTTCTGGCCTGTTCGGGTGTGCTGATTTTTCGCGAAAGTAAAATTTCAGCAAAAGCTTCGCTAATGTTAGATTTTACAGCAAGTTCAGCAATTTCATCAGTGGAGAACTGCTCGCGCTTTTTCCAATTGTTTTCTTTAGGAGTACTCATTTGCCACAAAGTTAGTGGCAGAAGTCGCGCAACCCTTTTTCATTTTATGCGGTCTTTTCGTATATTCGTACCCCAAACCTTTTAAAGAAATGAATAAATCTTTACGTTCTGTTCTTATACTCATGAGCATTTTCGGGATGTTCGTGTTGAACGGCTGTCTTAACGATGATAATAAAATTCCGCCAAATTGTTATGACGGAATCTTGAATAACTCTGAGCAATTAGTCGATTGCGGAGGTCCAAACTGCGAGCAGTGTGACCACTGTATTGACGGAATTTGGCAACCAGAATACGGTGAAACGTGCGTTGACTGCGGCGGAGAATGCGGACCATGTGCTCCTTGTTCAAACTGTATCCAAGATGGTGACGAAGCAGGTATCGACTGCGGAGGTTCTAACTGTGGACCATGCGCTGCTCTTTGTGCAGATGGATTATTAAATGGAACTGAAACTCAAGTTGACTGCGGTGGAGCGTATTGCGAAGCATGTCCAACTTGTACAGACGGATTAATGAACGGTACTGAAATCGGTGTTGACTGTGGCGGAACAAACTGTCCTCCATGTTCTACAGACGGTAACTGCACCAACGGCATTATTGATGGTGGTACTCAAGGAGAATTCTGGACAGACTGTGGTGGTGTTGACTGCGTTGCTTGCGATACAATCATTACGTTCACAGCGAACGGTGTAAACCACGTTGGGGTAGCTTCTTCTTGCACATTCTCTTATGCAGGTGGAACAGTTACTATTACAGGTTCTACACTTCAAGGAGGAACCATTGTGTTTACAATGGCTGCTCCAGTAGCAGGATGGCAGAATGGTTCAGTAATCAATATGGCTACTGCAACAAATCCAGCAAGCGTTATGGCGTTCACCAATGCAGCTGTTGCACACAGCACTGCTTTCGGAACATCAACCGCTACTGTAAACGTTGTGAAGTTCAGATCTACTCCGGCTCCAGGCGGAATACGTTACACCTTCTCAGGTTTGTTGAAAAACTCTGCAGGAACTTCTACCATGAATATTACAAACGGATTGGTAATGGTGCCTCTTCAATAAGAGTCGCAATTTGAAAAAAATCAAAAAACCCTTCGAAAGAAGGGTTTTTTATTTCACCCTCATTTTCGTTTCTTTGCACCCAATTTAGCAATGAACTAAACATAAGAATATGCATTTCGAATTAACAGAAGAACATTTAGCCGTTCAGGCAGCTGCGAGAGATTTCGCGCAGAACGTATTAAAAACCGGAGTAATAGATCGCGACGAGCATCAGCGTTTTCCAACAGAAGAAGTGAAGCAATTAGCAGAACTAGGTTTCATGGGGATGATGGTAGATCCACAATATGGCGGAAGCGGTATGGACACTTTATCTTATGCCATTGCCATGGAGGAGATTTCAAAAATAGATGCGTCGACTTCTGTTTGCATGAGTGTAAATAACTCGTTGGTTTGTTATGGTCTTCAAGAATATGGATCGGAAGAGCAAAAGGAAAAGTTTTTAAAGCCTTTGGCTAGCGGAGAGAAAATTGGAGCGTTCTGTCTTTCTGAACCAGAGGCTGGTTCAGATGCTACTTCTCAAAGAACTACCGCAGTTGACATGGGTGACTATTATTTGTTGAACGGAACAAAGAACTGGATCACCAACGGAAGCACAGCATCTACTTATTTGGTAATTGCTCAGACAGATCCTGAAAAAGGACACAAGGGAATTAACGCGCTTATCGTAGAGCGTGGAATGGAGGGATTCATCGTAGGAGCGAAAGAAAATAAGATGGGTATTCGTGCCAGCGATACGCACACGTTGTTATTCAACGACGTGAAAGTTCCAAAGGCGAACCGTATTGGAGAAGACGGATTCGGATTCAAGTTCGCAATGAAGACTTTGAGTGGTGGACGTATTGGTATTGCTGCTCAAGCTTTAGGTATTGCTGCAGGTGCTTACGAATTGGCTTTGGCTTATTCGAAAGAGCGTAAGGCATTCGGAAAAGAAATTTCACAACACCAAGCCATTGCTTTCAAATTGGCCGATATGGCTACTGAAATCGAGGCTGCACGTTTGTTAGTTTACAAAGCTGCTTGGATGAAAGATCAAGGCATGAACTACGACGAAGCAAGCGCTATGGCGAAGTTGTACGCGTCTACTGTTGCTATGAAGCACACGGTTGAAGCCGTTCAAATTCACGGTGGATACGGATTCGTGAAAGAGTATCACGTAGAGCGTATGATGCGCGATGCGAAGATTACGCAGATCTATGAAGGAACCAGCGAAGTGCAAAAAATTGTCATTTCAAGAAGCGCACTTTCGAAATAATTGCTTTCGAAATTCATTAACAAAGGGCTGTTGTAAGACAGCCCTTTTTGTTGGAATAAACTTCCATTCGAAATCTATTTTCGTAGGGAAGCATGAACCCACTTAAACATACCTTACGTTTTGTTCTAGCCATTTTCCTTACTGCGGTGGGAATAGGCGGCGTGTACTATTTTTTAAATCGAAGTCATGCCGATTGGACAAGTCCATTGGCCTACATTCCTTCAAGCGCGACAGGTGTTGTAGAGTTGAAGAAGGCCGAAGCATTCGTTGAAGCCATTGAATGGTCTTCAGAATTTTCATTGAATGAAGGAATAAGTCGAATACTTTTAGAAGTTTCTGCTGACCCTCAAGGATTGAAATTCGAAAGTCAGTCGGTTTTTATTGTAGAAAATGGTGCAGATGATATGATTGTTCTTCCCGTTGGATACGGTGAAGAAGGGTCAGTTCTTGCTTCAAAATGGAACATGAAATTTCCTGATTTGAAATTTCTTTTCCAAGAACCATACGCCATATATGGAAGTGGAAACGTATCCCTTCCTGAAGAAGGAAATCAGCTCGACGATTCTCAATCATTCCTATGTGTGAAAGGAACCACTTCCTTCGATTCGAATTGCCATTATTATTTCAAATTAGATCAGGATTGGACAGCCTTAGACGACATGCGCGGAAGTGAATCTTCTATGATTGCAGGGTTTCAATGCAAGCCGCTCAACCTTCCGTCAAATCAGTCGAGTTTCACCTTTCAAAAAGTATTCACGAATGGAAGAACGAATACGAGTTATTGGTTCAAGGCCGTTCATGCAGGAAATCCATTAGCGATGCTGACTTACCTCGACTCTCTTCGTCCGCAAGACGCACGCAATGCGTTCTTAAGTGTGCGCATGGAACAAGAAGCAAAGAAGAATGCTTCGTTGCTAGACTGGTTGAACAACAACGCCACCGGCGAATTGGCTATGGCGAATTTCGGAAGTGATACCCCTGGCGAAAGCGGAATGATTTACGCTTTGGGGTTGAAATCAGACAGTGTGAATGTGAGCGTTTTGTTTTCAGATTCATTGGCTGTTGATCCGATTCGAGAAGCAAATGCAGCGGAACTCTTCGCAATGGATAAAATTTACCCAAGTGAAGTGAAGTACTACGGGGTGCGTTACAAGAATTTCTTCATGTTCGCTGAATCAAGAGAGCTCTTGTTGGCGCATCAGCAATATCTTTTAACGGCAGGTGCAATTGGCGACAAGAGTTTCCCTGCGTTACCGAATGGAGGGGTTATTACCGGAACGGACATGAAATATTCAAGTACGCTCTCGGCTAAATTGGGTAACGGTTGGCGGGTGTGGCATTATGCTTCCGTTGCAGATCGCACACAAGTGCGTTTGGTGGCTCAGGGGGCAATCGAAA
>JANQWV010000055.1 GCA_030729695.1 Flavobacteriales bacterium | reverse complement strand
TGCGAGCTTTCTTCGTTTTATACCTCTACTTAACCAAAACCACTTGCTAGAAGTTGAACTTGAGACCAAAGGCATTTGAATAAATTTTTGGCCCCTTGCCGTTTGAAAATTTTGGCAAAAGAGCAGATTCAACAAATACAGATAAACCTTGAGTGAAGCCGACCTCCAAATAAAGATTCGCCATGAATTGATTTAATCCAAAATCTCCTGCTACACGCTGTTTAACATAATGCCCATTCTCGTTCCATTTATAAAATGCATTTGAACCAATCAAATAACCACCCACAACACCAAAAGAAATATGAAAAATATTTCTTACATCCTCGGTTGTGCCTTTTTTCCGTTCCTGTTCCGTGAATTTTCTATTGTATTGAAAAACAATTGGAACGGTAATGTAATTCGTATTTAAATTAGAATATTCGGTCTCGATAAAATTTCCCGTTTGAAAACCAAATTTATCTGATTGAATGAGTCTAATATTTCGATTTAATGAAATTTCTTCAAAAGAAAAACCCAATCCTGTAGACAATCTGAATCGATCTTTCACTAATTCAAAAGATGGATTTAGTAGACTAAATGCAATAAAAGTACTGACATTTCCATTTTTTTCATCTTTCCTCCACTCGGGTTCATATTTTTTTCCGTTGCTGTCTAGCGTTGTCAAAAGACCAAATCGAATTCCATCGAATCCAAACCAAGGGAAATCATTTAATTGCAATGACTTGTCATTAGGGCCTCTAGACGACCAACCAGAAGTTGAATCTTTGAAAACATCAATTTTAAAGTCCTTTGTGATTGCATTTTCAGATTGCGCCAGAATTCCTAAGGCCAGGAATAACTGTAACACTAAAATTAATTTCGCTTTAATATTTTATCTTGAAATAACTCTTACTTGTTTTTGGTTAAAAATATTTCGTTTCCTAACGAAAAACATTTCGCACTATTACATTCAGGATCAAATTAAATCATTTCTATTCAATTAACAACCAGAACGACGCTCCCTGAGAGTTTTTCTATTGCTTTTCATTTGACTCAATTTATCGAAGAACCTTTTGACTACTCCCTTCTTCATGGAAGAATTGATACTCGCTTGAGCCATTTGATTAACTGTATTGGAATCAATACTCGCGTTGAATAATGAATCTTGATTCATTGTTTTCAAAGAATCTGTGCTTGTTGAATCTGCGCCAGGCAATGTAACAACTCCCCCTAACGGATCGCCTCCCCATGACGGAGATCCGAAACCGGGGTAACCCCATTGATCCATATAAATAACTCCTCCACAACCATAGTAGGGGAAATTATAGTCTATGAAATTATAGGGGAACATCCAATCACTTGAAATCAGATAAAGAGTATCTCCCTGCTCAACTTTCTTTTCAATCTTCTTTTCTGGACGGTGATACTCGTAGACAATCGGAGCAGGCTCTTCAGGAATAACAATCATAGCACGAAGCGAAATCATGAATCCCCATGCAAGAAACATCAGGCCAATTCTTATATAGGTTCTATTCAATTCTTTCCGCTGCTCCATTAGCAGATAGACTCACATTTCAGCAAAATAGTTTCCTCGGTGCGAAAAATCGTGACTAAACTCACCTAAAGATTTCGAATCAACTCTTACTTTCGCAATATGAGAATCATTTCTTTATTCATTTTAGTACTTGTTTCGCTTCATTCGGAAGCGCAAGAATTTCCTTATACCGTTGTTTTAAATCCGGTGTATTCGAGTCCCGATATTGCGTTGCAATCCTACGCTTACGGCGTTTGGGAAAACAGAGTGTTACTCATTGGCGGAAGAAAAGATGGCCTTCACGAACGTCAGCCATTCGCCGCATTCGCCGCAGATGGTATGCTCTCTAACATTTCAATATTGGATTTGAACAACTACTCTTCAACTCCAGTTGAGTTCGACATTCTTGATACTCCGTTAGCAGAACAGTTCTCTTCCACCAACATTCAATTCTATCAGACCGATAGCATTCTTTGGCTTACCGGCGGTTATGGCTACAGCGCTACTTCGCAAGACCACGTTACCTACCCCATGCTTACAGCCATTAACTTGAAGACCTTCTTTGAAGCACAAGATAACGGGACCTTTGCCTTTCCAAGCTTTCAATATTTAATCGATGATCGCTTTGCTGTGACTGGGGGCTCTCTCAAAAAGTTGAATGGCGTTTATTACTTGGCTGGCGGACATAAGTTTGAAGGAAGATACAACCCCATGAACGGTCCATCCTTCACGCAGACCTACACAGAAAAAATTTCGAGATTTATTCCAACGTTAACCGAAAGCGGAATTCAGGTGGAATGGTTATCGGAATTCAGCGACCCTGCTTTGCTTCATAGAAGAGATCTAAATGTGATGGAAGGAATTGATTCGAATGGACAAATGAATTTCACGCTGTTTAGCGGCGTGTTTCAACAAGTGGCAGACTTGCCTTTCATGAACTGTGTTGAAGTGAATGAGCAAGGAGCAACTGAAATTCCTGATTTTCAACATTTATTGAATCAATACCACACCGCCCATGTTTCCTTGTATGACGAAGTACTTCAAAAGCAACACTATTTGTTTCTTGGAGGAATTTCGGAGTACTACTACGAAGGAGATGTTCTCACACAGAATGTCGATGTGCCCTTCACGAAAAACATTGCCTGTGTTACGCGCAATGCGAACAATGAATGGATCGAAGAACTTAATCCTTCGGTCTTACCAGCACTCTTGGGCTCGAGTTCAGAAATCATACTTAATCAAAATCTACCATTAATCGAAGGAGATATTATCGACTTGAATTCGGCTTACGACGGCAGTGAAATTTTATTGGGACACATGCTCGGGGGCATTCGTAGTACAGGTCAAAATATTTTCTGGACGAATAACGGAACGCAGAGCGCGCCAAACGATACACTTTATGAAGTTTGGTTAGTTCCGAATTCAGTTGATGTTGCAACAGCACATGCGCTTCCAGAAAATGTATTTACCATTTATCCAAACCCTACTAGCGGAAAATTCCGCATTGAATTTACATGTAGTAAAAATTGCGAAGTGGAATTAACAGCATTCGATTCGAATGGTAAGAAAGTGGCTTTTGATAAGCTTGGTAAATTTTCAGCAGGGAAACACAGCGAAGAAAATCGCTGGAGGATCTTCGATAACCCGGGCATGTATGTTCTTCAACTAAAATTAGGAGAAGAAATCATTACTCAGAAATTATTGGTTGAACCTTAACCCAACGAAACGCCTATCAAAGATCCTATTCCGAAAGTGATTGCTGCTGCAATTAATCCGAATAAAACCTGACGAAATCCGCTAAACCAAACGTTTCTTCCTGTAAACAAGGTAATAGCGGCACCAATTCCAAACAATCCGAAAGCACTGCATACGGTGCTTAAAATGATTGCTGTGAATCCTGTTGTAAAGAAGAATGGCACTACTGGAATAATTGCTCCTGTTAGGAATAAGAAAAACGAAGAATAAGCCGCTTCCATCGCAGAACCTTTCATCTCTTCCGCATTAATCCCCAATTCTTCCCTCACTAAAATATCCAAGGCCTGTTCTTTGTTCTGCATAATTGAAGCGGCCATTTCTTTCGCCTGAGCTTCTGGAATTCCCTTGGCCATGTAGATTAAGGCTATCTCTTGTTGTTCTCCTTCCGGATTAATCTCTAACTCTTCAGCTTCCAACTCCATTTGATTTTCAGAAAGCTCTTGTGAAGACTTCACGCTGATCCATTCACCCAATGCCATCGAAAGAGCGCCTGCTAACATGCCTGCAAGTCCCGTCATAAGAACAGGCCCGCTTCCTGCGCTTGCACCTGCAACACCCATGACCAAACTGAAGTTTGAAACCAATCCATCATTACCACCAAGAACCGCTGCGCGTATGGCATTTCCGCCAACATTTCTGTGACGTTTTTCAAAACGCGCCAACGAAGAACCTGAGATGTTTTTATTGGTGTGAAGAATATTTCTAAGAATGGAAACGTGAGCGGTATCTGAAATCGAATTCTGCATGTTTTGCTTTTTTCGCGCGTTCAACACACCTGCAGACAAACCTTTTTCGGTATCCAACAAAACACCTAAGACATAATCATATCCGAATATCTTTCCAATTCTTCTTAATGTTTTCGCTCTTCCTGAAGGGCCCGGCATATCGGATTCAGGAAGACCTTTACTCTTCAAAAAAGCTTTTGCATGTCCCATTTCAATTTCACTCATCTCACGAAAAACATGTGCCACATTCGAATCTTCCTCATGCTCTGCTAGCAAGGCATAAAGAAAAGAAGCGTCAACTTCGGTTTGAATACTTGTCAGATTTTCCATAAAATGAATTTTCACGCAAGGTCGATGAAAATATAATCAATTGCAAGAAGTGTTTATTGGAAGTATACGTTTACGAACCCAATAGCGCTTTTTATAACGAAACGTAACCATTTGTGTTAGGATAGCGTTAAATTCACACATTAATTTTTTTTCAATGAAAAAAGCGGTGGTTTTAAGTGTCTTCCTTTCTGTTGTCACATTCGCGCAAGCGCAAGTCGACCATTGGGAGACTGTTGTTTACGACACTCTTGAATGGCATTACGTTGTGCCCGATGCGAATACACCAAGCAATTGGATAGACCCTGCCTTCGATGATGCAGCATGGTCCGTTGGAAATGGTGGATTCGGATTCGGCGATGGGGACGATGGAACAACAGTTCCAGCAGGAACGATTTCCGTTTATCACCGTATTCATTTCAACATAAACGATTGGAATGAAATCTCGAAGTTCATTTTGAATATGGATTATGACGATGGGTATGTTGCTTATTTAAATGGAACTGAAATTTCAAGATCAAATATTACTTCAACCGGACAACCTGCTTGGGACCAGGGCGCAGACGGACAGCATGAAGCGAATATGTACCAAGGCGGAAATCCTGACCAAGTCATTTTCCTCACTGAAAACTACCTTTCTATTCTGAACAACGGAGACAATGTCTTCTGTGTTGAAGCGCACAACATCTCAACCAATTCCGGTGATCTCACTTCAAGACCTTTTCTTCACATTGGTCTTACAACAAGTAATACCTACTTCGGTCCAACGCCATCTTGGTTTACTCCTCCTTTCGAATTTGTTTCTTCCACCTTGCCCATCGTTGTTGTGAACACCTATGGTGTCGAAATTCCAGACGAACCGAAGATTGATGCCGAAATGGGAATCATATTTAATGGAGATGGACAACTCAATCACGTGAACGACTCGTTAAATGAATTTTTCGGACTTATAGCCATTGAAAAAAGGGGGTCATCATCGAACAGTTTTCCTGCAAAATCATATGGACTTGAAACGCGCGGACCCGATAGCGTAAACTACAACGTATCTATTTTCAATTGGCCGGCCGATAACGACTGGATCTTGTATGCACCCTACACAGACAAAGCCATGATTCGGAATATGCTGACTTATCATTTAGGAAATGAGATGGGCCGTTGGACACCAAGAACGAAACTCTGCGAACTGATATTGAATGGTGAGTATATGGGAGTGTACGTATTCATGGAGAGAATCAAACAAAATCCAGGAAGAGTGAACATCAACGAACTTCTTCCTGCAGACACATTAAACAATGAACTCACTGGAGGATATATTTTAAAAGTAGACAAAACAACAGCGGGTGGAATTATCGCTTGGGATTCTCCTTACCCAGCGCAGGCGCCAAGTAACGCGACCATTGGAATACAATTACACGATCCTGAGCTTATTGAACTACATCCAACTCAACTAAATTACATTCAAACCTATTTCACCGATTGGGAAGATGCGCTTGTTTCGTCAGATTTCACTGATCCGGTGCTTGGATATCGTAAATTCATAGATGTCCCTTCATTCATAGACTTTTTTCTTGTCAATGAAGTTTCGAAAAATGTAGATGGATACCGCATCTCTTCATTCTTCTACAAAGAACGATTTAGTGAAGGAAATAAATTAGTGGCCGGCCCCCTGTGGGATTTTAACATCGCCTGGGGAAACTCGAACTACTGCCAAGGAGGAGAAACTTACGGTTGGGAAATTAATTTCAATGAAGTGTGTGGTGGTGGAAATAACCCTTCGTGGTGGAATCGTTTGCTTGAAGACAGTTTATATGCGAACGAAGTGCATTGCAGATGGAATGAATTGCGCACTACCCTTCTTGATACAACTTATTTGTATAACTATATCGATAGCCTTGCTCAAATTCTTGAGGTTCCTGCTACGCGTCACTACCAACGTTGGCCAATTTTGGGGAATTACGTTTGGCCGAACAACTTCGTTGGAGATACTTATCAAGAAGAGGTGGATTACTTGAAATTGTGGATTGGAGAACGCATAGCCTGGATGGACGCAAATATGTTCGGCACATGCGACACAACGGTGCATGTTTCCGATTTGAACAATGTTCCCTTCAACATTTATCCGAATCCAACAAACGACATTTTATATATCGAAACACCTTTCGAGAAAAACTTCGAAATAAAAGTCTACACTACACAAGGCACATTGGTGCAGCGTGTTCAAAGAACGAATGCTTCGCACACACCACTGTCACTCGGAAATCTTCCTAAAGGAATGTACTTCATTCAAATTAAAAACGACGATCAAACATTTTCTACTCAAAAAATAATTGTACAATGAAAATTAAATCATTACTCTTCGCCACTCTTGTTGCCATTGCCTTTTCATCTTGTGAAAAAATTGCAGGTCCTGGTGGAACATCAACTATCACAGGCACTGTATCGGGTATTAATGAAACAGACGGGCAGTATGAATCTATCGAAATTACTGTAACTCCGGGAAGCCTTTTGGAGCATGGTGATTATTTCATTGTGAATCAACTTTCAGGAGACAACTACTACTTCTACTTCAACAATCCTGTTTGGGTAACCAGCGCAGATCCTTCCCTTCAAGGAAGAACGGGCGTTCAAATCGATTTCTCATATGACGACACCGATCTTGAAATTGCGAACAAGGTAAATTCTGCTTTGAGCGCAAATCTTTCAGCCGGATTTAACATCAATACTGTTGGCGATATCATCACACTAACGGCGACTGAAATGGGAAACATTCCAGATCCCGACGATGTTTCAACCCCATTTTTGGTAGATGTTTCTAATCAAGGAAAAGTTGGTTTCATTGGTGAAGAAACTGCCATGACAGACATGCGCGTATACCTGTGTTATGGCGAAAATGAATTATATGATGAATCAACGAAGACAGGTGCAAACGGAGCTTTTACTTTCCGTAATCTTCAAATAGGAAAGTACTCTGTTTATGTATTATCGAAAGACAGCGTAACACAAGAATACACCGTTCCTGTTCGTCAAGAAATTGAAATTACTGCAGACGGGAGCGTTGTAGAAGTTGGAAACCTTTTCATTCAGCATTAATGAAACGATTTGCTCTTTTGATTTTATTGGTGATCCCAAGCCTCTCTTGGGCGCAAAACGATTTTTTCAATCGATATGAAGTTGGTCTTAAGATTAAGCCATCAAAGCGATTTACAGCGCAGCTTTCAGGACAATACCGTTGGAACGTTTCTGAAAGGCTGTATTCGAAAACGCTTTTTAGTACTCGTTTGAAATATGACATCGCAAAGCCATTTTCAATACTCGCAACATACAGAAGGACATGGATGCCGAATGAGTTTTTCTATTTAGACAATCAAGAAAACACTTACGGACATCGCTTTGCGGCAGGATTCTCTTGGGACATTTTAAGAACAATCAAACCAAAGGCGAAATCAAGTTTTAAATACACCTCCCAATACCAAAAGGAATTCTTCAAATACAAACGCGAGCGAATAATATGGAGAAATCGTATTTCCCTTGATTTGCATATTGGTTTGAAAAGAATGACTCCAGTAATAAGTGTCGAGAGCTTTTTCCGAACGAACCACTATTTCCAAATTGTGAACGATGTTGCTACAACATCTGGACTAATGAGAGAAATACGCTATGGTTTTGGTCTGAATTTCGATTTACCCAACAACCATGAAATTAAAATTGGAGGGCTATATCGCAATATTATGACGAAAAAGAACGATGCTTGGGTTATGCAGTTTTCTTATTTCTATACCATTGAAAAGAAAAAGAAAAAAGCACCAAGAACAATAGGAGTTCCTGAGTTTTAGTCTCTTTATTGAATGCAGAGTCACATCGCATTCATTTTATTTCTCGCTGTAGTTCTGAGTTCTTGCAGCATTGAAAAGAGAATATCTTAACTTCTCTTACCTCTTCCTCCCCTCGCTTCCCCTTTTCAAAGCCTCGCCCTCGGCGTTCGTCCACAGCACATTAGTCCGCAGGACATTCGTATCTTTGACACATCATGAACCCTCAAGTAGACATCATACTCGAAGAAGGCTGCGGCCGATGCAAACTAGTCGGAACTCCACAATGCCGAATCATCATTCGCAATTTGGAAATGAAGGCGCTAAGAGAAATCGCGCTGGACACTGGATTAGACGAAGAAGTGAAATGGGGATTCCCTACGTATACCTTCAAGAAGAAAAACATTTTCATGCTAGGAAGTTTCAAAGAATACTCAAGCTTCATGTTTTTCAAAGGAGCGTTGCTTAGCGACCCTGAGAAAATTTTAGTTCAACCCACAGAGAATTCGAATTCAGGAAGACAGCTTCGATTTACCAATGCGAAAGACATTCTTAAAGCAAAGAAAACGATACTCGCATACATCTTCGAAGCCACTGAAATTGAGAAGTCAGGCGCCAAGGTTGAAGCCAAGAAAACTTCTGAATATCTCATGCCCGAAGAATTAAAAAACAAGTTCAAAGAACTTCCTGAATTAAAAGCGGCATTTGAAAAACTCACTCCAGGAAGACAACGCGGATACCTACTGCATTTCTCTCAAGCCAAACAATCTGCCACTCGCCTCTCTCGAATAGAAAAGTGTATGGAAGCCATTTTCAACGGAAAAGGCATGAACGAATAAATAATATTGAAATGAGTAGTCCAAATCGATCTAGAAGAATTCTCATACTCATCGCCCTGCTCTGCTTGGTCGTTGTGATTGTTTATGCTTTTCAGTCGACCAGTGCTCCAGTTGTTTCAAATACAGAACCGAAACAAGAAGAACAAAAGGAAGAAGTTATTCCAACCGAAAACATCACACACCTCGAGTATCCCGCAGTTCTTCCCAACGAGAAAATAATCTCCCATTCGGGTTATTCCTTTGTCTATTCGGAAGAACATGAACAAGCGAAATGGATTGCTTATGAGTTGACGAAGGAAGAGACAATCAGTCTTTTCGAACGGACAGACAAGTTCCTTGTCGACCCTATGGTTTCAACGGGCACCGCTGAGAATTCTGACTATGCGAATTCCGGATACGACAGAGGACACTTGGCTCCAGCTGCTGACATGGGATGGTCGGCCGTTTCAATGAAGGAAAGTTTTTACTTCAGTAATATGAGTCCACAACTTCCTGGATTTAATCGCGGTGTTTGGAAAAGATTGGAAGAACTCATGCGTTCGTGGGCATCAGATTACAGTGCGATATACATTGTTACTGGCCCAGTCTTAAAATCAGGATTACCAACCATCGGGGGTAATCGCGTTTCTATTCCGCTCGAGAATTACAAAGTCATTTTAGATTACACCCAACCCGAAATTCATGCAATAGGGTTCATTCTTCCAAACGCATCATCAAGCGCTTCGCTTAATACGTTCGCTGTAAGTATTGATGAAGTAGAGAGCAGAACGGGTATTGACTTCTTCCCTGGCCTTCCAGACGATCAAGAGACAAAACTTGAAAAAGAGGTATGTCTAACTTGTTGGCACTGGCAAGCTTCTAAAACGAGTAATGGCTCTGAATCAAATCAAAAATCAGGAACTTCAGTACAATGCTCTGGAATAACAAAAGCAGGGGCTCGTTGCAGGCGGATGACGTTAAGCGAAAACGGAAGATGTTACCAGCACGGTGGAAATTAAAACCGCTTTTCTTTCATAAATAAAATCTATAATTTCATAAAAACTATTGATGAATACTCTAACAGTATCACATCTACTTTTGGAGAGTCAAAACAAGACTCACTAAAAAAAATATAGTATGAAAAAATTCTTAGTTCTATTGGGAATCGCCTCATCCGCGAGCAGTTTTGCGCAGCATCATGAAGGCATGACCGGACAATGTCCCTTCCACTCATCAACCACTCCAACAAAGACTGAAGTCATTGGCAGCGGACAGAGCAACAAAGATTGGTGGCCGAATGCACTTAATCTTGATGTGCTGAGACAAAATTCCAGTTTGTCGAATCCGATGGACGAGCAATTCAATTACACGAAGGCCTTCACTACGTTGGATTATTTCGCATTGAAGAAAGACATCAACACATTACTTACACAAAGCCAAGATTGGTGGCCAGCAGATTTCGGAAACTACGGACCTTTCTTTGTCCGCATGGCTTGGCACAGCGCAGGAACATACAGAACCGGTGACGGACGAGGAGGTACTCGTTCAGGTATGGAACGCTTCGCGCCACAAAACAGTTGGCCCGATAACGCGAACTTGGATAAAGCAAGAAGATTGTTATGGCCTATTAAGCAGAAATATGGCAACCAAATTTCATGGGCCGACTTAATGATTTTAACAGGGAACGTTGCTCTTGAAAACATGGGCTTCAAGACGTTTGGATTCGGTGGTGGACGTGTTGACGTTTGGGAGCCGGAGCAATACGTTTACTGGGGACCTGAAACGAAATGGTTAGACGACAAGCGCTACACCGAAGGAAGACAACTTGAAAAGCCTTTGGCTGCTGTTCAAATGGGATTGATCTATGTTAATCCGGAAGGACCTAACGGGAATCCAGATCCATTGGCTTCAGCGAAAGACATTCGCGAAACATTTGGAAGAATGGGAATGAACGATGAAGAGACTGTTGCGCTTATTGCAGGTGGACATACCTTCGGAAAGACGCACGGTGCGGGAAGCGCTTCGCATGTGGGCGAAGCACCAGAAGGCGCTGGAATTGAAGAACAAGGTTTAGGATGGAAGAGCGACTTCAATACAGGAAAAGGAAAAGATGCCATCACTTCAGGATTGGAAGTAACGTGGAACTCTACTCCAACACAATGGAGCAACAGATACTTCACCACACTCTTCAATAACGAATGGGAATTGACAACGAGCCCTGCTGGTGCGAAACAATGGACTCCGAAAAAAGGAGTTGCCAATGTTCCAGATGCGCACGACGCCACTAAAAAGCAATTGCCAGGAATGCTTACCACCGACATCGCATTACGCGTTGATCCTGCCTATGAAAAAATCTCAAGAAGATTTTTGGAACATCCTGAAGAGTTCGCAGATGCCTTTGCGCGTGCTTGGTTCAAGTTAACCCATCGCGATATGGGACCAAAGACGACTTACCTAGGTCCTGAAATTCCAAAGGAAAATTTGATTTGGCAAGATCCAATTCCTGCATTGAATCATGCAACGATTGACAGCAACGATATTGCCGCATTAAAAACACAATTACTGTCTTCTGGATTAACTCTAAGCGAAATGGTTTCTACGGCATGGGCATCAGCTTCTACTTACCGCAATTCAGACAGACGTGGGGGTGCTAATGGTGCACGCTTACGTTTGGCGCCGCAAAAAGATTGGGAAGTAAACAATCCAAAACAACTTGCGAAAGTACTTGCGGCTTATGAAAAGATCCAGAAAGACTTTAACGGAAAAGCTAAAGATAACAAGCAGGTTTCTATGGCCGACTTAATTGTTCTTGCTGGTAACATTGCTGTTGAAGAGGCTGCGAAAAATGCTGGAGTTACCATTGCCATTCCGTTTACTCCTGGACGCATGGATGCAACACAAGAGCAAACAGATGCTGCATCATTTGCTGTGCTTGAGCCAATGGCCGATGGATTCCGTAATTATCTAAAAACGAAATACACCGTTCCTACGGAAGCACTTCTCGTTGATAAAGCTCAATTGTTAACGCTTACCGCTCCTGAGATGACTGTATTGGTTGGAGGAATGCGTGCATTGAATGCGAATTTCGACAATTCAAACAACGGTATTTTCAGTAACAAGAAAGACCAATTGAACAACGAATATTTCGTTCAGCTTCTTGATATCAATACCACTTGGAAGGCTGCAGATGCTACTGAAGAAATCTTTGAAGGAAGAGATCGTAAGACGGGTGAATTGAAATACAAAGCAACTCGCGCTGATTTAATCTTTGGTTCAAACTCTGAATTGCGCGCTGTTGCAGAAGTGTATGCTAGCAACGATGCGAAAGAAAAATTTGTAAAAGATTTTGCTAAAGCTTGGAACAAGGTGATGAATCTTGACCGCTTTGATGTGAAGTAATTCGTGAAGTTGAAAGTGTTGAGGAAAAAAGGTCGACAATTGTTGGCCTTTTTTATTTCAATTTCTTTTCGGTTTGAACGAACAGAACAATGACACTAATAATAAATAAAGAAACCGAAATCAAGGCAGACACTTCATCAGAGATAGGCAGCGTGATCAGCATTCCTCCGATTGCAAGCATAACTATACCTTGCTTCAGCATAAGCCGCGAAGAGTAGCGCTGTGCTATGTCCCAATTCTCTTGAGACTTCATACTTCTCGCAGTGCGATATCCGTATATGCTATTAATTTTCTTTGGCGGAAACTTCATTGTGATAAATGCTGCAATGGAAAAAGCTAATCCAACCAAAAACAAAGGAAGCGCACCCATGATTATTTGATTTCAATGGTCACCTTTTTTCCCAAACCAACTTCGAATAATTCCAAGAGCGTCTTCAACGTCATATTACCCCCATCGTTTTCAATTCGAGAAATGTAGCTGCGCTTCTTATTTACTTTTTGCGCGAATTGTTCTTGAGTGAGATTGGCTTGTTCGCGAAGTTGTCTCAAATGCATTCCGATTACAAATGCAGTAGATTCCCTTTCAATTTCATCTCTTCGCGGAGTTCCCGTCACGCCAAAGACCTCATCTTTTACTTCACTCCAACTTTTCAATTTTGGACCTTCACCTTTTTTCTTCATAGTATTTTTTTATTAATTGAACTGCTTTCTTTATTTCTCTTGCGGATGTTTTGCCCTCCTTCTTGACATATCCATTCAGAACCACAACTAACCTGTTAACTTCAAAAAAACAAAACACCCTCCAGGTATTAGATCCCAGAGAAACTCTTACTTCATAGAGTCCTTTGGCGTTTTTTATTTTCTTAAAATAGTTTATCGGTATACGTTCAATCTCTTCAATATATCGAAATATTTTACCGAACTTGTTTTGAATCTCCTCGGATTGAGAATCAAGAAAAATTACAAAATCTTCATCATAAAAATACAGCTCCCGAATTTTCTGCATAACAAATGTAACTTATAAGTATCATTACTCCAAAATGATTTTTGAAATTTTACATTGGAAATTCCCGAATCCTTATGTGCTAGTTATGCCAATTCAAGAATGAACCATTAATGGTTTGGCTTGTACAACACGACTTCTATACCTTTAAAACGATGAATAAATTTGTTCTAATTCTTAGACTCTTCATTCTTGGACTACCTGTTTCCAGTTTGGCACAAGAGGTACAATGCCTCTTCAATCCTTATAACAAAAAAGGAAGCAACTACTTCTTTTCTACCTACTGGGATGTTTCTCCAAGCAACCTAATGGATGGTACATGCATTCAATACATGTCGAACACAAATGAGATCTATGAAAAGCGTATTTTCAAAAAAGGAATCATCCAACTTGAAACAACGAACTATATCAATCCAATGCGCAAGCGAACACGCTTCGAACGTGTTAAGCGCGACAGTACCATAGCGGAGTACAAACAATACCGCGAAGACGGAAAATTAGAACGCACAACTAAATACTACCTCGATCAAACCGGAAGACGCTGCTGGCAAGATTGTCACTATTATTCTACTGGAAAACTTCAATCGACTCAGTCTTTTGCGGCGCTTCGTGCTGAAGAACTCAAAGGATTTTCCTCTGATGTTATTCCAGAGCATACGATTGATTCAGAAGGATACGGCTGGCAAATAGTTCCGATTGGCGTGAGCAAAACTTATTTTCAAAATGGAAAGTTGAATACCCTAAGCACCTTTGGTTTTACAAAAAACGCATTGGCTGCTTATGACATTGGACTCCATGGCCCGTATGAATCCTACAACGAAGAGGGAGTATTAATGTCAAAAGGACAATATGCTAATGGGCGAGCGAATGGTGAATGGCGTTATTACTTTTTCGATGGAAAGCTTTCTGAAGTAAAGACTTTCAAAGATGATTTCGGAATTGGAACTTGGATCGGCTATCACTACTCAACAGGAAAAGTTGCCTACACCGAAGTGTATGACAACGACAAGTACTTTTGGCCTGTACCTAAAACCACTCGTTATAACGAAAAGGGACAAGTGGTTTACGAAAAAGAAATATTACACGATGGAAAAGGATACGTTAAATCGTATTTCGACAATGGTCTTCCGAATGACATTACCATATACTACCACGGGCCTTCGGAAATATCGGAATACTATGCTTACTTCGAAACTGGAAGATTGAAACGCAAAACATATTTCCGAGCCAAAAACGACACGCTAAGCGCAGAGTATTTCGAGGACGGTAGCATGAAACACTTAAACCTAACTCCAAATATTGGAAGCGGAAATACAAAGCAGTTGATGGCCACTTATTACTCCCCTGGCAAAATGCAATCTCAATCCTACTACACCTACAAAGACGGCATTACAGATCAACACATTGAGCAATTCTATGAAAACGGAAATTTCAAATACGAATTGGTTCTTCATGAAAAAGAACAAACCGAAAGAGACTTCTATCGAAACGGAAAATTAAAAACCGAAAAACATTATGTCAACGATTTACTGAATG
>JANQWV010000054.1 GCA_030729695.1 Flavobacteriales bacterium | reverse complement strand
TGGAAGAAAAATTTCATGTGGGATGGCGCGGTGCACAACCTCGACGCGCAAGCCATGGCTCCGATTGAAAATAAATTGGAGATGAATGAAACACTGGTTCATGTTGTTTCGAAATTGAATGAGCGGAAATTTTACCGCGAGCAATTCTTCAAAGCATGGGGAGACAGCGTGGTCACGGGCGAGCGTGTGCTGAAATCGATTTCACAATTCATGCTTTCGTTGGAAAGTAAGAATAACAAATACGACCAGGTGTTGAACGGTGAAATGAAATTCACCGAGCAAGAAAAGAATGGCTATGTCTTGTTTCAAAAAAACTGCAACGCTTGTCATACAGAGCCTTTGTTCACGAACGACGAATTCAAATGCAACGGCATTCCACTCGACGATTCGTTGCATGATTTTGGAAGGGGCGCTGTTACCACATTCAGACAAGACCGACTGACCTTCAAGGTTCCGTCGTTGCGGAATGTTGAAATGAGCTTTCCGTATATGCACGACGGTAGGTTCAAGACCTTGCAGCAAGTCTTGAATCATTACACTTCATTAACTGGAAACGAAGAAAATATTTCTCCTCCATTAAACCATTCCGTTAATCTTTCTTCCAATGAAAAGCAGGACCTTATTGCGTTTCTGCTGACCTTAACTGATCATGAATTTTTAACTCGAAAAGAATATCAATTTCCTCAAACCCTTCAACATGAAATTACGAAACGTTCTCATCGTTAGTTTGATTCTTTCTGCAAGCCAGCTTCTTGCGCAAGGACCAACCATTTCCTCATGGCTTCAGAATACCACTGGTATTACTGGAAGACATTATGTAAGTGGAAATCCGACTCCTATCAATGACAACACCGCTGCGAATGTGCAAAGCGTGCAGTATTCGGCGAACTGGGTATATGTATCAACGAACGGAATTCCGGCATACATCACAGGTCCGTTTTTAGATGGCAATCCGTCACTGGCTACCGCACAAAATGCAATCTTTAAATTCCCATTGGTGCCTGCACAAAACACGGGAACGCCTACGCCAACGAATGGCGGAAACATTGGCGTTTTCATTAACGGTGTTGCGCTGTTCGACTACAGAGACGGCGTTTCTTGGAACAACAATACGCAAGCTGAAGCCGGTGGGGCTATCATGGGTCCTCCGGGACAAGGTGTTTGGAATCGCGATGCAATTGTTGCAGAACGTCAAGGATTCGATTGCGCGAAAGGCCATCCGGCCATGGGTAATTATCACCACCATCAAAATCCAAGTGCTTTCAATTTAGACTTGGTTGTTCTTTCTACCGTTTGTGATATCTACGCAGCAGATGCATTGTATGTGATTAATTCAACCGAGCATTCTCCGCTTGTTGGATATGCCTATGATGGATTTCCTATCTATGGCGCTTATGGTTTTGCTAACGCAGATGGAACTGGCGGAGTGGTAAGAATCAAAAGCGGATATCAACTGAGAAACATTACCACGCGCACGCAATACGCAGATGGAACCACGGTCACTGCTGGTCCTGCTGTTAGCACTACTTATCCGCTTGGCAGATACCGCGAAGACTATGAGTTCATTGCTCATCCGGGAATGGACGATTATTTAGACGCGCATAACGGACGTTTTTGCGTGACACCTGAATATCCGAATGGCACCTACGCCTATTTCTGCACGGTAGATGAAAATCACAATTCGGCTTATCCGTATGCTGTTGGACCAACGTTCTACGGAACGAAAGTCGCGGCGCGCGTTAACACCATCACGGAAGCCGTTACGACTTACACTCCAAATGCGGTTGCAGAAGTTCAATTGGAAAATGTAAACGTGAATACGTATCCGAATCCGGTTCAAGATGTTTTGGCTGTTCAAGTGAATACCGTGAACAGATCGAATGTTCAAGTTGAATTATTTAGCGCCGACGGAAAATTAATTTCGAGCACTGTTCTTTATCAAGGTAGCACGCTGGCTCATTTCGACACACGCACGTTATACAACGGAACGTATTTCGTTCGTGTTGGAAGTGGGAAAAACAGTGTAACGAAGAAGGTGGTGGTTTCGCATTGAGAAGGAGAATGAGAAACAGAGTGAGAATGAGATAATAAGAAAGGGGCCTTAACGGCTCCTTCTTTGTTTTTTATCGCGTTCTTGTTTGAACTTCATCTTCGCTTGAAGCGATTTCTTTTCGTGGAATGCACCTTTGAAATCGGGATCGTCTAATCGTTTCTGACGATCGATTTCGCGGGCTTGCTCTTGTTTTTCTTCAGGCTCGGTCTTTTCAATATGAACGACTTCAGGGATTTCGAAAACCGGAATGGTTTGACGAATAATTTTCTGAATGTTGGTCAAGTGATATTCTTCAGACTGGTCTACGAAACTAATGGCAACGCCAGTTTTGAATGCACGACCAGTTCTTCCGATGCGGTGAACGTAGTCTTCGTAATGTCCGGGTACTTGAAAATTTACTACGTGAGAAACCTCGAACACGTCTATTCCTCGAGCGGTAACGTCGGTGCTAACGAGAATACGAACGTTTCCTTCTTTGAAATCTTTAATCGCATTCATGCGCGAGTTCTGTCCAATGTTACTGTGCAGGAATCTAATCTCGCCCACATTGCTTCGCTCCATGAATTTCCCCATGCTTGTTGCATCGGCTTTCGTTCGAACAAATACCATTACACGCTTCATCTCATCTCCTTCCAACAGGTGCATGAGCAAGTTCAATTTCGTCTTGAAGTTTGGAACCATGTAGACTCTCTGTTCCACTGTGGTAGCCGGAGTGGCCTGAGGTGTTACTTCAACACGTGAAGGGAACAATAAGAAGTTGTCTGCAATGCGTTCTACACGCTCAGGAAAAGTCGCAGAGAACAACAACTGTTGTTTTTTCTGCGGAAGCTTTTCTTGTATTTCACGAAGCTGTGGCCAGAATCCCATGTCCATCATGCGGTCACATTCATCGAGCACCACGTGCTTTATTTTCTTCGGAATAATTACGCGTTTCGCGTAGATCTCTAGAAATCTTCCAGGAGTCGCGACAATAATATCAACTCCTTTCTTGATTGCTTCAATTTGAGTCTTCGGACCAACGCCGCCGTACAAGGCCACGTAGCGAAGCTCTGTGTACTTGCAAAGACTTTGAATTTGTTCTTCCACCTGAACCACCAATTCTTTGGTTGGAACGAGTATAAGCGCGCGTGGCTCATCTCCTTGCGGATACTTCAACAATTGCAACAACGGGAGCACATAAGCCGCTGTCTTTCCAGTACCGGTTTGCGCAATTCCTATGACGTCTTGTCCGCCCAAAACTCGAGGAATAACTTTCTCTTGAATCTCGGAAGGAGACTCATACCCCAACTCATTTACAGCATCTAAAAACTGTCTCGTTAACTTTAACTCTTCGAACGTCATTCCACAAAGGTAACCTTCTTATCTTCGTGTCCGAAAATCATTTTCAATGAAAAAAATATTTATCGCCTTTATTGCGCTTGGCCTTACTGCTTGGTGCTATTTCCAATTCAAAGATCAGGTAGCACAACTTCCTAAATCGGAAACCGAAAACGGTGCGTTCGAGTACGAAGTAGATCGCTTTGCCGACATTCGAATTCTTCGCTACAAACTAGACGGATTCGATAAGTTAACCACCAAACAAAAAGAGTTGGTGTATTACTTAACGCAGGCAGGCCTTGCAGGACGTGACATTATGTGGGATCAGAACTGCAAATACAATTTGGAAGTTCGTAGCATCTTCGAGAAAATTTATACTTCTTACTCTGGAGATAAAACGGCTGAAGAGTGGTTGAATCTTGAAACTTATTTGAAGCAATTGTGGATGAGCAACGGTATTCATCATCATTACAGCAACATTAAACACACGCCGAAATTCAGCAAGGAATATTTCGTTTCGCTTTGCGGCGCTACGAATACGCAGGTTTCAGAAGAGATTCTTGAAGTCATCTTCAATCCGAATGTTGCTAACATGAAAGTGGAGAGCGACGCTTCAAAAGGATTGGTAGAAAATTCTGCAGTTAACTTCTACGAGGGCGTTACTACAAAAGAAGCCTTTGATTTTTATGTGTCGAAGGAAGTTGCGGGCGATCGCGCGCCTTTGTCTTACGGCATTAACGCCAATCTTCGCAAAGAAAACGGCGTTATCGTGGAAGATGTATACCGCGTAGGAGGCAAATACAGCGCGGCTTTGGAGCAAGTGGTGTTCTGGTTGAACAAAGCGGAAAAAGTTGCTGAAAACGACAAGCAAGCGGTTGCACTTCGCAAGTTGGTTGAATTTTACACAACTGGAGATTTGCGCACGTGGGACGACTTCAACATTCAATGGGTGAAGGCAACTGAAGGTGACATTGATTTCATTCACGGTTTTGTGGAAGTGTATAACGATCCGCTTGGAAAGCGTGGTTCGTACGAAAGCATTGTTGAGATCAACGATTTCGAAGCGAGTGATCGCATGAAAGTAATGATGCAAAACGCACAATGGTTCGAAGACAACTCCCCTATTCTTCCTGAACACAAGAAGAAAGAAGTAAAAGGAATTACTTACAATGTGGTGAACGTTGCTGGAGAATCTGGCGATGCGAATCCATCTACTCCAATTGGAGTGAACCTTCCGAATGCACAATGGATTCGCGCCATGCATGGATCGAAGAGTGTGAGCCTAGGAAATATTGAAGACGCTGCAAACAACGCAGGTGGTTCTGGAATGTTGAAGGAATTCGCGAACGACGAAGAAGAAATTGCTCGCGCTGAAAAGCACGGAGCAACGGCTGGAAAAATGCACACTGCTATGCACGAGGTTATTGGACACGCAAGCGGACAATTGGAGGCGAACGTATCTGCTAGTTCTCAAACATTGAAAGAGTTCGCTTCAACCATTGAAGAAGGAAGAGCTGACTTGGTTGCACTTTATTATGTTATGGATCCGAAGTTGGTTGAAATGGGATTGATGGAAAGCCTGGAAGTTGGAAAGGCTGAATACGACGGGTACATTCGCAACGCCATGATGGTTCAAATGAGAAGATTGAAAATGGGCGAAGACATTGCTGAAGCGCACATGCGCAATCGCGCTTGGATTAGCAATTGGATCATTGAAAAAGGAGCATCTGCAAATGTTATTTCGAGAGAAGTTCGCGATGGCAAAACGTATTTTAACATCAACAATTACGACAAGATGCGAGATCTTGTAGGTGAATTGTTGCGCGAAGTTCAACGCATCACTTCTCAAGGAGATTACAACGCTGCTAAAGCTTTGGCAGACGGATACGGAAAGAAAGTTGATCCAACCTTGCATGCTGAAGTGCTTGCTAGATCCGAGAAATTAAACATTCCTCCGTACAACGGATTCGTAAATCCGATTCTTACACCAGTGTTGGATTCAAACGGAAAAATGATTGACGTAACCGTGAGTTACACCAAGACCTTCGCAGAACAAATGTTAAACTATAGCAAGAACTACGGTTTCCTTGCACCAAAAAAATAAGATATGTCGAAAGGAGTATTTCAAGTACCACTTCCTGTTAACGAACACGTAAAAGGTTATGCACCTGGAAGTGCAGAGCGTGCATCGCTTTCAGCCATGTACAAAAAAATGTACAATCAAGAACCCATCGATGTTCCCATGTACATAGGTTCTTCGTTGGTAAGAACTGAAGAAAAATTAGCGCTTACTTCTCCGCAAGAACATGCGAAAGTATTGGGCTACTTAAATCGCGGTACAAAAGACCACGTTATTGAAGCTATTGATACTGCGTTAGCTGCTCGCGAACGTTGGTCGCAATTGCCTTGGGAACATCGAGCTGCGATTTTCCTTCGTGCTGCCGATTTACTTGCTGGTCCATACAGAGACCGTATGAACGCAGCGACTATGTTGGGTCAAGGAAAAAATGCGCATCAGGCTGAAATTGATGCGGCATGTGAGTTCATCGATTTCCTTCGTTTCAATGTGTTGTATATGCAACAGATTTACAACGAGCAACCGGGATCACAACCAGGCATGTGGAACCGTTTGGAATACCGTCCGCTTGAAGGATTCGTATTCGCAATTACTCCGTTTAACTTCACTGCTATTGCTGGAAACTTGCCTGCAAGTGCGGCTATGATGGGTAACGTATGTGTGTGGAAACCTGCTGATACGCAAGTATACAGCGCACACGTGATTATGGAATTGTTCCGCGATGCTGGATTACCAGACGGCGTAATTAACATGATTACCGTTGACGGACCTGTTGCTGGAGACGTTGTGTTCTCGCACAGAGATTTCGCAGGACTTCACTTTACGGGATCTACTGCTGTTTTCAAGCACTTGTGGAAAGAGATTGGAAGCAATCTAGACAAATACAGAACTTATCCGCGTATTGTTGGAGAAACGGGAGGAAAAGACTTCATTGTCGCTCATCCGTCTGCGAATGCAGAAGAAGTTGCTACAGCTATTGTACGTGGCGCTTTCGAGTTCCAGGGGCAGAAATGTTCTGCTGCAAGCCGAAGCTACATACCTCGCTCGATGTGGCCAGCAGTGAAAGAGAAATTGATTAGCGACTTGAAGGCTATTACCGTTGGAAGTCCTGAAGACTTCACCAACTTCGTCAACGCTGTTATTGATCGTAGATCTTTCGATAAAATCAAAGGATACATTGAATACATTAAGACGCAAAGCGACGCTGAAATTATTGCGGGTGGAACTTATAACGACTCAGTTGGGTACTTTGTTGACCCAACGGTTGTTGTGACCACCAATCCGAAATTCAGAACCATGGAAGAGGAGATCTTCGGTCCTGTTGTCACGCTTTATGTGTATGAAGATGAGTTGTGGGCAGACACGTTGCACTTGGTGAATGAGACCAGCGACTACGCATTAACTGGAGCTGTTATTTCGAAGGATCGTTATGCTATTGATCAGGCAATGCGCGTATTGGAAAACGCAGCAGGCAACTTCTACATTAACGACAAACCAACAGGAGCTGTTGTAGGACAGCAGCCGTTTGGTGGTGCTCGTGGAAGTGGAACCAACGACAAAGCTGGATCTTACTTGAACTTGTTGCGTTGGGTTTCTCCGCGCACCATTAAAGAAACCTTTGTCACTCCCACGCATTACACGTATCCTTGGAATGCCTAAGCAATAAGGCTTGTGAACGCGTTAGAAATATTAAAAGAGACCCTTGTAGACAATCGATCTGTTATCTTTTCGATTGGAAGCAAGGGCTTTTTTCGTTTCAAAGTTTGGCTCGTTGCTCATTTTTTACATTCGGAAGCGATCCGCAACAAAGGGGTGTTTATTGATTCAAAAAACGAAGGAATCATTTGCTTCTTCGAAGCGAAGAACAAACGTTCCGCTGCTCTTACAATTGAGCTCCCACTTATTCTATTTGGAATTGGGCCCCTGCGCATTGTGCGTGTTTGGCTCCGAAAGCGAGAGGTTCAGCGCTTTCATTCGCAATGGGACAATTACATTCATTGCAGTTACTTGGCTGTTCGGAAATCGGCCAGAGGACACGGGGCAATCTTCGAATTACGCAATGCTTTGTTTCAATTTCAACAAGAAAAAAAATTACCCATATTGATTGAAACCACAATTGAGAAAAACAAACGCGTTTACGAACGTATTGGGTTTCGTGTTCACGAAGAACGCGTGGTTAGTGGGTTTAAGACGTATTGTATGGTGAAGGATTACAAGTAAACCGCCATTTCTTCCTGCATCTTCTTCGCTTCTGCAGCAGCAGCACTCGCGTAATCTGAGCCAGATGAAGCATACAAGATTGAACGACTGGCGTTCACTAACAATCCAACTTCGCTATTCATTCCGTATTTTACAACATCTTGAAGGCTTCCGCCTTGAGCGCCAACGCCAGGAACAAGTAAGAAGTGGTTTGGAATAATTTGACGAATCTGCGCAAGGCTTTCCGCCTTGGTTGCTCCTACTACGAACATGGTGTTCTCGTCTGTTCCCCAAGAGGCGACATCGCGCAATACTTTTTCAAAAAGATACTCCTCTCCTATTTTCTGTGTTTGAAAATCTTTCGATCCTTCGTTTGAAGTAAGGGCCAACACAATTGCCCACTTGTCTTGAAATTGCAAGAAAGGCGAAACACTGTCTTTGCCCATATACGGTGCAACGGTAATGCTATCGAATCCGTATGTTTCGAAAAATGCTTTCGCGTAATAACTTGAAGTATTTCCAATGTCGCCGCGCTTTGCGTCTGCAATGGTGAAATGCTCATGACCAATGTAAGCAACGGTTTCTTCCAAGATATCCCATCCTTCTCTCCCCATAGCTTCATAAAAAGCCAAATTCGGCTTATAGGCTACTGCAAACTCTCGAGTGGAGTCTATGATTGCTTTATTGAATTCAAGCGCTCCTACACCTGCTGGAAGCTTTGTAGGGTCTGTATCTAATCCAACGCACAAGAAACTTTTTCTTGAACGAATGAGCTCTACCAATTTTGCTTTATTCATCTTATGAATTTCCTTCCTTAAGTTTTTCTGTATTCTCTGCTAATTTCAATGCTTCAATGACTTCGGCTATTTCGCCATTCATGGCAGCATCTAAATTGTACAAGGTTAGATTAATGCGGTGATCGGTCACACGTCCTTGCGGATAATTGTATGTGCGAATCTTCGCGCTTCTATCTCCCGTGCTCACCAATGATTTACGCATTCTTGAACGTTCTTCATGACGTCGATTTACTTCTGCTTCGAAAATTCGTGAACGAAGCATGGTCATAGCCTTGTCCATGTTCTCATGCTGACTTCTACCTTCCTGACAAGCCACAATGACTCCGGTTGGAAGGTGGGTCAAACGAACAGCAGATTCTGTTTTGTTTACGTGCTGTCCGCCCGCACCACTAGCGCGGTAAGTATCTCTGCGAATGTCTGACATGTTTACAACAACATCAAACTCTTCGGCCTCAGGCATAATTGCAACAGTTGCCGCAGAGGTATGCACACGTCCTTGTGTTTCAGTTGCGGGAACACGCTGAACGCGGTGCACGCCACTTTCAAACTTCATTGTACCGTACACCTCATCTCCTTCCACCTTGAACGAAACCTCTTTGAATCCGCCCATAGTTCCTTCACTCAAATTCAACACTTCCATTCTCCAACCTTTGTCTTGAATGTAACGTGTGTACATTTTGTAAAGGTCTCCGGCAAAAATAGAAGCCTCGTCTCCGCCTGTTCCAGCGCGGATTTCGACAATAACGTTTTTGGTGTCTTCCGGATCTTTTGGAATAAGAAGAAACTTAATGGCCTCTTCCATTTCAACAATTTTCGGAGACAATTCGTTGTATTCTTCTTGCGCCATTTCCTTCAGGTCGGCGCTTTCGTTACTGTATAAAATTTCTTTGGCACCCTTCAAGTCTTCGAGTGCCTTTTTATATTCAAGATAAACGTCATTGATTTTTTCCAGTTCGCGGTATTCGCGCATGAGGGCTGGATACTTTTTCATATCGGCAATTACAGTTGGGTCTGTGATGCTCTTTCCCACCTCGGTATATCTATCGGAAATAGCCGACAAACGATCGATTAACTCCATACCTTCTTAATTAATATTGAAAGGTCCCGTGTTCGGAACGAATTTCTAATGTGTTTCCTTCACCGGCTTCTACGCGACCAATGATTTGCGCTGCGCAACCCACCTGATCGGCGTAATTAATAATTTCCAAAGCGGTTTCTTCATCGGTATAAAACTCCATACGGTGTCCCATGTTGAAGACTTTGTACATTTCCTGCCAAGGTGTTTTCGATTCTTCTTGAATCATTTTAAACAGTGGCGGAATCGCGAACAAGTTGTCTTTCACAATGTGCACATTGTCGGTGAAGTGAAGAACTTTCGTTTGTCCACCTCCACTACAATGAACCATTCCTTTGATTTTGCTACGACGATTTGCAAGAATTCGTTTTACAATTGGAGCGTAGGTTCTTGTTGGTGAAAGAACAAGTTTCCCTGCATTCAATTCCGCATCATGAACGTAATCTGTTAAAGTATAAGATCCTGAATAAACCAATTCCTTTGGAATGGCACTATCGAAAGACTCGGGATACTTCGCAATTAAATCGTTGTAGAACACATCGTGACGTGCAGAAGTAAGACCATTACTTCCCATTCCTCCATTGTATTCTGTCTCGTAAGATGTTTGTCCGTATGACGCCAAACCAACAATGACTTGTCCAGGAGCAATGTTCGCATTGTCGATGACCTCGTCTCTGCGCATGCGGCAAACCACGGTAGAGTCCACGATAATGGTTCGAACCAAATCACCCACATCCGCGGTTTCTCCGCCTGTTGTATGAATCTTCACTCCGTGCTTTTCAAGCTCGTTACAAAGTTCTTCCGTTCCAGAAATAATTGCTGAAATCACTTCACCTGGCACTAGATTCTTGTTTCTTCCAATAGTGCTGCTCAAAAGAATATTGTCAGTGGCACCTACACAAAGTAGGTCATCGATATTCATGACAATGGCATCTTGGGCAATACCTTTCCATACAGAAAGATCGCCTGTTTCCTTCCAGTAGATGTATGCAAGAGATGACTTCGTCCCGGCACCGTCGGCATGCATGACAATGCAGTGTTCTTCACTTCCGGTTAAATAGTCTGGAACTATTTTACAAAAAGCTTTTGGAAAAAGTCCTTTATCAATATTCTTAATTGCAGCGTGGACATCTTCCTTGGAAGCACTTACTCCTCTGCTGTTGTATCTATTTTCGGCTTGGCTCATATATAAATAAAAAGGGCTGACAGTACATGTCAGCCCTTCCCTTAGTTTAATGCTATTTACTTGGGACGTAGTCCGTTCTTAAGATTCTAAATGTCGTACGACGATTCAATTGATGAGCGCGTTCACGTGATTCGTTTTCACTCAATGTGCTTATAAATGCTTCATCTAGCAATGTTCCGATTGGGAATTCAGCGAATGTTTCAGAGGAAAGACGATCTCCTTCCTTGATTGTGCGTGGCTCGCTTTCACCTTTTCCTTTTGCAACTAAACGATCAACAGCAATTCCTTTTGAAGTAAGGTAAGTTACACAAGTCTCTGCACGACCTTGAGATAGTTTGTCATTGCTAGGAACATCTCCACGAGCATCAGTGTGAGACTCTAACTGAACAACGAACGTTGGGTTTTCTGTTAAGATGTTCAACAAGTAATTCAACGAGTCAGCACTATTCACGTCTTCTGTGATTAACAATTCAGTTTTGTTGAACGGATACAATACCGTTGGCATTGGGTATTCCTTTCCTATTTCTACAGGGATCAAGAAATAATCTTGTTGGTAGTTTGTAGACTCTTTTGCTCCTTTGGTCGAGAACTTATCTGCCGTGCCAATGAAGTTTTCTTTTTGAATATCTACGGTGTATTTTGTTTCAGGCTTAACCTTCGTCTTGTCTAAGAAGAAGCTTCCGTTTGCATCTGTCACAACGTTGTAGGTAGATCCGTCTGAACCAACAATGGTTACTTTACAACCAGAAAGTGTGCTTCCTGTTTTCTTATTGTAGGCAGTTCCCGTCATTGTGAATTCCAACGGACGCTCATATGCATGCCAGATATCGTCTTTTCCTTTTCCACCTGGGCGGTTAGAAGAGAAGTAACATGCGAAAACACCTTCCATCAATACGTTGTCTAATACAGGCTTCTTATCTAAGATAAAAGCGAAGTCATCAGATGCTGAGTTAATTGGAGCTGGCATTGCTGTAACGTCGCCAAAAACCATCTCTCCTGTTTTCTTTGCTTTGAAAATATCCAATCCACCCAAACCAGGGTAACCGTTAGAAGCGAAGTACAATGTCCCGTCTTCTGTCATGTATGGATAATACTCGTCACCTGCGGTATTTAAAGAAGCAAGGTTTGTTAGGTTAGACCATTTCTTTGCTTTCTTGTCGAAAGTCATATACCACAAATCTCTTCCGCCTTTACCACCTGGCATATTTGAAGCGAAGATTAATGTTTGCTCATCAAAAGAAAGACATGGTTGTCCAACACGAGAAGAGTCATCAGACTCTCTATTAATGATGTCGATAATCTCAGCTGTAGCGAAATTGTCTCCTTGCTTGTTAGCGGTGTAAATATCGCAGCCCATTCTTCCTTTCTTATCGAAACCACAACGTGTGAAGAACATAGTTTTGTAATCTTTGTCGAATGCCCCTGCAGCTTCATGAGATTCTGTATTAACAGTAATACTAGCTGGCATTGGAGCGCCTTGGAATTTGAACTTCTTGTCTAATTTGGCTACGAAAACGTCCTTGAACTCATCTCCGTTGATAGGGCTTAATCCACTACCTACAGCCTCTTTACGAGCAGAGGTAAATACGAACTCATCCCATTTCTTCGAAGCATAAGCCAAACCAAAATCCTCTTCAGAAGAATTCAAGAACTCTACGTTCTCTGCTACATAACGAGATTTAGCGCTGGTTTTCTTTGCAGTTGCTGCATTGGTGCATGTTTGAATACGCATATCTGCAAGAGCAGCATTTCCGCCACGTTCTTTGTATTTGTTGTATTGAACAATCGCATCTTCAAGACGATCCATTTCTTGCAAAGCAATACCGTAGTTCAAATAAACGTCTGCTGTTTTCTTGTCGTACTTAGCATTGATGGCTTTGTCATAATAATCTAGACTCATCCCATAACGCTTTGTATTTCTATAACATTCTGCAATGTTGTAAAGAACACGCGCTTTTTCATCGATGTTCTTGATTTTAGTAACTTCTCCAATGTAAAGAGTCGCAGCTTGGTTATACCCCTGTCCAGCAAACTCGATATCTGCCTGTTGAATCTTTTTATTTTGAGCGTTCACCAACGAAGCCGTTGACAAACAAACAAACAAAACCAAGATAGATTTGAAAAATCTCATACGTAATGTTTTAGTCCAGTTAAAAGTTAGTAATTGCGAAAATAATCAAAAATGTGAATTTCCCTCATAAAATCGCAATTATCTAAATACCTCAATTAGCAAGTAAACAAGAGCTCACGCATTTTTGGAATTGGCCAAGCATTGTCATCGATAATTTGTTCCAACGCATCTGCAGCATCGCGGGCAGCATCCATCAACGGTTTAATCTTGTGACAATAGATATCAGCCATTTTCTCAGGATTGCTGTGATTCACCTTCCCTTGTTCAACAACAATTCCTTCGGTGCAGGCTTTCAAACCGTTCACATGCTGAGAAATTTCAGTAATCAAGCCTAATTGAGTCTTGGTTAGTTCCTTAAATTCTTTTGCACCCAAGACCGCTTTCAAACCTTGAACGTTGTTGATCAACTCACTCTGGTATCTCAGAGCTGCAGGAATAATTTGGTTCACTGCCATGTCGACAACGATTTCAGCCTCAATCTCGCGACGACGAGCGTAGTTCTCTACCTCGATTTCATAACGCGAATGAATTTCTTCGTTTGTCAAGACGTTCAACTTTTCAAACATTGCAATAACCTTCTTGTCTTTCCAAACTTTTAAAGCCGCTGGCGTGTCCTTCAAATTAGACAAACCTCTTTTCCCTGCTTCTTTCACCCACTCGTCTCCGTATCCGTTTCCTTCAAAACGAATAGCCTTACTTTGTTTGATTAAGCGCTGAAGTTCTTTTAAAATGGCTTCATCCTTATCATCTCCTTTTGCAATACGTGCATCAACATCTTTCTTGAATTGAATCAGACGGTTAGCAACAATTGTGTTCAAGGTGATCATTGCATTTGCGCAGTTGGCGCTAGAACCTACCGCGCGGAACTCGAATTTATTTCCGGTAAATGCAAATGGAGAAGTTCTGTTTCTGTCTGTATTATCCAGAAGAACCTGTGGCAACTTTCCGATATTTAATTTTAATTCTGTTTTGTCCTCAGGGGTCATCTTTCCTGCCTTGATGTTCTTTTCAAGATTATCAAGCATAGCATTCAACTGCTCTCCTAAGAAGCAACTCATGATTGCCGGAGGAGCTTCGTTTGCACCCAAGCGATGGTCGTTTCCAACTGTTGCAATAGAGGCACGAAGAACATCTGCGTTCTCGTGAATTGCTGCAACAGTATTCACCATGAAGGTTAAGAACTGAAGATTCGATTTTGGATTTTTTCCCGGACGAAGAAGGTTAACACCTGTGTTTGTTGAAAGCGCCCAGTTGTTGTGCTTTCCGCTTCCATTAACGCCTTCGTAGGGTTTCTCGTGAAGAAGTACATTGAAGTTGTGCTTCTGAGCAATCTTCTTCAACAAATCCATCAATAATTGATTGTGGTCGTTCGCCAAGTTTGCCTCTTCGAACATTGGAGCTACCTCGTATTGGTTTGGCGCAACTTCGTTGTGACGTGTTGTAACAGGAATACCCAATAAATGCGCTTCGTATTCGAAGTCTTTCATGTATGCCAATACTCTTTCTGGAATACTACCGAAGTAGTGATCTTCCAACTGCTGACCTTTTGCTGGCTTGTGACCAAACAATGCACGTCCGGTCATAGCTAAGTCTGGACGAGCCTTGTGAAGTGCTGAGTCAACTAAGAAAAACTCTTGCTCCCATCCCAATGTTGTATTTACCTTATTAATTTCCTTATCGAAATATTGACAAACCGCTGTAGCCGCTACATCAACAGCATGAAGCGCTTTAATCAAAGGCATCTTGTAATCGAGTGCATGTCCTGTATATGAGATGAAAATTGTTGGAATACAAAGTGTATTTCCAACAATAAACGCAGGAGAAGACGGATCCCACAACGTGTATCCACGTGCTTCGAATGTGTTACGAATACCTCCGTTCGGGAAAGAAGAAGCATCTGGCTCTTGTTGAACTAACATGGTTCCTTCAAACTTCTCAATAGCTCTTCCATCTCCCAATGGCTTGAAGAAGCTGTCGTGTTTCTCAGCAGTTGCTCCCGTTAATGGCTGAAACCAGTGTGTGAAGTGTGTTGCGCCTTTGCTAATCGCCCACTCTTTCATACCTGCTGCAATGTGATCGGCAACATTTCTATCGATACGAGTTCCTTGATTGATACAAGACATCAAATTATCATACAAATCTTCTGGAAGATACTCACGCATTTTATGCGGGTTGAATACGTTATCACCGAAGTACTCACTGATTCTTTGTCCATTTGAAGCCAATGGCATTGGCATACGACTGTTGATTTCGTGCTGTGCGTTTTTTCTTAAACTCATATTTTTAGATGTTACCCCTGTTTTAAAGGGGGGTGTTTTTAAAATTTTATCAATATTTCGCAAATATACCCCCTCTTTTTTGGTTTGCAACTGAAATTTTTACAACAAATTTCAAATAAGACCTCTTTCAATTGTGAATAACTCCATTCTGCACATCCTTCACTAAATTTGAAAAATGAAAACGATAATTTCCATTTTCCTTTATTCCATTGGAGTTGTGGCTCC
>JANQWV010000053.1 GCA_030729695.1 Flavobacteriales bacterium | reverse complement strand
CGGAAGATTCGATTCATCTATTTTTAAAACAGCGATATCCGAACTAGGATCTTTTCCAACCAAAGTAGCTTCGTAGTTTTTATTGTTGTTCAAGGTGACTGTCACTTTTTCAGCGCCATCTATGACATGATTATTCGTGATGATGTATCCATCTGCCGAAATTATGACACCCGATCCCGATGCCATTTGTGTTCGAGGCTGCTGATACCCGAAGAATCCGCCCCACGGATCATAGGATTGTGTTTTAATTTCCGTTTTTACGTGTACCACTGAATTCACAGTTCTTTCCGCGGCAACCACGAAATCTCCGCCTGCTCCTGGCATTCCGGAATAATTGGCGAACGCTCCGGGAACATTGTTATTCCAAGCGAATTGCGAAGTGTTTGATTTAACTACAAAATGGTATGCAGCCATGGCAATAAGACCGCCAGCGAAGGCTGCAGCAAAAGTGACTAGACTCTTTCTCATACTTTTTATTTTTGATTTTGCGAAAATAATTTGAATCCGATTTGAACAAAAACGACACCAAAATATTTTTATTGTCGGAAGGAATTGATTGTAATTTTGCACACATGAAAAAACAGGTTGGTATAATTGGGGTTGTTGTAGCGAGCGTTCTACTTTTTGTGGGGTGTGAAAAGGACATAACCATAGACCTTCCTCAGGCCGAAACCAAAATTGTCGTTCAAGGAAGTATTGAACCAGGCCAACCTCCTATTGTCATTCTGAGTTATTCTTCCGGATATTTCGATCCAGCTGATGCCAATGCCCTTGTCAATTCTTACATCCAGAACGCTCAAGTCAAAATGGTTCATGGAACGGATACTATTCCTCTAGACATGTATTGCATTGCAGACATGACCCTCGACCAACTGCTTCTCACATCTCAAGCCGTTGGTCTTCCGCCAGAAGCCGTGCTTGGATTGGGAATTTGTGTTTACACTTCATTATCTCCACAGGCCTTGGGTATGCCAGGAGAAACATATACCCTCATTGTTGACAAAGACGAACATCATTTGCACGCTGTGACTAAAGTGAATTTCCCAATTCCTTTGGACAGCCTTTGGTTTGCATCGCCCTCTGGAAACCCACTCGATTCTTTGGGCTTTATATACGGTAACATGACCGACCCCGATTCGCTCGGAAATGCCTACCGCTGGTCTGCAAAGCGCATTAGTCATTATCCGCAATGGATAACGAGAGACACTTATTTAAGAGGTCAGCAGAAAGACTTAATCTTTATTAGCCCTTCTCCGAGCGTTTATGATGATGAATTTTTTAACGGGTTATCATTTGAATTTGCCTACTACAGAGGGGCCATTCCTTTTAGCGACAAATTCGATGACCGCAGAGAAGAGCGCGGATTTTTCAAACGAGGAGATACCGTTGTTGTCCGTGGCTGTAGCATAGATATGAACGTTTACAAATTTTACAAATCATACGAGGATCAGCTTGCGAATCAGGGATCTCCCTTCGCTTCTCCAAGCAATGTAAAATCAAATGTTGACGGTGGTCTTGGCGTTTGGGCTGGATATGGAGCCTATTATGACACGCTCGTTTGCGAATAATGTGATTGTCATCACATGCCATTTGTGCGATTCAACGCTACCTTCGCACCATGGCTACTGAAACAAAAACAGCAATAGGTAAAATTGTGAAAATGAAATGTCCCCACTGTGGAAAAGGACATTTATTCGTAAATGAATCTCCCTTCTCGGTGAGTAAGTTAGGAGAAGTAAAAGAGGAGTGCACAGAGTGTAAGACAAATTTCAATCCGGAGCCAGGCTTTTATTTTGGAGCTGCTTATGTGAGTTGGGCCTTAACGGTAGCAATGTGGGTAGCAATTCTTGTTGCATTGAAAGTCTTCGATGCTATTGGCCTAATTGAATTCGGATTTTTGACTCACCCAAAAACTTTCCTTTTGACTGGAATTGGGTTTACGATTGTTCTCTTCCCATTTTTATTCAAGCTTTCACGCTCGATTTGGGCTTCATCATTTATTAAGTAATCTGACCGTCACTCATCACAATCTTGCGATCGGCCTGCGAAGCAAGTTCTTCATTGTGAGTTACGATTACGAAGCTGTGATGGAATTCATTTCTTAATTCGAAGAACAAATTATGCAAAGCCACAGCGTTGGCCCTGTCTAAATTTCCAGAAGGCTCATCGGCAAAAACCACTTTTGGATTATTCATTAGCGCTCGAGCAACAGCAACGCGTTGCTGCTCACCACCCGACATCTCTGAAGGTTTGTGCTCTGCTCTATGACTTAGCCCTAATCTTTCCAACCAAAACGCAGCTTTCTTTTCCGCGTCTTTCTTTTCAACTCCGGCTATTAGCGCCGGAATACAAACATTTTCCGTCGCATTAAATTCCGCAAGCAGGTTGTGAAATTGAAAAACGAATCCCAAATGTAAATTTCGAAAACGCGCGAGCTCTCTTTGTTTCAGTTGGAAGGGATTCACGCCATCGATGCTCACCGTTCCTTTGTCAGGATTGTCCAATGTTCCAAGGATTTGCAAAAGCGTTGTTTTACCAGCTCCGCTGGCTCCTACGATAGAAACAATTTCGCTTTTTTGAATGTCTAACGAAACGTTATTCAACACTTGAACCTTTCCGTATCCTTTATAAATTCCCGATGCATGAATCATAGTACAAAGATGAACAAAAACTTCGTCATTATTTAGTACATTCGCGTCGCAAATATTGAACTATGAACATTCACGAATACCAAGGAAAAAGTATCCTTCAACAATTTGGCGTAACTGTACAACGCGGTTATGTAGCCTCTACACCTGAAGAAGCAACTGCGGTTGCAGAAAAATTGCAAGCAGAAACAGGAACCGGTTGGTTCGTTGTAAAAGCGCAAATTCACGCGGGTGGACGTGGAAAAGGAGAAGTAACTGAAACAGGCTCTCGCGGTGTTGTTTTAGCGAAAGGCCTTGGTGAAGTAGCTGAAAAAGCGAAAGGTATTTTGGGTGGACACCTTGTTACCCTTCAAACCAAAGCGGAAGGTAAATTGGTTCAAAAAGTTTACGTTGCTGAAGACGTTTACGCTCCAGGCGCATCAGAGCCTCGCGAGTTTTACATGAGTATCTTATTAGACCGCGCTGCTGGCAGAAACGTTATCGTTTACTCTCCAGATGGCGGAATGAATATTGAAGAAGTTGCAGAAAAGACGCCTGAGCGTATTTTCAAAGAAGTGGTTGATCCAATGACTGGCGTTACCGATTTCCAAGGAAGAAACATTGCTTTCAACCTAGGACTTTCAGGTGGTGCCTTCAAGGAAATGATTGCCTTCACAAAAAAATTATATAACGCTTACGTAGGTTGCGATGCATCTATGTTCGAAATTAATCCTGTTCTAAAAACTTCTGACGACCGCATTCTTGCTGTTGACGCGAAAGTTACTTTAGACGGAAACGGATTGTTCCGTCACCCCGATTACGCTGCTATGCGTGACACCACCGAAGAAGATCCAATTGAAGTTGAAGCTGGCGAAGCTGGTTTGAACTATGTAAACTTGGACGGAAACGTTGGTTGTATGGTTAACGGCGCTGGATTGGCTATGGCAACTATGGACATCATTAAGTTAAGCGGCGGTGAGCCTGCTAACTTCCTTGATGTTGGAGGTACGGCAGATGCAAAACGCGTAGAGACTGCATTCCGCATGATTCTTCGCGACACAACAGTAAAGGCTATTCTAGTAAACATCTTTGGTGGAATTGTTCGTTGCGACCGTGTTGCACAAGGTGTTGTAGACGCATACAAAAACATTGGCGACATTCAAGTTCCAATCATTGTTCGTCTTCAAGGAACTAACGCTGAAGAAGCGAAGAAATTAATTGACGAATCTGGTTTAGCTGTTCACTCTGCAATTACGCTTCAAGAAGCTGCAGATCAAGTGAAAGCTGTATTGGCAGTATAATTCAACATGTCGAGCAAAGAAGAAAAAATAAACTCCTTCAACCCCAACAGTGCTGGGGTTGCAGATAGTCAGATGTTTGGGTTACCATTCACCATTGACGAAAGTGATATTGTTCTTCTTCCTGTTCCGTGGGAAGTAACCGTGAGCTACGGCGGCGGTGCTTCTGAAGGTCCTGAACATATTTTTGAATCGAGTCTTCAAGTTGATCTTCATCATCCTGAATTTCCTGAATTGTGGAAGAAAGGCATTGCCATGCTTGAGCAGAACGGTGCCCTTCATTCAAGAAGCAATTCATTGAAAGAAAAAGCTGAAGAAATTATTTCTGCTTGGGAAGAAGGTGAGAAACTCGAGGACAACGATGAGCTCCAAGAAATTCTTCAAGAAATAAATGAAGGCTGCGCCGACATGGTTCAGTATGTGGCTGATCAAACCAAGAAATGGCTAGACGCTGGTAAAACTGTTGGGCTTATTGGTGGTGATCACAGCACTCCACTCGGATATCTTCAGACTTTGTCTGAACGTTACGAGAACTTCGGAATTCTTCATGTAGACGCGCACATGGACCTGCGTGAGGCTTATGAAGGTTTCACGTATTCACACGCTTCTATCATGTACAATGCGCTTCAAATTCCACAAATAACCAAATTGGTTCAAGTGGGAATTCGCGATTTCTGTAAGGAAGAGTACGACCGTGTTGTTAATTCAAACGGAAGAATTATCGTTCATACCGATGCCGAAATTCAGCGTGCAGCGTTTGAAGGAGAGTTGTGGAAAGAGCGCTGCAATGCGATTATTGACGCGCTTCCTAACGACGTTTATATTAGCTTCGACATTGACGGATTAGATCCAACTCTTTGTCCGAATACGGGGACACCTGTACCGGGTGGACTCTCATTCCAACAAGCGTTGTATTTATTGAGTCAGTTGAAAGCCAAGAAGAACATCATTGGCTTCGACTTAGTAGAAGTTGCTCCAGGCGAAGACGACTGGAACGGCAACGTAGGTGCGCGCTTGCTTTACCACATGTGTGGTGTTGCCGCTCACTAAAACCTTTAGGCTTTTCTCAGTTTGTTGTACTCCACTTGAATCTCTTGTGGTGGATTGAAGTATCCATAAGCCAAATGCGGGAACTCCTCTCTAATCTGATCTAAGACATTTCGAATACCCATGCCCTCTGGCAATTCGGTTACACCTATTTTCCCTAAATACCAATCTGGATCAATGTTGAAATTACGCCATTGAATCATGCTGATGTCTGTGTGCTTAATGAAATTGCGAAGTGCTTCAAACTCTTCCGGATGGTCTGTCATTCCTGGGAATGTGAAGTAGTTGATGCTCGCCCATCCGCCGTATTGACGAACAATACGCGCTGATTCAACAATGTCTTCAAACTTATAATTGTTCGGCAAATAATAGGCTTCGTAAATGTTTTTACGAAGCGAATTCGTGCTGACACGAATGCTATCTAATCCTACCTTCATTAACTCTTCAACCGCCTTAGGTTTGCTGCCGTTGGTGTTCAGGTTAATGATACCTCGCGAAGTGTGCTTTCGCAATTCAATAATAACATCACGAATGGTCTGCCAAACCAACAACGGTTCGCCTTCACAACCTTGACCGAAACTTACAATTGGGCGTTCGGCGTTCATCAAATGCGGAAGTGTATACTCAACAATTTCTGCAACGGTTGGAATGAAGTCTAAGCGGTCTTGTGGTGACGTTAACTCATGCTCTTCCGGTTGGAATGAAATACAGCCTAAGCAATTGCTGTTACACGCAGGACTTACAGGAATAGGTGCTTCCCATCTTCCCATGAAAAAGTTACGTGCAGCAGGACAGCAGTACTTCAAACTACAGTTGTTTCCTAAATGCTGAACAAGTCTGTTGTTCGGATGGTCTTCCAAACGCTTGCGGGTTACTTCCCAAATATGCTCTCTATCGAAATTCTCTAAATCTTGACGTTCATCTGCATCAATACGAACGGCTGTTGTATAAAACTTCCCATCATACCAACCCACTGCTGTGTACGCGTACAACGGAAGCGTTGGCGCATCTTGCTCGTCTGTTCCGAATGCAGCAGAGTACAACTGCGTGTATGCAGGCGCGTTCAAACTAGCAACCGCTTGAATGTCTTCATGACATTCCATTTCGCCGGTTTCTATGCTTAGTCCATATGGACGACGGCCCGGCAACGTGAACAAATCACTTCCAAAAGGAAGCTCAATAAAATCTTCAGGGGTAAGCGGATACACATTGTATCCCGATCTTCCTACCACTTCATAATTCGTGTCTTCAAAAATATTTCCTTCAGCATCGGCATAAACCATGAACGGAACTTCCTTCGGATGAATTGATTTTTTCATGTTGCAAAAGTACATTCTATCTTCGTGAAATATGCGCATAACATTTTTAGGAACCGGAACCAGTCAGGGCGTGCCCTTGATCTCATGCAAATGCGTTGTCTGCACCTCTACCGACGAGCGCGACAAACGCTTGCGCAGCGCGATTTCCCTGCGAATTGGCGAGCAGTATATTGTTATTGATTCAGGGCCCGATTTTCGTCAGCAAATGCTTCGCGATGATGCTACACACCTCGATGCGATTGTCTTCACACACGAACACAAAGATCACATTGCGGGACTCGATGACGTTCGTGCTTTCAATTTCACATCTGGAAAACCTATTCATGTTTATTGCACTGAAAAAGTGGAAGAAGCATTACGCAGAGAATTTCATTATGCATTTTCGGAAAATAAATATCCTGGCGTTCCTGAAATTATTTTAAATCGAATTGAAAATTCACCCTTCAACATCAACGGAATCAACTTCACTCCCATTGAAGTTCTGCATTTCAAGATGAAGGTGTTCGGATATCGCATTGGAAATTTCACGTACATCACCGATGCCAATTTCATTTCGGAAGAAGAAATTGATAAGATTGTTGGGAGTGAAATTCTCGTTTTGAATGGGCTTCGAAAAGAACCACATCCTTCTCATTTTACATTCGACCAAGCCTTGGCGCTTATTGCTCGTATAAATCCGAAAGCAGCTTATTTAACGCACATCAGCCACCAACTGGGTACACATGAAGAAGTCACGCAGGAACTTCCTCCTAACGTTCATCTGGCTTACGACGGATTAACGCTCGAACTTCAATAAACTCACTTACTTTTGCAAAAAATATTCGTCATGAAAAAAATAGCATTTTTATTTATAGCCCTTAGCGTTTTCGTTGGAACAGCAACAGCACAGAAATCGAAAAAAAACAACGTAAAATCATACGGTGAAGCATTCGTTGTAGAAAACGTAATTACGTTGACTGAACTACAAGAGAAAATGAAAACTGAAACACGTTTTGCGTGTGTGTTTGAAGGAAGCATTGTTCAAACTTGCCAAAAGGCTGGATGTTGGATGGAAGTGGCGATGCCTGTTGGCGATGGAATGACCGTCTTTATGAAAGACCATGCGTTCGCAGTTCCTTTGGAGAAGTGTGAAGGAAAGAAAACATTCGTTAAAGGTGAGGCATACTTCAAAGAATTGACTGTTGCTTATTTGCAACACTTGGCGGAAGACGCTGGAAAATCGAATGAAGAAATTGCTAAGATTACCGAGCCTCAAAAACAACTCGTATTCAACGCAAGCGGCGTGCAGATTGTCGAAGGTGGAAAAGGCGGAAACAAAACGCTTAAAGGCGAAAACTGCGCGCATTGAGTTTACTTCCGAACCCAATAGTATTTACTTTATCCAACGGAATCCGTGTGGTGCATCAGCCCATGGATCGCGACGTTGCGCATTGCGGATTGCTCATCGCTGCTGGAAGTCGCGATGAAGAAGAAGACGAGCATGGCCTAGCACATTTTCTAGAGCACTGCTTTTTCAAAGGAACCAAGACGCGCAAAAATCATCATATTCTGTCGAGACTCGATGCTGTAGGCGGAGAGCTCAATGCCTTCACTGCAAAAGAAGAAACATGGATTCATGCTTCTATGTTGAAGGAACATTACGAAAGAGCCATTGAACTCATTGCTGACATTACTTTTCACCCTTCCTTCCCTGCTGAAGAAATTGAAAAAGAAAAGGAAGTGATCATTGATGAATTGAATAGTTATTTCGACAGTCCGAGTGAAATGATTTTCGAAGAGTTCGACCAGCAGTTGTTCGGCAATCATGCCATTGGCCGCAGTATTCTTGGAACGAAAGAAAGCATCAATAGCGTAAAACGTTCAACGCTGGAACGTTTCCGAAAACGCAATTTAACAGCGGAGCAATTGGTTTTTTCTTCGGCTGGAAATATTCCAGTTGAAAAATTACAGGCTCTTTTGGAAAAGCATTTCGGCAAAGAAAAGCTTGTTCCGTTCACACAGAAAAGATCAAAGCCAACTTTGAAAGCGGGTAAGAAAATTTTTGTTGAAAAGGACATTCACCAAGTGAATTATTTGGTAGGCGGAAAAGCCTATGCATACCCTCACAAGCTTCGTCCAGCATTGACGTTGCTCGCTAACGTGCTCGGTGGCCCTGCATTGAACAACAAACTCAGCATGGTCATTCGCGAGAAATACGGATTGGCTTATCACGTGGAATGCACCTATGCTCCATTTACCGATTGCGGAATATTCAGTTTGTATTTGGGAACAGATAAAGAAAATTTAAAGAAAGCAACTGACCTCGCTGAAAAAACGTTGAACTACTACAAAGACAACAAAATGAGCAGTCGCCAATTGCATGAAGCCAAAAAACAGATCATAGGTCAAATGGCTTTAGCTCAAGACAGTGGCAGTGCCCTCATGTTTAATTTGGGAAAGAGTCTGTATCTCTTCAACCGCATAGACACGATGCAAGAGGTATTTCGAAGATTAGAAGAGATCACATCGGAGCAAATTCAAAAAGCAGCGATTGACACCTTTCATTTTGAAAAAATGAATGTGTTGGCATACGTCCCGAAGAAAAACTAAAATGGAGAGATCGAATGAATGTCGTTGTTTCGACGTTCAATTTCGTTTTTAACGAGGCACATGCGCTGCGCAATAGCGGCCATATCTGGGAATCCTTTTTCAAGCAACCACATCAAAGAGTCTTCATGATTGTCGGCTGCTCTCGCCATTTTTTCCAACACATCGAACTTGTTTTTCTTTAGCCAAAGAATTGCATTCGGATTTCCCTCTGCACCATTAATTAAAGCCATGAGGTGAGGGAATTGATTTTCCATAAGCCACGTGCGTGCTTCGTCTTGGTTGTTCAATGCGTGAACAAACACACCCAACTCCGGATATCCGTTGGCCATGAGCCATTCGCGAATAGGCACATTGCCTGAAATGGCTTCTCCCCATGCAATAACAACCTTCGACGGATAACCTACGGTATTCATAGTGCAATGTTAAATAAGTTTCAGTTTGAATCCGAAAAGTCTTCAAAGAAAAATTAGTTTTGCGAGATATGCGCAAGTTTATACTCACTTTCCTCATTCTATCTCCGACGCTGACCTGGGCTCAACCCGTTTTGAATCCAATTTCTCAGGAAGAAGGATCCATGCGCGCCCTTCATCCGATACAAGACAGCGGTTGGTATTTTAAAATGTCTTCAAGTATCAACACCACCCAGACCTACTTGAAAAATTGGGCTGCAGGGGGTAACAGTTCTTTCAACGTAACGGGCATTTTCAACTCGGTAGTCTTGTATCGGAAAGACAAGCGTGCCTGGGATAATTCCGTAAACTTGTCATACGGCAGAAGCATTGTGGACTTTGCTATTCCATCAATAAAAACTGAAGATCGTTTTGATTTCTCGAGTAAGTACGGTCAGCAGGCCTCAAAAAATTGGTATTACTCATTTTTACTTTCCGTTCGAAGTCAAGTTGCTCCTGGGTATACAACTCTTCCTTCAGGTCTTCCAGATTACACTAAGGGAAAAGTCAGTGATCTATTTGCGCCAGCGTATGCTGTTAGTGCATTAGGAATGGATTATAAGCCCAAAAAAGGAGTTTCTACCTTTTTCGCACCTCTTACATATCGAGCGACATTTGTGATGAATTCAGACCTTGCAAACGCGGGGCAATATGGTGTGACCCCTGCAGTGCGAGATGCGAATGGAAATATAATAACTCCTGGAAAAAAAAGAAGGAATGAAATTGGGGGATACATTCGTTTGAACTACACAAACGTAATTCTTGAAAATGTCAACTGGACAAGTAAGTTGGAGCTTTTCTCTAACTACACTAAAAACCCGGAGAATGTTGACATCAACTGGGAGAACAACTTCAATATGAAGGTTAACAAATACCTCTCGGTAACCGTATCGACACAATTGATCTATGATGATGATATTCGTATCATTAAATCACCCGAACGAACAGATGAAAACGGTGTTTATCATCCAGCAGATATTGGTCCAGGTCTGCAATTCAAAGAGCTCATGGCCATTGGATTCACATACACCTTCAACACCAAGTAAGGAAATAAAAAAGGGACCGAAGTCCCTTTTCTTTTTCAATATCGTTTCGAATTACTTCGAGAACTCTAAATCTGTTTTTGACTTCTCGCCCAATGACCCATCTTTAGCGATAGCTGAACTTAAGTTTGCATCTTTACCAGCAGAATCGTTCGAACGAGCGCAGATGATAGCACGAAGGTAATCTGCTAAAGCCGATTTGTCACCGCTAGCATCCAAGTCTGACTTCGCACCAGCATTGTCACCGCTCAACATTTTAGCTAACGCTGAGTTGAAAGACTTAACATCTTTCATTGTTGAAACAGCACCAGCGTAGTCTCCGTTAGCAATAAGGATCAAACCTTTGTTGTACTTGCTCTCAGCTGAACCGCTTTCGCCGAACAATTTCATTGCACCTTTACGATCACCGCTTAAACGAACTGCAACACCGTGGTTGTTCGCTGTCTCAGCATTCTTCTTCATTCCGTATGCTTTTTCAAATTGCTTAGCAGCTTCAGAAGACTTGTTCATTCCGTAATAAACAACACCTAAGTTGTTTGAAGCACGGTAGTCACCGTTTGCTTTTCCTTCAGCCTCTTTGTAGATGGCAGCTTGAACGTTTGCATCGTCGATTAATGAACCCGCTTTCATCAACTCTTCGTAATTCAATACAGATGGGTTTGAATTTCCTAACGAAATTAATTCAGCATCTGTGTATCCGTTCTCGGTGTAGTATACACGAATAACGCAACGACGAAGAGCAGGGAAAATCAAATCTTTGATTTCAGTGTAGGTCTTAGAGATATTCTTAATTTCTGTTTCTCTTTCAGTTAAGTCAGTTGTTCTTTGAAGAATACGAACGATGATGTCGCGGTCACCGATTGCTGATTTATCCATTGCGTCCTTGAATCCGTCCCAGTCTTCACCCTTTGGATTTTCTTTAACCAATGCACCGTATAGAACATCTAATTTAGAATTCTTAAGAACAGTAGTCATTACTTTGCTACCTGCTTTCGCACGCTCAACAGCAAGATCATCGTTTAATAAGATTTCTCCTTCTGGAGAAGCATATGATTGTAATTCGATTTGAGTTACAACCATCTTAGGATTTGTGCTGATTGAAGTCAACAATGTTTGAAGTTCAGTGATATCAGCATCTTTCATTTCAGCTGGCTTCAATACAGAAGAATTCAAATCGAAGTTAACAACCGCTTCGAAAGTCTTATCAGTAGAGCGAACCAACGCATCTTTAGAACCGATAACTTTGTCGTCGCTCTTCATTAAGTATGGAGTTGTAATAACACCCTTTGCAATTTCTACAGCTGGGAAAGAAGCTGTCTTGTTTCCTTTCGAACCTTTAAGACGAATCTCTAACTTCGAAGACTCCATTCCTGCAGAATAGGGTAAGGTTGCAGTGTACTTGAAACTCTTTCCAGTTTTGTAAGGAATTACATCACCGTTACCTGTTGCTTTTTCACCTTTGAATTCTTGCACTTTGTAGGTTGCTTCACCACCATTCCAAACGATAGCCGGAGTAGCTTGTGCAGAAACTGATTTCGCAAAATATTTTTCAGGGAATTTACCTGTGATTGTAATCTTCACAGAATCACCGTGCACTTCCAATGGGCTTGGCTCCACTTTGAAGTTTAGTTCTTCCATGTGTTTTTGCATTGAGCCAAGGCCGGCACAACCTTGAAAAAGAAGAGTAACTGCAGTTAAAGCAACTACTACCGACGAAAATCCTTTTTTCATTTTTTCAGCTTAATTATATAATTGGCACAAATTTACAATCAATTATTGAGTCTACAATACTCAAATTCAAATTATTGTTGAACCACACCCATGGCACAGAACTTTTCAATTCTTTGCTGAGTACGTTCTTCTACTCCTAACTTTTCCAATTTGTTCAACGCATTGACAATCGCTTCTTTCAAAAGTTGCGTCGCAGCTTCCGGATTGTTATGCGCTCCGCCATGCGGCTCGCGAATAATTCCATCTACCAATTTATTCGCAAACATGTCGTCAGCCGTGAGTTTCAGAGCAGATGCAGCCTCCATTTTATGGTCTGTATTTCTCCACAAAATTGTAGAGCAAGACTCTGGAGAAATTACGGAATACCATGTGTTCTCTAACATAAGAACACGGTCTCCGATACCAATCCCCAAAGCTCCGCCCGAAGCACCTTCTCCGATAATGATACAGATTACAGGAACCTTCAAGCGCATCATTTCGAACAAATTTCTTGCTATGGCTTCTCCTTGTCCACGCTCTTCAGCCTCTAGTCCAGGAAATGCACCGGGCGTATCGATAAGCGTTACGATAGGTTTATTGAATTTCTCAGCCAACTTCATTAGTCGAAGTGCCTTGCGATATCCTTCAGGGTTCGCCATACCGAAATTGCGGTAAGAACGCATTTTGGTGTTCACTCCTTTTTGCTGTCCAATGAACATGACGCTTCTTCCATCGATAGAACCGAACCCGCCAATCATGGCCTTATCATCTTTAACCGTGCGATCACCGTGTTGCTCAACCCAAGTGCCCTCGGTCATGGTTTCAATGTACTGAAGGGTGTATGGTCTTTCCGGATGGCGACTAACTAAAACACGTTGCCACGGTGTTAGGTTAGAATAAATCTCGTTGGTCTTTTCAATAACCGCGCGCTCTAAGTCCTCAATGGCCGTGTGCACGTCTACCCCATTCTTCTTTTCACTCTCTCTTAACTTCTCAATTTGTTGACGAAGCTCTTTTATCGGGGATTCAAATTCTAAATAAATTTCCATAGTTTCAGTTTGGAAGAGCAAAAATACACATAACTGCTAAGAGTTGTACTTGATAAATTCGAGGAACTTTTTCAACGCTTTTGCTCGGTGACTCAACCATTTCTTTTCTTCAATGCTCATTTGAGCAAAGGTGCGGGAATTGCCTTCCGGATGAAAAATTCCATCGTAGCCAAATCCATCTGCACCGCGAATAGCTGCGCCCAATTTTCCTTTCACTATTCCTTCGAAATAAAAAGTACCTGCTTCTGAGCAAAAGCAAAAGACCGATCTGAATTGTGCATTCCGATTGGTCTGGCCTTCCATTTCCTTCAACACCTTTTCAATATTCCGCTCATTCGAGCGAGGCTCGCCCGCATAGATTGCCGAGTCCACTCCTGGCCTTCCGTTCAACACCTCTATTTCTAATCCGGTATCGTCTGAAAAGCACGCCAAACCAGTTTTCTCAAAAACGAATCGCGCTTTCTGCTCAGCGTTGCCTTCAAGCGTGCCTGTTGTTTCCGGAATTTCTTCATTTACACCAACATCTCGCATAGAGACAACTTCAATTCCCAAAGGCAAGGCCGCTCGAATCTCCTGAAGCTTGTTTTTATTTCCTGATGCAAAAACTATTTTCATGATATGCGAATGATTTTACCGCTATCGGTTCGATTAAACTTATTTTCAAAAACGATTTCTCGTGGCTTTTGCACTCCCAGATTCAACGCTTCAATTTTATGTTGAAGAGATGCGTCGGTTTCTCCTTCAACATAAAGTACCACTTTCCTTCCCAACAATTCGTCGGGAACAGAGCCAATGTAAAAAGGTTGATCGATATGGGGGAAAAGGATTTGTTCAATTTCTTCCGGAAATAATTTCACTCCTCCTGAAATAATCACATGATCCAATCTCCCCTTCACCACAAAGCCTTTTTCTATAAATTCGATAATGTCTGTTGTCTCTAACGCGGGCAAATTCAACCAAGAATCTTCAACGATTAGGTTCCCGCTCGCACCTTGTTTCATTTGAACTCCTTCCAACGGAAGAAATCCCGCATTTAACTTCACGTTACGCAAAGCAACATGGGTAAGGGTTTCGGTCATGCCATACCCTTCCCAAATAGATGATTCAATCTTGTTCGCGAATTCAAGCACTCTCTCGGAAATAGGTCCGCCTCCGAGTAAAATTTGTTTGATCTGATTCAACGAAGTTGGCTTGCTCTCCATTATTTGTATGCACTGTTGTGAAGTGAAAGCCGCGAAATCGTAATTACTTTGAATAGCTGGATGTGTCGAAGGCGTTTGCCAAGTCAAATCCCACTCATTGATTATTGCGCGCAAAGCCATCATTTTTCCTGCGACATAAATGGGGGGTAATGCACAAAATACTTCAGCGTTTTTATGTAGGTTGAAGAAAGTTGCGGTTCGTTGAGTAGAACGGATAACCTGCTCTTTCGTAAATGTGATCTCCTTCGGAGTTCCCGTAGAACCGGAAGTTTGAAATGAAATGAATTCAGACGCATTCCATTCTTTTTCAATTTCAGCGTAAGCCAAAATCATATCGCTTCCCGAAAGTGCAAGGTTAATCATGATTCAATTGGAATAAGTAATTCGCCTTCCACCTTCCACTTGGCTTCACTGTTGTTGCTGAATAAGCTTCCTGTTCCCAGGCCTTGAACCCCTTCCAACTTCATCTTACACACCCAATTGGCTAAGTGATTTAAGCCGACATTACTCTCCAACGAAGACGTTACCCAAAAACCAATACCGTGTTTATCGGCCCAATTCTTCCAACGCTCTGCAGCTGCATACCCGCCATGAAGCGAAGGCTTCACAACAAGGTAAGCGGGCTTACCTATATTTAAAAACGATTCGAAATCAGACGGAATGGCCCCAATTAATTCTTCATCGAAGGCAATTGGAACGGGCGACTCAGCGCAAAGCTTGAACATGGCCTCTAATTGACCTGCTTTAATGGGTTGCTCAATGCTGTGTAATCTGAATTCCGATAACTGCTGAAGTTTGTCCATGGCCTCTTCAGCGCGAAAGGCGCCGTTGGCATCAACCCGTATGGTCAATTCTTTTTCATTTCCCCAAGAACGAATTTCACGAATCAAGTTCAATTCATCTGCGAAATTCAATGCGCCAATTTTAAGTTTGATACATCGACTTCCTTCATCAAATTTTCTTTTAGCTTCAGCGCACATTGCCTCTATTTCATTCATCCAAATCAATCCATTAATTGAAATAGGATTCAACTCTTTTTCGGTAAGAAATGGATAGTCTTTATTGTTGGAATTCGCTCCCGCCTTTGC